>JAKFCL010000131.1:0-8716 GCA_036676665.1 Arenimonas sp. | reverse complement strand
TGATCGTGGCGTTGGACTCGTCGATCGCGATGATGCCCTTGCCCGGGGCCACCATGGCCTGGGCGATTGCGGCGAGCTGGTCGATACTCATGGGGGCGGTTCCTGGGGTGGCTTCTGGAAGCCGGCGATTATACCCGGCTCTCCGGCATTCGCCGGCGAGCCCCCACGATTCGCTGCGCGAATCGCGGGCCCCGGGTTCATAACCTCCAATCCCCGCGCCTGTCGGCGCGCCCCCTTACCAAGGGGGCTTTCCTCCATGCAGGACCTGGCGCAAGGACTTGAGCCCGACGGAGTCGATCGTGTCGCCGCCAGCAGGGTCCACGGGGCGAAGTGCGAGAGGTCACGGGCCGGGGCATCGAAAACACGGATGTTTTCGATGAGCCTCCATGGATGGATTCACGGCGTCCCCGGAACGGGACCTCTCGTGATTCGCCCCATCGCCGGGAAACGACCCGGCGTCACGATCGCACTACAGGTCGCCGAGGCCCTCGGCCTGGCCCGAGGGGCCGACCTTGAGCAGGCGCAGCGTGTTGGTGGCGCCGTGCAGTTCCATGTGGTCGCCGCTGGTGATCATCACGCTGTCGCCCTCGGCCAGCAGGCCCAGGTCGTGCAGCTGCTTCACGGCGCGGCGGGCCGCCTCGCGGGTGGCCATGCCTTCGCTGTTGAAGTTGATCGGAAACACGTCGCGGATCATCGCCATGCGCCGGCGCGAACCATCGTGGCGGGACAGGCCGTAGATCGGCACCGCCGAGCGGAAGCGCGACAGGTAGCGGGCCGTGCCGCCCGATTCGGTCATCGCCAGGATCGCCCGGACCTTGATGTGCTCGGCCAGGAACATCGCCGCCATCGCGATCGCCTGGTCGGCGCGCTGCAGGTTGCGCGGCGCCTTCTCGAAATCGGTGTCGTGGTCGAACTGGCGTTCGGCGCCCAGGCAGATGCGCACCATCGCCTCCACCGCCTTCACCGGGTAGGTGCCCGAGGCGGTTTCGGCCGACAGCATCACCGCATCGGTGCCGTCGATGACCGAGTTGGCGACGTCCAGCACCTCGGCGCGGGTCGGGATCGGGTTGTCGACCATCGACTGCAGCATCTGCGTGGCCGTGATCACCACCTTGTTGAGCTCGAGCGCGGTGCGGATGATCTTCTTCTGCAGGCCCGGCAGTTCGGCATCGCCGATCTCCACGCCGAGGTCGCCGCGGGCGACCATCACCACATCGGAGGCCTCGGTGATCTCCACCAGGTTCTCGATCGCCTCGGCGCGCTCGATCTTGGCGACCAGGAAGGCGTCGCTGCCGGCGGCGCGCGCCAGCGCCCGCGCCTCGTCCATGTCGGCCGCGGACCGGCAGAACGACACGGCGATGAAGTCCACACCCAGTTCGGCCGCGATCCGGATGTGTTCCTTGTCCTGCTCGGTCAGCGCGCCCAGCGACAGGCCGCCGCCGAGCCGGTTGAGGCCCTTGCGGTTGGACAGCACGCCGTCGGTGAGCACGCGGGTGTGGATGCGCTCGCCCTCGATCGCCACCACCTCGACGGCCATCAGGCCGTCGTCGAGCAGCAGGGTGTCGCCCGGATGCACGTCGTGGACCAGGCCCAGATAACTCACGCCGACCTGGCGCGCGTCGCCCAGTGGCGCGTCGGCCCGGCACACCAGCGTGAACTCCTGGCCGGCGCGCAGCAGCACCTTGTCTTCCTCGAACTTCTCGATGCGGATCTTCGGGCCCTGCAGGTCGGCCAGGATGCCGACCTCGCGGCCCTGCCGGGCGGCGGCCTCGCGGATCGCGGCCACCCGCGCGCCATGGTGTTCCGGCGTGCCGTGGGAGAAGTTCAGCCGCACGACGTTGACACCGGCGCGCACGAGTTCGTCGAGCACGCCCGGGGCGTCGGTGGCGGGGCCGAGGGTGGCGAGGATCTTGGTGCGGCGCAGGACGTGCTCGGTCATGTCGTCGGGGCTGGGATGCGGGAAGGATGAAACTAGCACAGCGACCTGCCGGCCAAGCCCTTCGCGGCGGCCGATCAGCCGGTCGCCGGCACTGCAATCGATTGCAGCGTCGCGCGCAGCCGCGCCGGTGCATCCGCCAGCGCCGTCGCGCCGGCGGCGCGCAGTTCGGCTTCGCCGCCGAAACCCCAGAGCACGCCCACCGACGCCATGCCGTGGTGGCGGGCGCCCTCGATGTCCATGCGCCGATCGCCGACCATCACCACGCCGTCGGCGGCGATGCCGAGGCGGCGCAGCGCCTCGCCGATCAGCTCGGGCTTGTCGCTGATGCTTCCGCATTCGGTCGCGCCGACGATGTCGGCGAAATGGTGGCCGAACGGCAGGTGGGCGACGATTCGGCGCGCATGCGGTTCGTTCTTGGCGGTAACCACCAGCAGGCGGTGGCCATCGGCGGCGAGCGCGGCGATGGCGGCGCCGATGCCCGCGTAGACCTCGTGCTCGCGCCAGCCGTGTTCCTCGAAACGTTCGCGGTAATGCAGCACGGCCTGCTCGGTGCGCCCGGCGTCGCCGAGGATCGGCGCGAAGCTGGTGCGCAGCGACGGACCGATCCAGGCCCGCAGCGCGCTGTCGGGCGGCACCGGCTCGCCCATCCGCTGCAGCGCGTGCGCGACGCAGCGGGTGATCCCGACGGCCGAGTCGATCAGCGTGCCGTCGAGGTCGAAGAACAGCGTCGCCATGTCAGGCGGCGCGCGCCTTGAGCGCGGTGACGGCCGGCAGCTCCTTGCCCTCGAGGAATTCGAGGAACGCGCCGCCACCGGTCGAGATGTAGCTGATGCCGTGCTCGACGCCGTACTTGTCGACCGCGGCCAGGGTGTCGCCGCCGCCGGCGATCGAGAAGGCCGGCGAGTCGGCGATCGCCTTCGCCAGCGTCTTCGTGCCTTCGCCGAACGCGTCGAATTCGAACACGCCGACCGGCCCGTTCCAGACGACGGTGCCGGCCTGCTGGATCAGCTGCGCGTAACGCGCGGCGGTGTCCGGCCCGATGTCCAGGATCATGTCGTCGGGGCCGACCGCGGCCACCGGCTTCACCGTCGCCGGCGCGTCGGCGGCGAACGCCGGCGCGACCACCACGTCGGTCGGCAGCGGGATGTCGGCGCCGCGCGCCTTCGCGTCGGCGATGATCTGCCGGGCGGTGTCGAGCAGGTCCGCTTCGCACAGCGACTTGCCGACCGGGTGGCCGAGCGCGGCGAGGAAGGTGTTGGCGATGCCGCCGCCGACGATCAGCTGGTCGACGCGCGCGACGAGGTTGGACAGCAGCTCGAGCTTGGTGCTGACCTTGGAGCCCGCGACGATCGCCAGCAGCGGTCGCGCCGGCTTTTCCAGCGCGTTGGCGAGCGCGTCGAGCTCGGCCATCAGCAGCGGGCCGCCGCAGGCGACCCTGGCGAATCGGATCGCGCCGTGCGTCGACGCCTGCGCGCGGTGCGCCGTGCCGAACGCGTCCATGACGAACACGTCGCACAGCGCGGCGTACTTGCGGCTCAGCGCCTCGTCGTCGGCGCCCTCGCCGACGTTCATGCGGCAGTTCTCCAGCAGCACGAGCTGGCCGGGCTGCACGGCGACGCCGTCGACCCAGTCGCGCACCAGCGGCACGTCGCGGCCGAGCAGTTCGCCCAGGCGCGCGGCGACCGGCGCCAGCGAATCGGCCTCGCTCCAGACGCCCTCCTTCGGCCGGCCCAGGTGCGAGGTCACCATCAGCGCGGCGCCCTTCTCCAGCGCCAGCCGGATCGTCGGCAGCGCGGCGGTGATGCGCTGTTCGGACGTGATGCGGCCGTCCTTGACCGGCACGTTGAGGTCCTCGCGGATCAGCACGCGCTTGCCGGCCAGGTCGAGGTCGGCCATGCGGAGGATCGTCATCGGCAGCTCCGGATTCGGGAAAACCCGATTTTCCCCCGCCCGGCACCCCGCCGGCAAACCGGCGTGGCGCGTGGGAGAATGCGCAATGATGCCGACCCCGCCCGCCCCCGCCCTGCCGACCGTCCCGGACGGCCCCCCGACGCTGGAAAGCGAGCGCCTGCGCCTGCGTCCCTACCGCGCCGACGACGCCCGCGCGATCTTCGCGATCTACGGCGATCCCGAGGTCACCCGCTACTGGAGCTTCGCCGCGTGGACCGACCTGGCGCAGGCGCACGCCTACCTGGCGGCACGGCAGGCGATGGAAGCGCCGTCGGTGTACGCGTGGGCCGTGGCCGAACGCGACAGCGACAAGCTGATCGGCACGACGACCCTGTTCTCGCTCAGCGGTCCGCATCGACGCGCCGAGATCGGCTATTCGCTGGTGCGCGCCCGCCAGGGCCAGGGACTGGCCGGCGAGGCGCTGCGCTGCGTGATCACCCATGCGTTCGCCGAGCTCGGCCTGGAGCGCATCGAAGCCGATGTCGATCCGCGCAACGAAGCCTCGTGGAAGCTGCTCGAGCGCCTCGGCTTCCGGCGCGAGGGCCTGCTGCGCAACCGCTGGCGGGTGGATGGCGAGGTCAGCGACTCGTACATCTACGGCCTGCTGCGGGCGGACTTCCCGGCCGCGACGTGAACAGCGCGGCCGCCATCGCCGACGCCGTCGCCGCGCTGCGCCGCGGCGAGGCGATCGGGCTGCCGACCGAGACGGTCTACGGCCTGGCGGCCGACGCCTCGCGGCCGGCGGCCGTGCGCCGCATCTTCGAACTCAAGGGCCGGCCGGCGGATCATCCGCTGATCGTGCACATCGCCGACGCCGCGGCGATCGACGACTGGGCGGTCGACGTGCCGGCCGCCGCAAGGGCGCTGGCGGCGGCGTTCTGGCCCGGGCCGCTGACCCTGATCCTGAAGCGGCAGCCGCACGTGCCCGACGAGGTCACCGGCGGCCAGGCGACCGTCGGGCTGCGCTGCCCGGCGCATCCGCTGGCGCTGGCGGTGCTGCGCGCGTTCGGCGGCGGGCTCGCGGCGCCGTCGGCCAACCGCTTCGGCCGCATCAGCCCGACCACCGCGGCGCATGTGCGCGAGGAATTCGCCGATGCGGTGCCGGTGGTGCTCGATGGCGGCGATTGCGACGTCGGCATCGAGAGCACGATCGTCGACCTGTCCGGCGACGGCGCCCGCATCCTGCGCCCCGGCATGATCGGCCGCGACCGCCTCGAGGCCGTGATCGGGCCGGTGCTCGACGGCCCCGGCGCGCACAGCCCGCGTGCCTCGGGCACGCTGGAAGCGCATTACGCGCCGCGCACGCCGCTGCTGCTGCTGCCGCGGCCGGCGCTGGTCGCCGAGGCGCAGCAGCAGCAGGCCTTCGGCAAGCGCATCGCGGTGCTGGCGATGCAGGAAATGCCGCCGGCGCTGCCGGGCCTGGCGCTGCCGGCGGAGGCCGTGGCCTACGCGCACGGCCTGTACGCCGCGCTGCGCGAGCTCGACACCCGCGGCGCCAACCTGCTTCTGGTCGAACGGCCACCGGACGGCGAGGCCTGGGTCGCGGTGCACGACCGCCTGCGCCGCTCCGCGGCCGGCGCCGGCATCGACATCGACGACGACACGCCGTGAGCCCGCGCGCCGGCGCGACCGCCTGGGCGGCGCTGCCGGACGCGCTCACCGCCGCCATGTTCCTGGCCGTGTGGGTGAACCCGTTCGTGTTCGGCGCGCTGTCGGTGAAGACGGCGATGCTGACGATGCTGGTCGAATTCTTCCTGATCCACGCGACCGGATTCTTCACCGCGCTGGTGCACCAGCCCGACATGATGGCGCGCGGCCCGCGCTGGGCGGCGATCGCCGCGCTTTCCCTGTTCTACGTGCTGATGATCGGCGCGTTCGCCTGGTCGTTCGGCGAATGGTGGCCGCTGCTGGCGTTCGCGTGGCTGGTGGTCGGCAAGTTCCTCTGGGTCCGCCGCGACGCGCCTGCCGCGGGGGACGACGAGGAGACGATGGCGGCGCGGGTCAACCGCCACATCGCCGCCGAGGACCGGATGATGGGGCTGATGGCGGCGTGGGCGGCGTCGGTCGCCGCCTACCTGTTCGCCTGCGGCGCGACCGTCGTGCCCGACGTGCCGACGCTGGGCATGCCGGCGTCGCTGCAGCCGCGGTTCGGCCTCGGCGAGGCCGGGGGCGGCCTGTGGGTCGACGAGCCGCATCGCGTCGTCGCGATGGGCGTGCTGTATTTCTCGCTGCTGGCGGTCGGCAAGCTCGCCGTGGCCCTGTGGAGCGCGCGCCGGGCGGCATGAGCCCGCCGGGCCGGCGAATCCGCCGACGGCGCCGAAACGAAAAGGCCCCGGTTTCCCGGGGCCCCGTCCGTGAGACGAATCGCGCTTACTTCGCGGCCATCAGCGCCAGCGTGGTGTCGAGCATGCGGTTGGAGAAACCCCATTCGTTGTCGTACCAGGCGCCGACCTTGACCAGCGTGCCGCCCATGACCTGGGTCAGCGTGCTGTCGTAGACGGAGCTGCGCGGGTCGTGGTTGAAATCCACCGACACCAGCGGCTGGTCGTTGAAGCCGAGCACGCCCTTCAGCGCGCCTTCGCTGGCTTCCTTGACCGCGGCGTCGATCTCCGCCTTGGTGGTTTCGCGGGCGGCGACGAACGACAGGTCGACGAAGGAGACGTTGATCGTCGGCACGCGCATCGAGAAGCCGGTGAGCTTGCCGTTGAGTTCCGGCAGCACCAGGCCGACCGCGGCGGCGGCGCCGGTCTTGGTCGGGATCTGCGACATCGTCGCGCTGCGGGCGCGGCGCAGGTCGCTGTGGTAGACGTCGGTCAGCACCTGGTCGTTGGTGTAGGCGTGGATCGTCGTCATCAGCCCGTGCACGATGCCGATCTTCTCGTTGAGCACCTTGGCCAGCGGCGCCAGGCAGTTGGTGGTGCAGGACGCGTTCGAGATGACGGTGTCGGACGCCTTCAGGGTGCCGTGGTTGACGCCGAACACGATCGTGTTGTCGACGTCGGCGCCGCCCGGGGCGGAGATGACCACCTTCTTCGCGCCGGCGGTCAGGTGCGCGCCGGCCTTGGCCTTCGTGGTGAACAGGCCGGTGCACTCGAACACGACGTCGACGCCCAGCTCGCCCCACGGCAGCTTCGCCGGGTCGCGCTCGGCGCAGACGCGGATGCGGTCGCCGTTGACGACCATGTGGTCGCCGTCCACCGCCACCTCGGCGTTGAAACGGCCGTGGGCGGTGTCGTACCGGGTCAGGTGCGCGTTGGTCTGCGCGTCGCCCAGGTCGTTGATCGCGACGATGCGGATCTCGTGGGTGCGGCCCGCTTCGTACAGTGCGCGCAGGATGTTGCGGCCGATGCGGCCGTACCCGTTGATGGCGACCTTGATGGTCATGGACTCTCCTGGACCGGCGCGGGCCGGGTTGCGTGGGGTGGGAAGCCCGGCATTTTAGCAACCCCGGCGGCCGCGGCCCACCCCGAGGGGCGATTTGACCTGCCTCAAGCGTCGGCCGCGGCACGGCCTCGAAAATGGCCGCAGTCATCCACGGAGCTACCCGATGCGCCCTGCCCTGCCGCTTCTCCTGCTGGCCCTGGCCAGCCTTCCCGCCCAGGCCGCCGACGCCGGCGACTGGCAATTCTCGGTCGGCGCCCATGTGGTCGCGCCGACGTCCGGCAACGGCTCGCTGGCCGGAGGTGCCCTGGCCGTCGATGTCGACGACAGCGTCCGGCCGACCGTGACCGCCGAGTATTTCCTGGCTCCGCGACTGGGCGTGGAACTGCTGGCGGCCTGGCCGTTCGAGCACGACATCGAACTCGACGGCGTGCACGCCGCCACCGTGCAGCAGCTGCCGCCGACGCTGAGCCTGCAGTACCACTTCGGCGAGGGCCGGGTGTCGCCGTTCCTGGGGGCCGGCATCAACTTCACCACGTTCTTCGACGAGGAAACCCGCGGACCGATCGACGGCACCGACCTGTCGCTGGACAATTCCTGGGGCCTGGCGGCCCACGCCGGCATCGACATCGCGGTCGGCGACGGCGGCAACCGCTGGGTGCGGCTGGATGCCCGCTGGATCGACATCGACACCGACGTGTCGGTGGATGGCGCGGACCTCGGCAGCGTGCGGATCGACCCGCTCGTCTACGGCGCGGCGTTCGTCTGGGCGTTCTGACGTCTGGCGGGATTCATGGACGCCCGTCTAAGCTGGCGTCCATGAAGCGCCTGCTCGGTTCGATCCTGCTGTTCTCGCTGTCGCTGCCGGCCTTCGGCTGGAGCCTGGAAGGCCATCGCCTGGTCGGCGAACTGGCCGAGCGGCAGCTCTCGCCGACGACCCGGGCGGCGGTGACGCAGCTGCTCGCCGGCGAGGCCGAACCGACGCTGGCAGGCGTCGCCGGCTGGGCCGACGAGATCCGCGAAGACCCGTCCAGCGTGCTCGGAAAGCGCAGCCGGCGCTGGCATTACCTCAATTTCCCGCGGGGTGCCGACTGCCGCTACGAACCCGCGCGCGACTGCCCGGGCGGCGACTGCGTGGTCGCGGCCATCGCCGCGCAGCGCGCGATCCTCGCCGATCCCCGCAAGCCGCAGGCCGAGCGCCGCGACGCACTGAAGTTCCTCGTGCACTTCGTCGGCGACGTGCACCAGCCGATGCATGCCGGCTTCGGCGACGATCGCGGCGGCAACGAGTTCCAGATCAACTACCGCGGCCGCGGCGCCCGCCATCGCGAGGGCGACGGCACCAACCTGCATTCGATCTGGGACTACCGCCTGCTGCGCAGCGCCGGCCTGTCGCTCGACGGTTACGTCGAGCGCCTGCTGGCCTCGCCGCTGCCGGTGGACCCG
>JAKFCL010000130.1:0-3372 GCA_036676665.1 Arenimonas sp. | reverse complement strand
AGCTCTTCGTGCTCGTTGCCGTCGGCATCCTTGATGATCAGGCGCTGCTTGCCCTTGGTGTCCTTGCCGAAGCTGATGATGCCGGAGACCTCGGCGAGGATCGCCGGGTCCTTCGGCTTGCGGGCCTCGAACAGGTCGGCCACGCGCGGCAGGCCGCCCGTGATATCGCGGGTCTTGGAGGCTTCCTGCGGCACCTTGGTCACCACGTCGCCCACGCCGACGGGCGCGCCGTCCTGCAGGTTGACGACCGAGCGCGGCGGCAGCAGGTACTGCGCCGGCAGGTCGGTGCCCGGGATGTTCAGGTCCTTGCCCTTGCCGTCGACGATGCGGACGATCGGGCGCAGGTCCTTGCCCTGCGAACCGCGGCGCTTGGGATCGGTGATCTCGCGCGCCGTCAGGCCGGTCAGGTCGTCGGTCTTCTCGATGACGGTGACGCCGTCGACGAAGTCGATGAAGCGGACGAAGCCGGCCACTTCCGACACGATCGGGTGGTTATGCGGATCCCAGTTGGCCACGACCTTGCCGGCCTTGACGTCCTGCCCGTCCTTGACGTTGATCATCGCGCCGTAGGGCAGCTTGTAGCGCTCGCGCTCGCGACCATGGTTGTCCAGCACCGACAGTTCGCCCGAGCGCGACACCGCCACCAGGTGGCCGTTGGCGTGCTGCACGTACTTGAGGTTGTTGAACTTCACCGCGCCGGTGGTCTTGACGGTGATGTTGTCCACCGCCGCCGCACGCGAAGCCGCGCCGCCGATGTGGAACGTACGCATGGTCAGCTGCGTGCCGGGCTCGCCGATGGACTGCGCGGCGACGACACCGACCGCCTCGCCGTGGTTGACGATGTGGCCACGGGCCAGGTCGCGGCCGTAGCAGTGCGCGCAGATGCCGAAGGTGCTGTCGCAGGTGATCGCCGAGCGCACCTTGATCGACTGCACGCCGGCGGCTTCGAGCTTGTCGACCCACGCTTCGTCCAACAGCTCGTTGCGGGTGACGATCGGATCCTCGTCGTTGCCCGGCAGGTAGACGTCCTCGGCCACGATGCGGCCGAGCACGCGGTCGCGCAGCGGCTCGACGACGTCGCCGCCCTCGACGATGGGGGTCATCGTCAGGCCGTTGTGCGTACCGCAATCGGGCTCGGTGACGACCACGTCCTGCGCCACGTCGACCAGGCGGCGGGTCAGGTAACCGGAGTTGGCGGTCTTCAGCGCGGTATCCGCGAGGCCCTTGCGGGCGCCGTGGGTCGAGATGAAGTACTGCAGCACGTTCAGGCCTTCACGGAAGTTCGCCGTGATCGGCGTCTCGATGATCGAGCCGTCCGGCTTGGCCATCAGGCCGCGCATGCCCGCCAGCTGGCGGATCTGCGCCTGCGAACCGCGGGCGCCGGAGTCGGCCATGATGTAGACCGAGTTCATCGACTTCTGGTCGATGACCTCGCCCTTGGCGTTCGTCACCTTCTCGGTGCCGATCGACTCCATCATCGCCTTGGCGACGAGCTCGTTGGTGCGCGACCAGATGTCCACGACCTTGTTGTAGCGCTCGCCGGCGGTGACCAGGCCGCTCTGGTACTGCTCCTGGATCTCCAGCACCTCGGACTCGGCGCCTTCGAGGATCTTCTTCTTGGCGTCCGGGATGATCATGTCGTCGATGCCGATCGACACGCCCGCGCGGGTGGCGTAGGCGAAGCCGGTGTACATCAGCTGGTCGGCGAAGATGACCGTGTGCTTGAGGCCCAGCATGCGGTAGCAGGTGTTGATCAGGCGGCTGATGTTCTTCTTGGTCAGCTCGGTGTTGGCCAGCGAGAACGGCAGGCCGACCGGCAGGATCTCGGCCAGCAGCGCCCGGCCCACGGTCGTGTCGACGATGGACGTCTTCTCGGTGTGGACGCCCTGGTCGTCGATCTCGGTCTGCTTCATGCGGACCTTAACCTTGGCGTGCAGCTCGACCACGCGGTGGTCGTACGCGCGCTTGACCTCGGCGACGTTGGCGAAGGCCATGCCCTCGCCCTTCTTGTTCTCCAGCGCGCGGGTCATGTAGTACAGGCCCAGGACGACGTCCTGGGTCGGCACGATGATCGGCTCGCCGTTGGCCGGCGACAGGATGTTGTTCGACGACATCATCAGCGCGCGCGCTTCCAGCTGTGCCTCGAGGCTCAGCGGGACGTGCACGGCCATCTGGTCACCGTCGAAGTCGGCGTTGAACGCGGTGCAGACGAGCGGGTGCAGCTGGATCGCCTTGCCCTCGATCAGCACCGGCTCGAACGCCTGGATGCCCAGGCGATGCAGGGTCGGGGCGCGGTTGAGCAGCACCGGGTGCTCGCGGATCACCTCTTCCAGGATGTCCCAGACTTCGGCGGATTCGCGCTCGACCAGCTTCTTGGCGGCCTTGATCGTCGTGGCGAGGCCACGGCGCTGCAGCTTGGCGAAGATGAAGGGCTTGAACAGCTCCAGCGCCATCTTCTTCGGCAGGCCGCACTCGTGCAGGCGCAGCGTCGGGCCGACCACGATGACCGAACGGCCCGAGTAGTCGACGCGCTTGCCCAGCAGGTTCTGCCGGAAGCGGCCCTGCTTGCCCTTGATCATGTCGGCCAGCGACTTCAGCGGGCGCTTGTTGGTGCCGGTGATGGCGCGGCCGCGTCGGCCGTTGTCCATCAGGGCGTCGACCGATTCCTGCAGCATGCGCTTCTCGTTGCGCACGATGATGTCGGGCGCGTTGAGCTCGAGCAGGCGCTTGAGGCGGTTGTTGCGGTTGATGACGCGGCGGTACAGGTCGTTCAGGTCGGAGGTCGCGAAGCGGCCGCCGTCCAGCGGCACCAGCGGACGCAGGTCCGGCGGCAGCACCGGCAGCACCGTCATCACCATCCACTCGGGACGGTTGCCCGACTCGAGGAAGGCCTCGACCAGCTTGATGCGCTTGGTGAGGCGCTTGAGCTTGGTCTCGGAGTTCGTCGCGGCGATCTCCTCCTTCAGGCGCAGCAGCTCGGAGTTCAGGTCCAGCGAACGCAGCAGCTGGTAGACCGCCTCGGCGCCCATCAGGGCGTCGAAGTCGTCACCGTGCTCCTGGCGGGCGGTGAGGAACTGTTCCTCGGTCAGCAGCTGGCCGCGGTCGAGCGTCGTCAGGCCCGGCTCGATGACCACGTAGGCCTCGAAGTACAGGATCCGCTCGATGTCGCGAAGCGTCATGTCCAGCATCAGGCCGATGCGCGACGGCAGCGACTTGAGGAACCAGATGTGCGCGGTCGGGCTGGCCAGCTCGATGTGGCCCATGCGCTCGCGGCGCACCTTGGCCAGCGTCACTTCCGTGCCGCACTTCTCGCAGACCACGCCACGGTGCTTCATGCGCTTGTACTTGCCGCACAGGCACTCGTAGTCCTTG
>JAKFCL010000129.1:0-7946 GCA_036676665.1 Arenimonas sp. | reverse complement strand
GCCGCCGAGCCGACGCTGGGCCCGGTGCAGGAAGGCCAGACGCTCTGGACGCTGGCCGACACCGCCCGCCAGGAATCGGCCGTCACCGTCAACCAGATGATGCTGGCGTTGCAGCGGGCCAACCCGGACGCCTTCATCGACGACAACATCAACCTGCTCAAGGAAGGCGCGGTGCTGCGCATTCCGCCGCGCGAAGAGATCGTCACCCTTGGCGAGGCCGAGGCCGCCCTGCTGGTGCGCGAACAGGCCAATGCATGGAACTCCCGGCGTGCACCGGTACCGCAGCCTGCGGAGTCGATCGCGACGGCGCCTGCCCCGGAACCGGCGGCCGCTCCGGCGCCGGCACGCCCGGCCGCGCCCGCCGCCCGGACTCCGGCCGAGGGCCGGCTCGAGATCGTTCCGCCCGCCGGAGACCGCGTGGCGGCCCGCGCCGCGCAGTCCGGCGCCAGCGAATCGGGCGGCGGCAGCGAACTGCGCGCCGAGCTGACGCAGGCCCGCGAGGACCTGGCCGCGCGCGAGGCCGAGATCGCCGAACTGCGCTCGCAGATCAACGATCTCGAGGCCCAGCAGGCCGACAGCCAGCGCCTGATCCAGATGCAGAACAGCCGCATGAAGGCCCTGCAGGCACGCCTTGCCCGGCAGCGGGCCGAGGCGAATGACTCGGCGCCCGCCGCCGATGCCGATGCGGCTCCGGCCGCGGCCGCCGCGGCGCCGGCCGCGGCAGCTCCGTGGTACCTCAACCCCTATGTGCTCGGCGGCGGCGGCGTGCTGCTGCTGGGCGGGCTGGTGTTCGCCCTGCGCGGTCGCCGTCGTGGCGAGCCGGTGCCGGTGGTCAGTCGCCGAATTTCCGACGACGACGCGCTGAAGGCGACGCTCGCCGGTGCGCGCCCGGCGGGCGAAGACGCCACGCCGGTGGCGGAGCCGGTCGCGGTGGCCGTCGCCAGCGGGGCCGATCCGGCGCTGCAACGCCTGCAGGAGGCGGTCGGCGCCCGCCCGAACGACCTGGAAGCGCATATCAGCCTGCTGCGCCACCACTACGCCCATGGCGATGTCGCGGCGTTCGAGTCCGCGGCGCAGGCGATGCGCGGGCAGGTGCGCAGCACGCTCGACCCGCGCTGGCGCGAGGCGGTGGTGATGGGCGTGGCGATGTCGCCCGGCAATCCACTGTTCAGCCAGGCCGGCTGGAACGCGCCCAAGTTCGGCGACAGCGGCGTGATGCCGGCGACGCCGGCCCGCGCGCCGACGCCGCCGGCGCCGACGCCGGAGACTGCGCCGGCCCAGCAGGCCGCGTCCGGCCTGCCGTCCTTCCTCAGCAACGAACCGGTGCTGGCGCCCGAAGCGACCGTCGCGTCGCCCGAGCCGGCCGCCGTGCCCGAGCCGGCACCGGCTCCGCCCGTCGCCACCGCGCCGGAAGCGCCGGCCGCGACCCACGACGACGGCCTCGAGGCGGAACTGCAGGCGATGGATGCCAGCCTCACCGCGGGCAGCCTGCCGCCGCCGGATACCGATGCGTTCGACCGGGCGTTCGCCGGCACCGACGAGGACGACGGCAGCGCCACCAAGATCGAACTGGCACGGGCGTACCTGGACATCGGCGATGTCGACGGCGCCCGCGGCATGCTCGAGGAAGTGCTTGCCGAAGCCGGTCCGCGCGGCCGCTCCGAAGCGGCGCAGCTGCTCAAGGACATCGGCTGACGTCGCGGGTCGACGGACCGGACGTGCCGCCGGATCCCGAAAGCCCGGCGGCCGCTGCCCGCACGATGCGGTTCGCGATGGGCATCGAGTACGACGGCAGCCCGTTCCAGGGCTGGCAGCGGCTGTCGCACGGGCCGTCGGTGCAGGGCGCGGTCGAGGCCGCGCTCGCATTCGTGCTCGACCATCCGGTCGACGTGGTCTGCGCCGGCCGCACCGATGCCGGCGTGCATGCGGCCTGCCAGGTCATCCACTTCGACACCGCCGCGGTCCGCACGCCTTACGCGCTGCGGCAGGGCGCCAACAGCCGCCTGCCGAAATCGGTGGCGGCGCTGTGGTGCCAGCCGGTGCCCGACGATTTCCATGCGCGCTACGCGGCGCGCGCGCGCCGCTACCGCTACAGCATCCTCAACCGGCCGGTGCGGGCGGCGATGCTGCGCGACCACCTGACCTGGGAGCGGGTGCCGCTGGACGCCGCGGCGATGCACCGCGCCGCCCAGGCGCTGGTCGGCGAACACGACTTCAGCGCGTTCCGCACCGTGCACTGCCAGGCGAAGCACCCGATCCGGCAGGTGCACGACATCCGCGTATGGCGCGAAGACGACCGGGTGATCATGGAAGTGCAGGCGAACGCCTTCCTGCACCACATGGTGCGCAACTTCGTCGGCAGCCTGCTGCCGGTGGGTCGCGGCGAACGGCCCGAATCGTGGGTCGGCGAACTGTTGGCGGGGCGCGACCGCATCGTCGCCGGCCCCACCGCGCCCTCCAGCGGCCTGGTCTTCCTCGGTCCGCGCTATCCGCGCGAGTGGGCTCTGCCGGCGGACGTGGCGCTCTGAGCGACGGCAGCGGCGCGACCTGCACGGGACCGACACGGGGAGCGCCTACAATCGCCCGATGCGCACCCGGATAAAATTCTGCGGCATGACCCGCCCCGGCGATGTCCGGCTGGCGGTGGAACTGGGCGTGGACGCCCTGGGCTTCGTGTTCGCGCCGGGCAGCCCGCGCCGGCTGGAGCCCGAACACGTCGAGGGCCTGCGGCAGCCGGTTCCGCCGCTGGTGGATGTGGTCGCGCTGTTCATGGACAACCCCGGCAGTGAGATCGCCGCGGCGATCCGCGCGTTGCGGCCCAGCCTGCTGCAGTTCCACGGCAGCGAGGACGACGCGTTCTGCCGCGGTTTCGGCATTCCCTTCATCAAGACATTGCCGATGGGCGCCGGCCCGGCCGATGCGGCGCGGGCGCGGAAACGCTACCCTTCGGCCAGTGCCTTCCTGCTCGACGGCCACGCGCCCGGACGCCCGGGCGGCAGCGGCGAGCGGTTCGACTGGACCACGATTCCCCCGCTGGGTCGGCCGGTGTTCCTCGCCGGCGGCCTGACGGCGGACGTGATCGGCCAGGCGATCCGCACCGCCCGTCCGTATGCGGTGGACGTGTCGAGCGGAATCGAAAGCGCTCCCGGCCGCAAGGACGGGGGCCGGATGCAGCAGTTCGTGGACGAGGTTCGACGTGCAGACAGCAGTGAGCGGTCATGAGGTTCCCCCCGCCGACCAGATCGCCGACTTCGGCGCGTGGCCCGACGCCGCGGGCCACTTCGGCCGTTACGGCGGCGTATTCGTCTCCGAGACGCTGATCGAACCGCTGCGCGAACTGCGCGTCGCCTACGAGCGTTACCGCGACGACCCGGAATTCGTCGCCGAGCTGCAGCACGACTACCGCCACTACGTCGGCCGGCCCAGCCCGGTGTACGAGGCCGCGCGGCTGTCGAAACACGTCGGCGGCGCCCGCATCCTGCTCAAGCGCGAGGACCTCAACCACACCGGCGCGCACAAGATCAACAACACCATCGGCCAGGCGATGCTGGCGAAACGGATGGGCAAGACCCGCATCATCGCCGAGACCGGCGCCGGCCAGCACGGCGTCGCCAGCGCGACGGTGGCGGCGCGCATGGGCCTGGAATGCGTCGTCTACATGGGCGCGACCGACATCGAGCGGCAGGCGCCGAACGTGTTCCGGATGAAGCTGCTCGGCGCCACCGTGGTGCCGGTGACCTCCGGTTCGAAGACCCTCAAGGACGCGCTCAACGAGGCGATGCGCGACTGGGTGGCCAACGTCCGCGACACGTTCTACATCATCGGCACCGTCGCCGGTCCGCATCCGTACCCGACGCTGGTGCGCGACTTCAACGCGGTGGTGGGCAAGGAGGCGAGGGCGCAGATGCTGCAGGACTACGGCCGGCTGCCCGACGCGATCACCGCCTGCGTCGGCGGCGGCAGCAACGCCATCGGCCTGTTCCACGCGTTCCTCAACGACCGCGGCGTGCGCATCGTCGGCGCCGAGGCCGCCGGCGACGGCATCGCCACCGGTCGTCACGCCGCGTCGCTGGTCGCCGGCCGTCCGGGCGTGCTGCACGGCAACCGCACCTACGTGATCTGCGACGACGACGGCCAGATCACCGAGACCCATTCGATCTCCGCCGGCCTGGACTATCCGGGCGTCGGCCCCGAGCATGCGTTCCTGAAGGACAGCGGCCGCGCCGAATACGTCGGCATCACCGACGACGAGGCGATGGAGGCCTTCCACCTGCTGGCGCGCACCGAGGGCATCCTCGCCGCGCTCGAGTCCAGCCACGCGGTGGCGCAGGCGATGAAGCTCGCGCGCGAACTGCCGAAGGACGCGCTGGTGCTGTGCAACCTCAGCGGCCGCGGCGACAAGGACATCTTCACGATCGCCCGCCGCGAGGGCATCGCGCTGTGAGCCGCATCGATGCCCGTTTCGCGCGATTGAGGGCGGCAGGCCGCAAGGCGCTGGTCCCGTTCGTCACTGCCGGCGATCCCTCGCTGGAGGCGACCGTGCCGGTGCTGCACGCGCTGGTGCGCGCCGGCGCCGACGTGCTGGAACTCGGCGTGCCGTTCTCCGACCCGATGGCCGACGGCCCGGCGATCCAGCGCAGCTCCGAGCGCGCGATCGAACGCGGCGCCGGTCTGCGCTACGTGCTCGAGACCGTCGCCGCGTTCCGTCGCGACGACGCCGACACGCCGGTCGTGCTGATGGGTTACCTGAACCCGGTCGAGATGCGCGGCGCCGGGCCGTTCGCCCAGGCCGCGGCCGCGGCCGGCGTCGACGGCGTGCTGCTGGTCGACCTGCCACCGGAAGAGGCCGGCCCGACCCGCGAAGCGTTCACCGCGGCCGGGGTGCAGCTGATCTCGCTGGCCTCGCCGACCACGTCGCCCGAACGGCTGGCGCGGCTCGCGACCGGATCGCAGGGTTATCTGTATTACGTGTCCTTCGCCGGCGTGACCGGGGCCGGGCAGCTGGACATCGCCGAGGTCACGCGCCGGGCCGGAGCGCTGCGCGCGGCGGCGACGGTGCCGGTGCTGGTCGGATTCGGCATCCGCGACGCCGCCTCGGCGGCGGCGCTGGCGGCGGTCGCCGATGGCGTGGTGGTCGGCAGCGCGCTGGTGGAGGCGCTGGCGGGGGCCGGCTCCGTCGACGAGGCGTCGGCCCGGGCCGCGGCATTCCTGGCCCCGCTGCGGACCGCGATCGACGCCGGCTGAACCGCGCCGCGCGGCGCCCGGACTGCCGTTCCGGACCTTTGGGTTTACACTTGCCGCCCCGAACTCGACCGGTGGCTGAATGAGCTGGCTGACCAAACTGATGCCCGCCCGCATCCGCACCCAGGGCGGTGGCAAGCGCGCCGTGCCCGAGGGGCTGTGGGAGAAGTGCGACCGCTGCGGTGCCGCGCTGTACGGCCCGGAGCTGGTGAAGAACCTGCGTGTGTGCCCCAAGTGCAGCCACCACATGAGCATCGGCGCCCGCGAGCGCCTGGTCGCCTTCCTGGACGACGACAGCGGCGAGGAGATCGGTGCCGCCCTCGGGCCCGTCGACGCGCTGCACTTCAAGGACCAGAAGAAGTACGCCGACCGCATCAAGTCGTCGCAGAAGGCCACCGGCGAGCGCGATGCGCTGGTCGCCGTGCAGGGGCAGCTCAAGGGCCACCCGATCTGCGTGGCGGCGTTCGAGTTCCGCTTCATGGGCGGCTCGATGGGAGCGGTGGTCGGCGAGCGCTTCGCGCTGGCCGCCGAGCGCGCGGTCGAGCTGCGCTGCCCGCTGGTCTGCTTCTCGGCCACCGGTGGCGCCCGCATGCAGGAAGGGCTGTTCTCGCTGATGCAGATGGCGAAGACCTCGGCCGCGCTGGGCCGCCTGCGCAAGGCCGGGTTGCCGTTCGTGTCGGTGCTGACGCATCCGACGACCGGCGGCGTGTCGGCGTCGCTGGGCATGCTCGGCGACATCAACGTCGGCGAGCCGCAGGCGCTGATCGGTTTCGCCGGTCCGCGCGTGATCGAGCAGACGGTGCGCGAGACGCTGCCCGAGGGCTTCCAGCGCTCGGAGTTCCTGGTCGAGCACGGTGCCGTCGACCTGATCATCGACCGCCGCGAAATGCGCGAGAAGCTCGCCGCCCTGCTGGCGCTGATGATGCGCCAGCCGGCGCCGCAACCCGACCCGGCCCCGTCGGCCACCTGAGAAGTCCATGAGCGAACGCAGGTATTTCGGTACGGACGGCATCCGCGGCCGCGTCGGCCAGTGGCCGATCTCCGCGGACTTCATGCTGCGCCTGGGCGCGGCCGCCGGCCGCGTGCTGGTCGGCGAGGGCCGCCCGCACGCCACGGTGGTGATCGGCAAGGACACCCGCATTTCCGGCTACATGTTCGAGGCCGCGCTGGAAGCCGGGCTGGTTGCCGCCGGCGCCGATGTGCGCATGCTGGGGCCCATGCCGACGCCGGCGGTGGCCTACCTGACGCGGTCGCTGCGCGCCGACGCTGGCATCGTCATCAGCGCCTCGCACAATCCGCACGAGGACAACGGCATCAAGTTCTTCAACGGCCAGGGCGAGAAGCTCGCCGATGCCGTCGAACAGGCGATCGAGAACGAACTCGATGCCCCCTTCACCACCGTGCCGTCCGGGCAGCTGGGCAAGGCCTCGCGCGTCACCGACGCGATGGCGCGCTACGCCGAGTTCTGCAAGTCGACGGTGCCCGAGGACTTCGTGCTCGACGGGCTGAAGCTGGTGCTCGACTGCGCCCACGGCGCGACCTACCAGGTGGCGCCGCTCGTGTTCTCCGAGCTGGGCGCCGAGGTCGACCTGATCGGCGGCGATCCGGATGGCCTGAACATCAACCACGAGGTCGGCTCGACCCACCCGGAGGCACTGCGGGCGCGCGTGCTCGAGACCGGCGCCGACCTCGGCATCGCCTTCGACGGCGACGGCGACCGCCTGCTGATGGTCGACGGCTCGGGCCGTATCGTCGACGGCGACGGCCTGATCTACCTGCTGGCCTGCGACTGGGTCCGCAGCGGCCGCCTGCGCGGCCCCGTGGTCGGCACGCTGATGACGAACTACGCGATGGAGCAGGCGCTGGCCGGGCAGGGCATCGGCTTCGTCCGCGCCCGCGTCGGCGACCGCTTCGTGCACAAGATGCTGGTCGAGAGCGACGGCGTGCTCGGCGGCGAGGCGTCGGGGCACCTCCTCTGCATGGACCGCGCCAGCACCGGCGACGCGATCGTCAGCGCGCTGCAGGTCCTTGAGGTGCTTCGCCGCGGCGGGCAGTCGCTCGGGCAGGCGGTCGCCGGATACCAGCCGCTGCCGCAGCAGACGGTGAACGTGCGGATCCAGCCCGGCGCCCGGCCGCTCGACCACGGCGCGGTGCATGCCGCGCGCGCGCAGGCCGAGCTGGCGCTCGCCGGCCGCGGCCGGCTGGTGCTGCGGCCCTCGGGCACCGAACCGCTGATCCGGGTGACGGTCGAGGCGGACGACGAAGCGCTGATGCAGGAAGTGCTGCAGAGCCTCGCGGCCGTCGTGCGCGCGTCGGCCTGATCCGCGTCAAATCCCCGCCGGGGCGGCCGCACTAGACTGGCGCCACCCGGACCGACCACAGAGACCCGCCGTGACCGCGACGATTCCCACCCTCGACATCCGCCGCTTCGACACTGACCGCGAGGCGTTCGTCGCCGAGCTCGGCGCCGCCTACCGCGAGTGGGGCTTCGCCGGCATCCGCGGCCACGGCATCCCGCAAGCGCAGATCGATCGCGCCTACGACGTGTTCAAGGCGTTCTTCGCGCTGCCCGAGGACGTCAAGCGCAAGTACCACGTGCCCGGCGGCGGCGGCGCCCGCGGCTACACGCCGTTCGGCATCGAGACCGCGAAAGGCGCGAAGTACTTCGACCTGAAGGAGTTCTGGCACGTCGGCCGGGAGATCCC
>JAKFCL010000128.1:0-1603 GCA_036676665.1 Arenimonas sp. | reverse complement strand
TCGCCGGAGATCCTGGTGCGGCTGCAGGGCGGCGAGGTCACCGTGCGGCCGATCGCCGGCACCCGCCCGCGCGGCGCCACCCACGACGAGGACGTCGCGCTGGAAGCCGAACTGCTGGCCGATCCGAAGGAACGCGCCGAGCACCTGATGCTGATCGACCTGGGCCGCAACGACGTCGGCCGCGTCGCCGAGCCCGGCAGCGTGCGCGTGCCCGACCGTTTCGTCGTCGAACGCTATTCGCACGTGATGCACATCGTCAGCGAGGTGCAGGGCACGCTGCGCGCCGGCACCGGCTTCGCCGACGTGCTGAAGGCGACGTTCCCGGCCGGCACCGTCAGCGGCGCGCCGAAGATCCGCGCGCTGGAGGTGATCCGCGAGCTCGAGCCGGTGAAGCGCGGCATCTACAGCGGCGCCGTCGGCTACCTCAACTGGTGGGGCGACGCCGACACCGCGATCGCGATCCGCACCGCGGTGATCCAGGACGGCCGCCTGCACGTCCAGGCCGGCGCCGGCATCGTGCACGACTCCGACCCGCAGAAGGAGTGGGAGGAGACGATGAACAAGGGCCGCGCCCTGTTCCGCGCCGTGGCGCAGGCGGCGGGAGGACTCTGATGCTGTTGATGATCGACAACTACGACTCCTTCACCTACAACCTCGTGCAGTATTTCGGCGAGCTGGGGCAGGAAGTGACGGTCGTGCGCAACGACGCGATGACGGTCGACCAGATCGCCGCGATGGCACCCGAGCGCATCGTGATCTCGCCGGGCCCGTGCACGCCGAACGAAGCCGGCGTGTCGCTGGAGATCCTCGAACGCCTGTCGGGGCGCATGCCGATCCTCGGCGTGTGCCTGGGCCACCAGTCGATCGGCCAGGCGTTCGGCGGCGAGGTGGTGCGGGCGCGCACGATCATGCACGGCAAGACCTCGCCGATCCGCCACACCGGTGTCGGCGTGTTCGCCGGCGTGCCCGACGGCTTCGAAGCCACGCGCTACCACTCGCTGGTCGTGCGCCGCGACACGCTGCCGGGCTGCCTGGAGATGACCGCGTGGACCGAGAACGCCGACGGCAGCGTCGACGAGATCATGGGGCTGCGCCATCGCACGCTTCCGGTGGAAGGCGTGCAGTTCCACCCCGAATCGATCCTGACCCAACACGGCCACGACCTGCTGAGGAACTTCCTTGCGCGCTGACTGCCAACTGCCGACGACGATCACGCCGCAGGACGCCCTGCAGCGGATCATCGAGAACCGCGAGATCTTCCACGACGAGATGGTCGGACTGATGCGCCAGGTGATGCGCGGCGAAGTGTCGCCGGTGCTGACCGCGGCGATCCTGTCCGGGCTGCGCGTCAAGAAGGAGACCGTCGGCGAGATCGCCGGCGCCGCCAGGGCGATGCGCGAGTTCGCCGCCCGCGTCGAGGTCGACGATCCCGAGAACTTCGTCGACATCGTCGGCACCGGCGGCGACGCCGCGCACACGTTCAACATCTCCACCGCCAGCATGTTCGTCGTCGCCGCCGCCGGCGCCAAGGTCGCCAAGCACGGCAACCGCAGCGTGTCGTCGAAGTCCGGCAGCGCCGACGTCCTCGAGGCGCTCGGCGCGG
>JAKFCL010000127.1:0-4062 GCA_036676665.1 Arenimonas sp. | reverse complement strand
CTCAAGGCCGCCGGCGCCGACGTCGTGCAGTTCCAGCGCCTCGCGGTCGGCGAAGGCATCGAGAAGGTCGTCGAGGATTACGCCGCCGAAGTCGCCAAGGCCATGCAGGTCTGATCCTGCTGTTCCAGCGTCCTGGCTGACAGGAAAACCCCGCGAGCGATCGCGGGGTTTTTCTTTTCCGCCGTGCCCGGGCTCAGGAAACCCGCTGGAACACGACCTCCTCGTAGGGCTGCACGACCACCCAGCCCTCGCCGTGGAACTTGAGCTGGATGCTTTCGCCCGACCCGCGCCCCAGCAGCGTGCCGAGCGTGATGTCCGTGGCCACTTCCGGGGTGAGGCCGCCCGACCAGGCGACCGTCGCGTTCGGATCGGTGAACACCGGGCCGTCCTTGCGCGACACCTTCAGCGTCATCGGCTCGTAGTGCGAGGTGATCGCGACGATGCCCGAGCCGCTGAGGCGCACGTTGAACAGGCCGCCGGACATCATCCCGGCCATGCGCTTCATCAGCGTGATCTCCGACGCCACGCCGTCCTCGTAGGCGAGCACGTCGTTGCCGTTGACGAAGATGGTGTCGCCGTCGAGCCGCAGCAGCGTCACCTTCTTGCCGCCGTCGGCGACATAGACGCGACCCGTGCCCTCGGCTTTCATCAGCCGCATGCCCTCGCCGCTCACGGCCTTCTTCAGCAGCGTCGCCAGTCCCTGCTCCTTCAGGCCCTGGCGGGTGAAGCGCACCTGGCCGTGGTAGGCGACCATCGAGCCGGCCTTCATCCAGACGCGCGACTGCAGGCGGATTTCCAGCATCCGCGGGCTCTCGAGTTCGAACGCCTCGGTCGACGCATCGCGCTGCGCCGATTCGGCGAGGAACTCGCCCAGCGTGCGCACGCTCACAGGGCGTCGCCCGGGTTGAGCGTCAGCTGCGCGCGTTCGTCGTCCGTCTTGCGTTCCCAGGTGACCTGGAATTTCGCCTGGTGCTTGCCGACCTTGGCGTCCTTGCGCGCGTACCAGCGCAGCTTCGGATGGTTCGGGTCGGCCGGCTTGCTCTCCGCGAGCCAGCGCGGGAATTCCGGATTGGCCGTGCTGTAGTCGCCCGGCGCGCCCGGCCGGATCGGCCGCAGCTGGAAGCCGTTGCCGTAGATGAAGCGCGCCAGCACCACGTAGCGCTTGCCGGCCTCGACGTCGGCGTCGAGGAAGTGGGTGATGCCCATGTGCGACATGAAGCGGTGCCGTCCCGGCGCCACCGTGGCGATCGCGCGCGAATCCTGGCCGAGCACGCCGACCATCTCGCGCCTGTCGCCGACCACCTCCAGGATGCCGACCGGCAGGCCGGCCCAGACGCCGCCGCCGGGCTTGATGAAGACGATCTGCGCCTTGTCGGCCGGCACCGGCGGCAGGTCGGCCGGCCACTCGATCGCCTGGGACAGTGCCGGCAGCGCCAGCATCCACAACATCACCGCGAGAAACGCCTTCCTGAGCATGCCCATCCCCTGATGTGCGCCGGCGGGATCGCCGCGCCGGCAGCACATTAGGCGACCGTGCCCGCGCCGGCAATGCCGCCGGGGCGGGCCCGCGCCCCGCGCTTCCCGGGGCCGGTCAGAATTCCATCCGGAAGCCGATCGTCAGCATCTCCTGCGAGATGCCCGAGCGCGCGAGGATGCGGTCGTAGGTCACGAACCCGGAACGGCCGCGCGTCAGCACCATCGACAGGCCGAGGCTGAGCCGCAGGTAGTCGCTGTCGAGATCGTCGCCCAGCACCAGGATCGGCGTCTGGCTCGGATCGTCGAGGAAGAAGCCGCGGAACGCCTCGGCGTCGCTCTGGAAATCGTGCTGCCATTCCAGTTCCGCCTGCGGCATCAGCACGCCCCACGAGGCACTGTAGGCGTACACCACCTTGCCGCCGAGGGTCGTCGACAGCCCGGTGACGGTGCGCGACTCCACCCGCAGCGCCAGGCCGTTGCCGTTGATCGTCGAATCCACTTCCTCCTCGAACTCGTCGAACGACAGCCGGTTGTACGCCGCCCGGCCGTAGACGCCGAACGTCCACGCCTGCCGCTGGAAGTCCTTGCCGAAGGTGACCGTCGCGCTCAGGTCGGTGCCGTCCGAACTCGCGGTGGCCACCTGGTCGACCACCGAGCCCGGCAGCACGTACTGGATGGCGCGCTCGTGGTCGTAGCGGTTGCGGCCCAGGGTCAGCACGCTGTCGAGGTACCAGTCGCGCGCGGTGTACCAGGTCGAGTACGCCGACAGGCTCAGGCCCTGTGTCTCCACCGAGCCCTGGCCGCCGGCCAGGTCGGTGTCCTGGCCGGTGTAGCCCAGCGCCACGCCGAACACCAGCCGGTCGCTCCAGCGGTAATCGACGCCGGCGGTGAGGCCGTCGATGTCGAAGTCGTACCGCGGCGTCAGGTTGGTGGGATCGACCTCGCCGCGGCCGATGTTGCCGGAGAAGAAGAAACCCCACTTCGCGAAACCGCTGTCCTCGACCGGCTCCTCGACCGGCGCCTGGTTGGCGAGCAGCGCCGTGCCCAGCTGCCCCAGCGGCAGCCGTCCGCCGGAGCCGGCGAGCGTGAGCCCGGTGAACGACACCTTGGCGATCGGCGCGCCGCTGCGCAGCTGCACGATGCGCCCGGCGAGGTTCTCGAACTGGGCACCGGTGGCCGCCTTGCCGGCATCGGCCTGCGCCTGGGCGACGTCGGGCAGCATCTGCGACAGCGCCTCGCCGACCGCGACCGGATCGCTGGCCGAGGCGTTGTTCAGCGCCTGGCACTGCTGCAGCAGGTCGAGCTCGTCGGGCGTCGGGGTCGGGCTGAGCTGGATCGCCGCGCAGGCCGCGTCCAGCGCCTCGGCGACCGACGCCTCGTTCACCGCCAGCGTCGGCAACGCCGCCAGCGGCGCGTTGTGCACGAACTGCACGCTGGAGCCGACGAACTCGTTGAACGTCGGATACGACGCCGTCACGATCGTCGTGCCGGCACCGGCGATCGTCACCGTGTTGCTGGTGCGGCCGGCGGCATCGGTGACGGTGGTCGGAGTGGCCATCGTGCCGTTGGTGGTCGTCCAGGTGACGGTGACCCCGACCAGCGGCACGCCATTGCCCAGCAGTTCGATGACCATCGGCGCGGACGCCACGCCGACGACCAGGTCCTGGCCGTCGCCGGACACGGCGGACGTGCCGGTGACGACCAGCGTGCCGTTCACCGTCAGGTTGAACGTGTAGGTGACGCCGCCCGGGGCGGTGGCCTGCACCACGACCGGACCCGGTGTCAGGCCCAGCGTCACGGTCGTGCTGGCCTGGCCGGCGGCGTCGGTCAGCGCGGTGGTCGGCGTCAGCGTCGCGGAACCGGAGATCACGGTGAAGGTGATCGGGATGCCGGACAGGTCCGGCGCCGGGTCGACGATCTGCACGACCAGGGGGGCCAGCACGTCGCCGGGATTGCCGGCCTGGCCGTCGCCGCTCGCGGCGCCGAGGCTGCCCGGCGGCTGGCTGGTCGCGGTGGCGCTGGCGGTCACGCCGCCGGAGAACGCGGCGGCCTGGATCGTGATCGGCCCGGGGAAATTGCCGAAGGTGAAGCCGACCGACGCCAGCCCGGCCGCATCGGTGACCGAAACCGGCGAATCCAGCGTCGCCGACCCGCCGACCACGGTCCACGTGATCGTCTGTCCGGCCATCGGCTGGCCCGCCCCGTCGAGCAGCAGCACCTGCACCGGGTTGGCCGCGCGGGTGCCCGCCAGCCCGCTCTGCCCGTCGCCGGCGACCACCGCGAGCGTCGCCGGATCGACGGCCAGCTGGAACTGCACCGACAGCAGCGGATTGTCTGCCCGGGCGGCGGTGACGATCACCGGATCCAGGCCGAACCCCATGCTGGTGACGGTCACCGACGTGAGCCCGCCCGCATCGGTGACGGTGCTGCCGGCGCTCAGCGTCGCACCGCCGGTGGCGCTCCAGAAGATCGTCACGCCGGGATCGGGTGCCGCCGCGTCTGTGGCCTGGACGACCAGCGGCGCCGGCAACGGCTGGCCCTGGGCGCCGCTCTGTCCGTCGCCGCTGACGATCGCCAGCGCGCGCA
>JAKFCL010000126.1:0-3747 GCA_036676665.1 Arenimonas sp. | reverse complement strand
ACCGTCGCCGGCGGCTGCTACATCGCCCCGACGATCTTCGACGGCGTGCGCCCGGAGCACACGATCGCCCGCGAGGAGATCTTCGGGCCGGTGCTGAGCGTGATCACCTTCGACGACGAGGCCGAGGCCGTGCGCATGGCCAACGACAGCGACTACGGCCTGGCCGCCGGCGTGTTCACGTCCGACATCGGCCGCGCCCACCGCGTCGCACGCAGGCTGCGTGCCGGCAGCGTCTGGGTCAACCACTGGGACGGCGGCGACATGACCGCGCCGTTCGGCGGCTACAAGCAGAGCGGCAACGGCCGCGACAAGTCGCTGCACGCCTTCGAGAAGTACACCGAGCTCAAGGCGACCTGGATCAGCCTGGAGTGAAGCGGGATATAGGATCTAGGATCCACGCCGTAGTGGAGCATCGGCCAGCACCGCATCGAGCTTCTCGAAGCTCTCCGCCCACCCGTCGGACATTCCGGACTTGAAGAGTCCGTCGCGGATGCGGTTGTTTGGCATCCGGGTGGTCAGGGTCATCCGCGTGTGGCCGCCGGGCAGTTCCTCGAACACGACGGTCGTGGTGTTTTCGATCGGCTCGCCGCGGGCGATCTCGTCGGCGGCGTATTCGTCGAGCCATTCCTGCGGCATGCAGGAATTGTCGTCGGTCATCACCAGCCGTTCGGGCGGCACGACCTCGAGAACGCGCCCCTTGACCGGATAGGCGTTTCCATCCTTGTCGCGCATCACGTAATGCGTGGAGCCGCCGGGGCGCAGGTCGTTCTCGACGACTTCGGTACTGAAGCCGTGCGGGCCGAACCAGCGGGCGATCGCCGCGGAATCCGTCCATCCGCGCCAGACCAGCTCGCGCGGAAACGCGAAGTCGCGGCTCAGCGTCACTTCGCGGTCGGCCACTTCCGAACGGACGGTCGTGCGTGCGTTCATCGATCGATCTCCCGGGTGCATTCTTCGAGGTGGGCCTGCAGCTGGTCGAACGTGGCGCCGAAGCCGCCGCGCATCGACTCGAACATGCCGCGGAAGATCTCGAGGCCGGCGGCATCGGCGTCGAGCGGTCGCCCGTGCAGGCGCAGTGTGGTGATGCCGTCGGCCTCGTCCAGCGTCCACGTGTTGAGGATCCGCAGCGGCCAGTCGTCGCTGAAGGGCGCGCGCACCGGCCGGCCGGATTCATCGGCGAACGAGTTGGTGAACACCAGCCGTTCCGGCGCGACGATCTCGCGGTACTCGAACAGGCCGTAGCGGGCGATCGCGCCTTCGCCCATGCGGTAGTGGAAGCGGCCTCCGGCGCGGAAGTCCAGCGACACCACGTCGAGCGAATGCCCGGCCGGGCCCCACCATTTCTCCAGGTGGGCCGGTTCCGACAGCATCCGCCACACCAGCGCGCGTGGCGCCGCGAAGCGCCGGCTCAGGCGCAGGTCGCCGGTGAGCAGGCTCTCGAGGCGGTCCAGGGTCTGCTGGGCGCCTTCGGCGGCGCCCCACGCCGCCTTGGCGTCGCGCGCGGCCTGGTCGGGCAGGATCATCGTGAAGCCGATCCGCGTGCCGCCGCCGATGTCCGGCGTCAGCGTCAGTTCGACCTCGAAATCCGGTGGGGCGTCCTCGCCGGCCCGGTGCCGCCAGTGCAGACGCGACAGCGGTTCCACGATGTCGTAGTCGATGAAATTCGGCCAGGCTTTGCCATCGGGCCCGTGCATCGTGAAGCGCCAGTGGCCGCCCGGGCGCACGTCCATCGCGTGGGTTTCGGTGCGGAAGCCGTTCGGCCCCCACCATGTCGCCAGCGCTTCGGGATCGGTGAACGCGGCGTACACCTGCGCCGGCCCCGCCGCGACATGGCGGACGTACTGCAGCTTGCGCGGATCGGCGATCACCGACGCCGGGATCGGCTGTCCGATCATGCGCCCGGCTCCCGCATGCAGTTGACCATCCACGGCGTGCCGAAGCGGTCCGTGCCCATGCCGAAACGCTTCGCCCAGAAGGTCTCGCCCATCGGCATCATGATCTGCGAACTTCCCTCCATCAGCCCGGCGAACAGGCGCTCGGCCTCGGCCTCGTCGCTGCACTGGATCGACACCGTCATTCCCTCGGTCTTCGTCTGGTACTGCGGCGGGCTGTCGGAGCCCATCAGGATCAGGTCGCCGATCCGCAGCTCGGTGTTCATCACCTTGTCCTTCCAGTCCGCCGGCAGCGGTTCGAAGCCGGGCGGCGACGAATCGGAGTTCCGGTCCGGTTCCGGCGGCGCCTCGCCGTAGCGGAAGATGCCGGTGTTCTTCGCGCCGAGCACCTTCGCGTAATGCGCGAACGCCTCTTCGCAGGTGCCGTTGAAGCTCAGGTAGGGGTGGATCGCGGTGATGGCCATGGTTCGCTCCTGTCGACGGAGTGGGCGAGGGCGCCGCGGCGGCGGCGCGGAGTAATCAGGAAGACGCGGAAAGGAATCCGGCGAGGCGCTCGAGCGTCTGCCGCCAGCCCTCGCTCTCGCCCTGGTCGACGGTCAGGCCGGTGTGGTGGACCGTCATCGCGGTGCCGTCGCCATCGTCCTCGAGGATCACCTCGCAGCGCGACGTGTCGGCGAAACCCTCGCGCGGGCGCTCGCGGCCCTCGGGATCGGCGAAACCGAACTGCATCACCAGGCGCCGCGGTGCGTCGACGACGAGGAATTCGCCGCGCACCCACACTTCGCCGAACGGTTCGCCGCGATGGCAGAAGAACAGCCGGCCGCCGACGCGGGGATCGAGTTCGCACGGATCCATCGTGGCGCCGTGTGGTCCGAACCAGCGCGAGAAGCGGTCGGCCTCGGTCCATGCGGCCCAGACGGCCGCACGCGGTGCCGGCAGCCGGCGGCGGAAGGTCAGGTCGACGACGCCGGAGTCAGCGGGCAGGTCAGCGGTAGGGGCCATCGTCATGCTCCTCGGGGGGCGAAAGGGGTGCAGGGGCGGGGGTGTCGGCAGAGGCGGTCGCCGGGGACGGCGAAGGCGAGGGCTCGGTCGGCGGGCGGCTGGCTCCGCTCTCGGCAATCTGCAGTTCGGCGAGATAGGCCTCGAGGCGGTCGAAGCGCGCCTCCCACATCTGCCGATAGGGCTCGAGCCAGTCGGTGACGTCCTTCAGCGGGCCGGCATCGAGCCGCACGGGCCGCCACTGCGCCTCGCGGCTGCGGCTGACGAGCCCGGCTTTCTCCAGCACTTTCAGGTGCTTGGAGACGGCCGGCAGGCTCATCGCGAACGGCTGCGCCAGCTCGGTCACCGAGGTCTCGCCCTGGATCAGCCGCGCCAGGATCGCCCGGCGGGTCGGGTCGGCGAGGGCGGCGAAGGTGTGGCTGAGGCGGTCCACGGATAAAACCCACCAGTTAATTAACTGATTGGTTTTGTACGCTCGTAGTCGACGGACGTCAAGCCTAGGGGAGGGCCGGCTCGGCCTCCCTCGCGAAGGCTTCCAGGTCGTCGGCCAACGCGTGGAGCGATGGCTCGACATCGGGGTCCTGGCAGGCACCACGCACGACACCGTAGTACCGGCCGCGGAGGCAGGACTCGAACGTCACTATCTCGCGATGGCAGCGCCAGACAGTTTCGGCCGGCGCCATCCGGAGGAATCCGCCGTCGAGCAGCTGGTCGCGGAATCGTTCCGCCTCCCGTTCGTCGAAGGCTCGGCTTGTCCGCGCGAAGGGGAGGACGCTCCCGGCCGCGAACTGCTCGTGCGTGACGACGCCCCCGCCCGACAGTTCGAAAACCGTGCGACTGGCCACGGGCGGTCCCG
>JAKFCL010000125.1:0-12268 GCA_036676665.1 Arenimonas sp. | reverse complement strand
CTGGGCGACCTGCGGGCGAAGACGCAGATGCACGTCGTCACCGAACTCGACGGCAGCGGCGTGCTGACCGCGCGCAACCCGTACAACACCGAGTTCCGCGGCCGCGTGGCGTTCCTGGATGTCGATGTCGCCGGCGACGCCGACGAACCGCGCAGCGTCACCGGCGACCGCAGCGAGTTCCTCGGCCGCAACGGCAGCCTGGGCGATCCGGCGGCGCTGGGCAGCGAACGGCTGTCGGGCCGGCTCGGCGCCGGGCTGGACCCGTGCGGCGCGATCCGGCAGCCGCTGACGCTGGCGGCCGGTGCCGCGACCGAGGTGGTCTTCCGCCTCGGCCTGGGTGGGGACATGGCCGCCGCGCTGGCGCTGGCGGACCGGCACCGCGGCGCCGACGCCGCCCGTGCCGAGCTGGCGGCGGTGCGCGACCACTGGGAGTACGTGCTCGGTGCGGTGCAGGTGCAGACCCCGGAGCCGGCGCTGGACGTGCTCGCCAACGGCTGGCTGCTGTACCAGACCATCGGCTGCCGCCTGCATGCGCGCAGCGGCTATTACCAGAGCGGCGGCGCCTTCGGCTTCCGCGACCAGCTGCAGGACACGATGGCGATGCTGCATGCGCAGCCGGAGCTGGCGCGCGCGCACCTGCTGGCCTGCGCCGCGCACCAGTTCGCCGAGGGCGACGTGCAGCACTGGTGGCACCCGCCGCAGGACCGCGGCGTGCGCACGCGCTGTTCCGACGATTACCTCTGGCTGCCGCTGGCCGCAAGCCGCTATGTCGGCACCACCGGAGACGCGTCGGTGCTCGACGAGGTCGTCGAGTACATCGACGGCCGGCCGGTGGACGCCGAGGAGGAGGGTTATTACGACCTGCCGGTGCCCTCGGGCGTGCGCGAAACGCTGTACGAGCACTGCGTGCGCTCGCTGCGGCGCGGGCTGGCGCTGACCGGCGAGCGCGGCCTGCCGCTGATCGCCACCGGCGACTGGAACGACGGCATGAACCGGGTCGGCGAGGCCGGCCGCGGCGAGAGCGTGTGGCTGGGCTTCTTCCTGTTCGACGCGCTGCGCCGGTTCGCGCCGCTGGCGGCCGGGCGCGGCGACGCCGCGTTCGCCGAACACTGCCTGGCCGCCGCCGAAACGCTGCGCGGAAACCTGGAGACCCACGCCTGGGACGGCGCCTGGTACCGGCGCGCGTGGTTCGACGACGGCACGCCGCTGGGTTCCACCGCCAGCCCCGAATGCACGATCGACTCGATCGCGCAGAGCTGGTCGGTGCTGTCCGGTGCCGGCCGGCCGGAGCGCACGCGGCAGGCGATGGCGTCGCTGGACACCCACCTGGTGCGGCGCGACACCGGCGTCGTGCAGCTGCTGCACCCCCCGTTCGACAAGACCCCCAAGGACCCGGGCTACATCCGTGGTTACGTCCCCGGCGTGCGCGAGAATGGCGGCCAGTACACCCACGCGGCGATCTGGGCGACGATGGCCTTCGCCGAGCTCGGCGATCGTGACAAGGCCTGGGAGCTGCTGCGGATGATCAACCCGGTCAACCACGCCCTGGACGAGGCGGCCGTCGCGACCTACAAGGTCGAACCGTACGTCGTGGCCGCGGACGTCTATGCGGTCTCGCCGCATGTCGGCCGCGGTGGCTGGACCTGGTACACCGGCTCGGCGGGCTGGATGTACCGGCTGGTGGTCGAATCGCTGCTGGGCCTGCGCCGCGAGGGCGCGCGGATGCGCATCCAGCCGTGCCTGCCGGCCGGCTGGCGCGGCTGCACGCTGCGCTACCGCCACGGCAGCGCCCGCTACGACATCGAACTGACCCAGCGCGACGACCTCGCGCCCGGCCTGGCCGTGGACGGCGTCGCGCAGCCGGAAGCCGCGTTCGCGCTGGTCGACGATGGTCGCGTGCACCGCGTCGACGTGGTGCTGCCGGCCGCCGCGCCGCGAAGGGACGGGGCCGGCTGATGGCCTTCCCGCTGCTGCCACGCGACGACCCCGCGCTGGCACGGCGCCTGCGGCGTCAGCTCATGGGCGCGGCGTCGTACCTGATGTTCCTGCTGCCCGGCGCGTATGCCGTCTTCAACGGCTGGATGGGCTTCGACTGGCGCGGGCTGGCGCTGCTGCTGGCGGTGGCGCTGACGCTGAACGCGGTCTTCTTCGTGCTGATCCGCAGCGGCGCGACCGCGCGCCTGCGCGACCCGAGCCTGACCTTCGTGCAGATCGCCAGCGCGATGGCGCTGGCGCTGGTGGTGGTGCACTACGCCACCGAGGCCAGGACCATGCTGCTGATGCTGTTCGTCGCGTCGCTGTTCTTCGGCGTGTTCGGCATCAGCAAGCGGCAGTTCCTGGCGCTGGCGGTCAGCGCGGTGGTCGGCTACGCGTTGCTGGGGCTGTGGGAAACGCGCGGGCAGCCGTGGGATTCGCACATCGTGCGGCTCGAGGGCCTGCGCCTGCTGACGCTGGCGATGATCCTGGTGTGGCTGTCGCTGCTGGGCAGCTACATCACCGGCCTGCGCGAACGCGTGCTGCGGCAGAACGCCGAGCTGGCGAAGGCGATGGCGAAGCTGCGCTCGCTGGTGAGCCACGACGAGCTGACCGGCGTGCACAACCGCCGCCACCTGATCGGCGTGCTGGAGCGCGAGAAGGAACTGGCCGACCGCTTCGGACACGGCTTCAGCGTCTGCCTGCTGGACCTCGACCATTTCAAGGACATCAACGACAGCCGCGGCCACGCCGCCGGCGACGACGTGCTGCGCGGGTTCGCCGAGCGGATGCTGGCGTGCGCACGGCGCATCGACTGGATCGGCCGCGGCGACCCCGATGCGGGCGAGTCGGTCGATCCGGCCGCGCAGCTCAACGCGTTCGGCCGTTACGGCGGCGAGGAATTCCTGCTGGTGCTGCCGCAGACCGGCCTCGCCGGCGCGGTGCGGGCGACCGAGCGTTTCCGCGAACGCACGCTCGCCGCGCCGTTCGACACCGTCGCCGGCCCGGTGCCGGTGACGTTTTCGGCGGGGGTGGCGCAATACCGGCCCGGCGAGACCGTCGGCCACACGATCGCCCGCGCCGACGTCGCGCTGTACCGGGCCAAGGCCGCCGGCCGCAACCGCACCGAAGTCGCCGACGCGGACTGAACCGCGCGGAGACCGGCTCCAACCTGGGCGCGCGGCACCGGCACTTCGACCAAAGTCGAAGGCCGCGATGCACCATCGCGGCGGGTGACGGCTAGACTGCGGCGTCGGTCGTCGCGGGAAACATCGTGATCCCAGGCTGGGTCCTGCTGCTGGTGTCGGTCGGCTATGTCGGGCTGCTGTTCGGCGTGGCGTGGCTGGGCGACCGCCGGCCGCTCTACCCCGGGCGCGACTGGCTGCGGCCGCTGGTGTATTCGCTGGCGCTGGCGGTGTACTGCTCGTCGTGGACGTTCTACGGCGCGGTCGGCACCGCCGCGAAGTCCGGGCTCGGGTTCCTGCCGATCTACCTCGGGCCGATCCTGCTGTTCCTGTTCTTCTGGCGCATTCTCGAGCGGCTGGTGCTGGTGGCGCGCGAACAGGGCACGGTGTCGATCGCCGATTTCCTGGCCGCACGTTACGGGCGCGCGCAGAACATCGCCGCGCTGGTGACGCTGATCGCGGTGATCGCCGCGATCCCGTACATCGCCCTGCAGTTCAAGGCCGTCGCGATGAGCATCGACGTGCTCGCCGGCACCGGCGGCGAGGCCGGCCCGGCCCGGCATCCGCTGGTGGATCCGGCGCTGTACGTGGCGCTGCTGCTGGCGCTGTTCGCGATCCTGTTCGGCACCCGGCAGATCGACGCCACCGAACACCACCACGGCATGATCCTGGCGATCGCGCTGGAGTCGCTGGTGAAGCTGGTCGCCTTCGTCGCCGTCGGCACGTTCGCGCTCGGCCACCTGCCCGGCAGCGACGACGTGCTGGCGCGCCTGCGGGCGGCGACGGGCGATTTCGTCGCCGCCGGCATCCCGCAGGGCTTCGTCGCGCAGACGCTGCTGGCGTTCGCGGCGATCGTCTGCCTGCCCCGGCAGTTCCACGTGGCGGTGGTGGAATGCGGCGAGGTCGCCGACGTGAGGCGGGCGCGCTGGCTTTTCAGCGGTTATCTCGTGATCATCTGCGTGCTGGTGGTGCCGATCACCGCGGCGGGGCAGTTCGTGTTCGCCGGCACCGGCATCTCGCCCGATACGTACGTGCTGGCGCTGCCGCTGCGGATGGACAACACCGCGCTGGCGCTGGCGGCCTATGTCGGCGGGTTCTCGGCGGCCACCGGCATGGTGATCGTCGCGTCGGTGGCGCTGGCGACGATGGTCAGCAACGACCTGGTGATGCCGGTGCTGTGGCGCGGCAGCCTCACCGATCCGGGCGAGCGCCAGCACCTGGGCCAGCGCGTGCTGTGGGTGCGACGCATCGCCATCGTCGCGATCGCGCTGCTGGCGTACGCGTATTACCGCGGCGCCGGCGCCGGCGGCAGCCTGGCCGCATTCGGCCTGCTGGCGTTCGCCGCGGTCGGGCAGTTCGCGCCGGCGCTGATCGGCGGGCTGTACTGGCGTGGCGCCAGCCGCCGCGGCGTCATCGCCGGGCTGTCGGCCGGGTTCGCGCTCTGGCTGTACACGCTGCTGCTGCCCACGCTCAGCCGCGCCGGCTGGCTCGACGCCGGCTGGCTGGCGACCGGGCCGCTGGGCATCGAATGGCTGCGGCCCGAGAGCCTGTTCGGACTGCGCGGCTGGGATCCGCTGACGCACGGCACGTTCTGGTCGCTGCTGGTGAACATCGGCGGGCTGCTGGTGGTGTCGGCGCGCTACCGGCCGAGCCTGGACGAGCGCCTGCGGGCGACGCCGTTCCTGGATCCGTACGCGGCGCGGCCGCTGGCGTCGTCCGGCGGTTGGCAGGGCAGCCTGAGCGCCGGCGACCTGCTGGCGCTCGCTTCGCGCATCCTCGGCGAGCGCCATTCGCAGCGGGCGTTCGCCGAACACGCGGCGGCGCAGGGCCGTGAGCTGTCGCCGGGCGCGCCGGCCGACCGCGCGCTGATCCAGTTCACCGAACGGCTGCTGGCCGGGGCGATCGGCGCCGCGTCGGCCCGGCTGACGCTGACCACCGCGCTGCGCGGCTCGGGCATGGAGCTGGGCGAGGTGATGAGCCTGCTGGACGAGGCCAGCCACGAGCTGCGCTTCAACCGCGAGATCCTGTCGGCGACGCTGGAGAACCTGTCGCAGGCCGTCAGCGTGGTCGACCGCGACCTGCGCCTGGTGGCGTGGAACCGGCGCTACCAGCAGCTGTTCGAATATCCCGACGGCATGCTGTACGTCGGCCGCCCCGTCGCCGACCTGATCCGCTACAACGCCGAGCGCGGCGAGATGGGTCCGGGCGATACCGAGACGCAGGTGTCCAAGCGCGTCGACTACCTGCGCAAGGGCTGGCCGCACGTGTTCGAGCGCGTGCGCGCCAACGGCCAGGTCATCGAGATGCGCGGCCAGCCGCTGCCGGGCGGCGGTTACGTCACCACCTACAGCGACGTCACCGACTACAAGCGTGCCGAGCTGGCACTCCGCGAGTCCAACGAGACGCTCGAGCAACGCGTCGAACAGCGCACCCGCGAAGCCGCCGACGCCAACCAGTCGCGGACCCGTTTCCTGGCGGCGATCAGCCACGACGTGCTGCAGCCGATCAACGCCGCGCGCCTGTTCACCTCGGCGCTGCGCGACAGCGACGAGGGCGCCGAGCAGCGCCGCCTCGCCGAGCGCGTGGACGCCTCGCTGCGCGACGCCGAGGAACTGCTGGACGGGCTGCTGGACATCTCCCGCCTGGACGCCGGCTCGCTGAAGCCGGAGCTGGGCGTGTTCCGCCTCGACGATCTGCTGGCATCGGTCGCCGAACAGTACGCGCCGCTGGCGGCGGCGCGCGGGCTGCGCTTCCGCGTGCATGCCAGCCCGGTGTCGGTGCGCAGCGATCGCCGGCTGCTGCGGCGGGCGCTGCAGAACTTCGTCGCCAACGCGCTGCGCTACACCAAGGCCGGCCGGGTGGTGATCGGCGCCCGCCGGCGCGGCCGCCACGTCGAGATCGAGGTGTGGGACAGCGGCCCCGGGATCCCGCCGCACCACCTGGCACAGATCTTCGAGGAGTTCCGCCGCTTCGAGCAGCCGTCGCCATGGGGCGAACGCGGGCTCGGTCTCGGCCTGTCGATCTGCCAGCGGGTGTCGCGCATGCTCGACCATCCGATCTCGGTGCGCTCGTGGCCCGGGCGCGGCAGCGTGTTCTCGATCCGCGTGCCGGTCGCCGACACGCCGGTGCCGGCGACGCCGCCGCGGCTGGCCCCGGCCCATCGCGACCTGGCCGGGCTGAAGGTGCTGTGCCTGGACAACGACCGCGAGATCCTCGACGGCATGGAGGCGCTGCTGGCGCGCTGGGGCGTGGACGTGCGCACCGCCGAGACCGTGGCCGCGGCGCTGGCGCATGCGCGCGGCGACCGGCCCGATGTCGTGGTCGCGGATTACCACCTGCACGACGAGCTCGACGGGCTCGACGCCCTCGACGCGCTGCGCGCCGTCTGCGGCCGGGCGACGCCGGCGCTGCTGATCACCGCCGACGGCAGCGACACCCTGAAACATGCCGCCCGCGACCGCGGCTATCCGGTGCTGACCAAGCCGGTCAAACCGGCGTCGCTGCGCGCGTTCCTGGCCGCCCAGCGGCGCCGCGCCGAGCCGGTCCCGCCGCCGGCCTGAGCTCGGTCCCGTCCGCGGGCCTGCAACCACCGTTGGTCGGATCGTCGGCGAACGCACCGCTGGAACATTGATTCCCGGACCCGGCAGCTTTCACGCAATTTTCCTATTTTGACCGGAGATGGCTACGCGTTTGCGTACAAAGGCGGCATTTGGACTTTTCCTACGGGCTCGCCCCGGGTTCGGCGACGGCGGAAAATTGACGGCCGCCCTACGCTTCCTGGCCCACCCTGTGGACGTGAACCCGATGCCCCGCCCCCGCCGACGCCCCGCCCCGCTGCCGCCGCTGCACATCACCCAGCGCAGCGCCGACGGGCAGCCCTGTTTCGTGCACCTGGCGAACTACTGGCATTACCTGGACGACCTGCGCACCGCCAGCCAGCACCAGGGCTGCACGATCCACGCCTACGTGCTGATGAGCCACCACGTGCACCTGCTGGTGACGCCCGGCTCGCCGGGGGCCGCCGGCCGGATGATCCAGCAGCTCGGCAGCCGCTACGTGCGCTACTTCAACCGCTTCGGCGATCGCCGCGGCCGGCTCTGGGAGGGCGGCTTCGATTCCACGGCGCTCGACGGCACCGCGTCGCTGCTGCGCTGCCAGAGCTTCATCGAGCTCAACCCGGTGCGCGCGGGGCTGGTCGATTCGCCGGGCCGCTACCGCTGGTCCAGCTACCGCCACCACGCATTCGGCGCCGAGGATCCGCTGGTGCGTTCGCATGCCCGCTACGACGCGCTCGCCGCCGACCCGGTCGCGCGCCAGCGCAAGTACGTCGGCCTGGTCGCGGCCGGCATCAGCGAGCGGCAGCTCGCGCAGCTGCGCGGACATCTGCGCGGTTCGGGCAGCGGCAGCGCCTCGGGCAGCCGCTGAAGACGCGCCGGCGGCGCGCGGCGCCGCGGCATCGTTCCCCGGAATTCTTCACGACCGGCGGGGCCGGGCGTCAATCGATCGACAGCTTGCCGGCGAGCAGGATCGCCTGGGTGCGGTTGGAGGCACCGAGCTTGCGCAGGATCGCCGTCATGTGCGCCTTCACGGTCGCCTCGGACACGCCCAGCGCGTGGCCGATCTGCTTGTTGAGCAGGCCGCTGCCGAGCATGCCGAGCACACGGAACTGCTGGGGCGTGAGTTCGCGGATCCGGCGGGCGATCAAGGCCTCCTCCTCGCCCAGGCCGGCCGCGTCCGCCGACTGTTCGGGCGCCCACTGGCCGCCGTCGAGCACGGCGGCGATCGCCTCGCGGATCACCGCCGGTTCCGACGATTTCGGGATGAAGCCGGCGGCTCCGTGTTCGAGCGCCCGGCGGACGATGCCCGGCTCCTCGCGCGCCGACACCACCACCACCGGCAGCTGCGGATGCACCGCGCGCAGGTGCACCAGCGCGCTGAAGCCGTGCGCACCGGGCATGTTCAGGTCCATCAGCAGCAGGTCGGCCTGCGGGTGCGCCTCGGCGCTGGCGAACAGCGCGTCGGCACTGTCGGACTCCACCAGCGTGGCGCCGGGCAGCAACCGTGCGACCGCGCCCTTCAGCGCCTCGCGGAACAGCGGATGGTCATCGGCGACCAGGATCGTCGGCGCGGTCGTGCTCAACGGACCTGCCGTTCGCGCACCAGCGAGTCGACCACTGCCGGGTCGGCCAGCGTCGACGTGTCGCCGAGGCCGCCGCGGTCGACGCCCTCGGGCCCGGCCTCGGCGATCTTGCGCAGGATGCGCCGCATGATCTTGCCGCTGCGGGTCTTGGGCAGGCCGGGTGCCCACTGCAGCCAGTCCGGCGCGGCGATGGGGCCGATGTCGTGGCGGACATGCGCGACGAGTTCCCTGCGCAGCGCCTCGGTCGGCTCGATGCCGGCCTTCAGCGTCACGTAGGCGTAGATGCCCTGGCCCTTGATGTCGTGCGGGGCGCCGACCACGGCCGCCTCGGCGACCGCGGGGTGTCCGACCAGCGCGCTCTCGACCTCGGCCGTGCCCATGCGGTGGCCGGACACGTTGATGACGTCGTCGACGCGACCGGTGATCCAGTAATAGCCGTCCTCGTCGCGGCGGCAGCCGTCGCCGGTGAAGTACATGCCCGGGTAGGTGCGGAAGTAGGTGTCGATGAAGCGGCCGTGGTCGCCGTAGACGGTGCGCATCTGCCCCGGCCACGAATCGAGCAGCACCAGGTTGCCGTCGACCGCGCCCTCGAGCACGCGGCCCTCGGCATCCACCAGCGCCGGCACCACGCCGGGCATCGGCAGCGTCGCCGAGCCGGGCTTGGCCTCGATCGCGCCGGGGATCGGCGAGATCAGGATGCCGCCGGTCTCGGTCTGCCACCAGGTGTCGACGATCGGGCAGCGGCCCTCGCCGACCACGCGGTGGTACCACTCCCACGCCTCGGGATTGATCGGTTCGCCGACGGTGCCCAGCAGGCGCAGCGACGCGCGCGAGCTCGCCGTCACCGGCGCGTCGCCCTCGCGCATCAGCGCCCGGATCGCGGTGGGCGCGGTGTAGAAGATCGTCACCCGGTGGCGGTCGCAGACCTGCCAGAAGCGGCCGGGATCCGGGAACGTCGGCACGCCCTCGAACATCACCGTCGTCGCGCCGTTGGCCAGCGGCCCGTACACGACGTAGCTGTGGCCGGTGACCCAGCCGACGTCGGCCGTGCACCAGAACACGTCGCCGTCCTTGAGGTCGAACACCAGTTCGTGCGTGTACGCGGCCCACGTGAGGTAACCGCCGGTGGTGTGCAGCACGCCCTTGGGTTTGCCAGTGCTGCCGGACGTATAGAGGATGAACAGCGGGTCCTCGGCGTCCATTGCCGGGGCCGCATGCGTCGATGGCTGCGGGTCGACCACCGCGTCGTACCAGCGGTCGCGCGGCATCTGCATCGGCACACCGCCGCCGGTGTGGCGCACGACCAGCACCGTTTCCACCGAGTTCGTGCCGGGACGGCGCAACGCCTCGTCGACATTGGCCTTCAGCGGGATCGCCTTGCCGCCGCGGCGGCCCTCGTCGGCGGTGATCACCAGCTTGCTGGCGCAGTCGGCGATGCGGTTGGCGATCGAGTCGGCGGAAAAGCCGCCGAACACCACCGAGTGGATCGCGCCGATGCGCGCACAGGCCAGCATCGCCACCGCCGCTTCCGGGATCATCGGCAGGTACAGCGTGATGCGGTCGCCCTTGACCACGCCCAGCGCCTGCAGCGCGTTGGCGAGCCGGCAGACCATGCCGTGCAGTTCGCGGTAGCTGATGCGGCGGGGCGGCGTCGCCGGGTCGTCGGCTTCCCAGACGATCGCGGTCTTGTCGCCGCGCTCGGCCAGGTGCCGGTCCAGGCAGTTCACGCTGACATTGAGCTGGCCGTCGGCGAACCAGCGGATGTGGAAATCGTCGACGTCGAACGAGGTGTCCTTCACCCGCGTGTACGGGCGCGACCATTCCAGGCGCTGGCCGACGCGGCCCCAGTAGCCCTGCGGATCCCGGCGCGCGTCGGCGTAGTCGCGCTCGTAGTCGGCGCGGGTGGTGTTCGCGGCGGCGGCGAAATGCGCGGGAATCGCTACGGTGCGGTCGGACATCGTCAGGCTCCTGCGCCGGTGCGCGGCGCGTCGCGACAAAGATTACTCGTCTGGACCACATTCTGGGGTCGGTGCCCGCTGCACCCGATTAGACCTTGGTCGCGTCCGGCCCCGTTTTCGACCAATGGCGAATATCCGCCGGCGGGCGCGCCACCCATGCTCGGCCGGCCAACCCTGGCGACGGTCCGACTTCGGGAGGGAAGATGAACCGATTGAACCACGCACCCCGCGCGCGGCTGCCGCTGGCCCTGCTGCTCGCCCTGGCCGCGCCCGGCATGGTGCTGGCGCAGGATGCCGCCTCGCCGGACCTGGAGGCCCGCATCGTCCAGCTCGAACAGCTGGTGCAGGGCCTGAAGGCTGAACTCGAGGCGCAGAAGGCCGCGACGGCCGCCGCGCCCGCGCCGCTGCCGGCCGGCACGCAGCCCGTGCAGGGCACGACGATCATGCCGGCCGCGAACCCGGGCACGAAGTTCAGCTTCGGCGGCTTCGTCAAGCTCGACGCGATGGCCACGGCCACCGATGGCGGCGAGATCGCCGACGGCAGCACCGGACGGTTGTTCTACCTGCCCAGCGCGATTCCGGTCGGTGCCGACGGCGCCAGCGAAGGCACCGACCTCGACATGCACGCGCAGTTCTCGCGCCTTTGGTTCGCCGCCGACACCGACCTGGACGGCCACAAGCTCAAGGGTTACATCGAGCTGGACCTGTTCGGCGGCGCGCTGGGCAACGAGCAGTCGACCAACACCTACGGCGTCACGGTGCGCCACGCGTACGTGAGCTGGGACAAGTGGCTCGCCGGCCAGACCTGGTCGAACTTCCAGGACGTGGCGGCGCTGCCCGACGCGGTCGACTTCATCGGCCCGACCGAAGGCACCGTGTTCGTGCGCCAGGCGCAGCTGCGCTACACCCACGGGCCGTGGTCGGTGTCGCTGGAGAATCCCGAGACCACCGTCACCCCGTACGGCGGCGGCGCGCGCATCAGCAGCGACGACAATGTCCTGCCCGACCTCACCGCCCGCTGGATGCACAAGGGCACCTGGGGCCACTTCACGATCGCCGGCCTCGCGCGCCAGCTGAAGTACGAAACCGCCAGCGACAGCGAAAGCGGCAGCGGCTTCGCGCTCAGCGTGTCGGGCAAGTGGAACCTCGGCACCCGCGACGACATCCGCTACATGGTGAGCGGCGGCAGCGGCATCGGCCGTTACCTGGGCCTGGGCCTGGCCAGCGACACGATGCAGGACGCCGACGGCTCGCTCGAGGCGCTCGACGGCGTCGGCGGCTTCGTCGCGTGGCGGCACGTGTTCAACCCGAAATGGCGCACCAACCTGTTCTACTCGCTGGCGGAATTCGACAACGACGCCGGCCTGACCGGGACCGGCGTGACCGAGTCGTCGCGATCGCTGCATGCCAACCTGATCTACACGCCGTTGCCGAGGATCGACATCGGCGCCGAGCTGATCTACGGCGAGCGCGAGCTCGAGAGCGGTGCCGACGGCGACCTCCGCCGCCTGCACATGCACGTCAAGTACAACTTCTGAGGACCCGACCATGGCCACCATCGCAACCGCAACGCACGGCGTGGACGGCAAGCCGCTCACCGCCGGCCACAAGAAGGTCATCTTCGCCTCGAGCCTGGGCACGGTGTTCGAGTGGTACGACTTCTACCTGTACGGCTCGCTGGCGGCGATCATCGCCGCGCAGTTCTTCAGCGGCGTCAACGAGACCACCGGCTTCATCTTCGCGCTGCTGGCCTTCGCGGCGGGCTTCGCGGTGCGGCCGTTCGGCGCGATCGTGTTCGGCCGCATCGGCGACATGATCGGCCGCAAGTACACGTTCCTGGTCACGATCGTGATCATGGGCATCTCGACGTTCCTGGTCGGCATCCTGCCCAGCTACGGCAGCATCGGCATCGCCGCGCCGGTGATCCTGATCGTGCTGCGCATGCTGCAGGGCCTGGCGCTCGGCGGCGAATACGGCGGCGCCGCGACCTACGTCGCCGAGCACGCGCCGCA
>JAKFCL010000124.1:0-7889 GCA_036676665.1 Arenimonas sp. | reverse complement strand
GAGGCGCTCGGCGAGAAGTTCCACGCCAGCCCGTCGCTGCTGCGCAAGCTCAATGGCGGCGGGTTCGCCGCCGGCGCGACGATCCGCGTGCCGAACATCAAGCGTGACGAGGCATTGCCGGAGGCCGCGAAGGTGGTCGTCGACAAGGACGATTCGTCGGTGAACCTGGTCAATGCCGCGGGCGAGGTCTATGCGCGCTTCCCGGCCACCACCGGCAGCCAGCACGACCCGCTGCCGATCGGCGAGTGGAAGATCAACGGCGTCGCCAAGGATCCGACGTTCAACTACAACCCCGACCTGTTCTGGGACGCCAACCCGGCCCACGACAAGGCGACGCTGAAGCCGGGTCCGAACAATCCGGTGGGCCGCGTCTGGATCGACCTGTCCAAGGAGCATTACGGCATCCACGGTACGCCCGAGCCGGCGCGCATCAGCAAGTCCCAGTCGCATGGCTGCATCCGCCTGACCAACTGGGACGCGCTTCGCGTCGCCGGCGCGGTGAAGCCGGGCATGGTCGCGACGCTGCAGGAATAAGGCCGCCGCCATGGTGACGGGGACAGAACGATGAAAGGGCTCTTGCTGTTCGTCGCCGGGCTGCTGTGCGGTGGCGCGCTGGTCGCCTGGCTGCTGGTGGGGCGCGAGGCGTCGATGCCGGCGCCGGTCGAGCAGACGCTGCCGGCACCGCTGCCGCCTGCGGACGGCGTCACCGACCTGGAGCCGGGCGCGCGTGACCTCGTCGTCGGTCCGGGTCCGGAGCCGGCACCGATGCCGGCGCCGGAGGTCGCGGTGGATCCGTTCGACCGCGTTCCGGTGCCGTTGCCGGACGCCCCGCCGGTCCCGGAGCCGTCGGCCGGCGCCGCCGCGGGCGAACCGGATACGCCGGTGTCGAGCGCCGCTGCCGAACCGGTCGCGCCGCCCGCACCGCCGGATCCGGCCGTGCTGGCGGCGCTGCGGGCGATGAAGCTGCTGATGCCGGTGCAGGGCATCGAGCCCGCGCAGCTCTCCGACACCTACGCCGATGCCCGCGGCACCGGCCGCCTGCACGACGCGATCGACATCATGGCGCCCACCGGCCGGCCGGTGCGCGCGGTCGCCGACGGCCGCATCGTCAAGCTGTTCACCAGCGTGCCCGGCGGCCTGACGCTGTACCAGTTCGACAAGGACGAGCAGGTGGCGTTCTACTACGCGCACCTGGACCGCTACGCGGACGGGATCACGGAGGGGCAGCCGGTGAAGCGCGGTGAAGTGATCGGATACGTGGGCTGGACCGGCAACGCCAACGAGGCGGCGCCGCACCTCCACTTCGCCATCTTCGTGCTCGACGCGGACAAGAAGTGGTGGAAGGGCACGGCCGTGAACCCTTACCCGCTGCTGCGCCGCGCCGCCACCGAAGCGGCCGGGGCGCCGTGATGCAGCGGCATTTCTCCATGCTGCGCGACTTCCACCTGGCCGACTGGTTCACGCTGGGCAACGCCTTCTGCGGCACCGGTGCGATCTTCGCGGCGATGCGCTTCCTGCAGGACGGCGACGTGCCGTGGCTGCTGTGGGGCATGGCGCTGATCCCGCTGGCGTTCGTGTTCGACGCGCTCGACGGCCGCATCGCCCGCTCGCGCCACACCGCGTCCACCCTCGGGCGCGAGCTCGATTCGCTGTCGGACGTGATCTCGTTCGGCGTCGCGCCGGCCGCGCTGGCGTATGCCTGCGGCATGCAGGGCGGCTGGGACTGGCTGGTGCTGTCGTATTTCGTCGGCTGCGGCGTCAGCCGGCTGGCGCGCTACAACGTCACCGCCGAGGCGATGAGCGCCGACGCCGGCAAGGTCACGTATTTCGAGGGCACGCCGATCCCGACCAGCCTCGCGCTGGTGATCGTGCTGGCGATCGCCGCGTGGCAGGGCCGCATCGGCGACGCGCTGTGGTTCGGGCAACTCGACCTGGGCTGGCAGTTGCACCCGCTGGTGCTGCTGTTCGCGCTGTCGGGTTCGCTGATGATCAGCAAGACCCTGCGCATCCCGAAGCCCTGATTCCGGGGGGCGTGACCGGGCGGTCGCGGCGCGGCTATGCTGGGGCGACGCCCCCAGGAGCCCGTCGATGCGCACCCCCCTGTCGTTCCGCCCCCTGTCGGCCCGTCGGCTGGCCGCGACCGCCGCGCTGATGCTGGCGCTGCCGCTGTCCGTCGCCGCTCAGACGATGCCGACGATGAGCCTGGTCATCGACCCGGTCACCGAGGGCGATAGCGGCACCCGGCCGATGACCTTCCACGTGGTGCTGTCGGCGGCGACCAACGTCGACGCGCAGGCCGAGCTGTTTCTGGGCCCGTCCAGCGCGGTCGCGAACGAGGATTATCTCGATCCGGGCGTGATGCAGGTGCTGATCCCGGCGGGCCAACGCGAGGTCGAATTGACGGTGCAGATCGTCGGCGACACGGTCGGCGAGCGCGAGGAAAGCTTCTACGGCGTCCTGCGCGACGCGGTCGGCGCGCAACTGTCGTTCATCAACGGCCCGGTCACCGCGACGATCTTCGACAACGACCCGCTGCCACCGCAGCCGCTGGTGACGCTCGACGACCGCGAGGTGGTGGCCGAGAACGCCGGGACCGTGAACATCCTGGTCGCGATGAACGACCTGATGTCGCCCGAGGTCCGCGATACCGGCACCCTGACGATCGTCGACCCGGCCGTGCACGGCACGGTGGCGCCGCCGCCGAGTCCAGGCAATGGCTACGTGACCTACACGCCGCCGGTCGACTTCAGCGGCGAGGACGGCTTCAGCTACCGCTTCTGCGACGACGCCGGGGTCGAGTGTGACGAGGCGTTCGTGCAGGTGGTCGTGCGGCCCCGGCTGGACTTCGACATCTCGGCGGCCGTGACGTCGGCGCCCCACGGCATGCCGTTCACGACGCTGCGGGCGCTGCCGAGCGCGCGCTTCCAGGCGACGCCGCTGGTGGAGCCGACCACGTTCGAATTCTCCAACTCCGTCGACCCGACGCCGGCGTCGCCGTGGGACTCGCCGGCCGGCGTGTCGTGGGACATGCGCACGCTGCCGGCGCCGCTGGCGGGGGAAACGGTCACGCGGCTGTTCCTGGACGCCCCGGACGGACTGGGCCGCGAACAGGTGATGCTGCTCGGCCTGGACGACGACGGCGACGGCGAGCCGGAGGCGGGCGAGGTGCGCTGCAATTCCGGCGGCATGGACCGGTGCGAGTTCGCGGTGGCGCGCACGCCGGGGCAGTCGGTCAGCTACTGGGTGCTGCTGCACAACGTCTTCGAGTCGGCGCGTTCGGCCGACATGAACCTGTTCGCGGTGCCGATGCTGCCCGCCGACGGCACGCTGTTCGCATCCGGTCCGGGCCATCCGGCCGCCGGCGAGGATTTCGAGGTGATCGTCGGCTTCCGCGACGACACGATGCGCGTGGACGACTACCGCGTCGGCTACGTCACGGTGAAATCCGATGCCGCCACCGTCGTCGGCGAGGTGCCGGTGCGCATCCGCCTGCAGCCGTTCGGGCCGCTGGCGCAGCGCCCGGTGCCGCTGGTGGACGGGCTCGCGCACGAATTCGCGCTGGAAGGGGGGCAGACGCACGACTACGTGTTCGTCGACGTGCCGCCCGGCGCCAGCCGCCTGCGGGTGACCTCGCAGAGCGACCAGAACGTCGACCTCTACCTGATCCGGATGGACACGGCGGTCGACCCGGAAGACACCACGATCGCCGCCGCGCCGGCGATCTCCACCGCCGTCGATTCGGCGACCGGGGCGTCCGGCAACGAGTTCGTCGAAGTCACCGGTGCGGCGGCCACGCCCGGCCGCTGGTACGTGGTGCCGCGCGTTCCCGGCGCGGGCCCCGCGCGCTTCACCCTGCAGGCGCAGGTCGATGCCGTCGCCCCCGTCGTTCGCGTCGGCAGCTACTTCAACGCCGCGCGTTCGGGCAGTGGCCTGTTCCTGTATCCGGCCGCCGATCAGCTGACCGGCCTCTGGTACACGTACAACTTCGACCGCACGTCGACCTGGTATTACCTGCAGGCGGCGGCGCCGGGCGCCGACGGCCTCTGGACGAGCCGCATCCACCGATCGGCCTGGGACGGCGACAGCAATGTGCTCGTCGACGTGGGCCACCTGACGGTGACCCCGAGCGGCGCCGACCGCCTCACGCTGACCTATCGCATCGACGGGCTGACCGGGTCCGAGCCGATGACCGCCTTCGGCCGCGGCTGCCCGCTCGGCTTCGACCTGAGCTCGCAGTGGTTCGACCCGGCCCGCGCCGGCACCGGCTACAGCGTGCAGCTGTTCCCGAATTACGAGTTCTTCGCGGCGTACTACTACGACGATCGCGGCTACTCGCGCTTCGTCGCCGCCGAGCTGAACCGCTTCGGCGGCGTCGAGCCGACGCTGGTCGTGCAGCAGCTCGAGGGCGCGTGCCCGACGTGCTTCTACCAGGCGCCGGTGCGCACCGACATCGGCACGCTGCGCCGGCGCATCCTGTCGGGCACCTTCACGCACATCGCCACCGACCTGGAATTCGCGCCGCCGCTCTCGGGCGGCTGGACGACCACCGACCAGGTGCAGCTGCTGGGCGGCGAGGGCACGACCCAGGGCTGCGATCCCTGACGGCCTGCCCCCGCCGTCATCCGGCGGCCGGGGCGCGTACCGCCAGGCTGGAGAAGCAGCCGCGCTTGGCGTTGTGCAGATGGACGTATTCGACGGCCGGATCGTCGAACAGCGCCGCCAGCGTTTCCGCCACCGCGCCGCCGTCGACGACGTCGGCATGGATCATCAGGTGCGCGGCGTCGTACGCGCGCAGCGAGATGATCCGGCTCGTGACATACGCCGGCACTTCGCCGGGCGCGAGCACGGCGCGGGCGGCGCCGCGGCGCACGAAGATGGCGCCGCCGGACCGGTAGGGCGAGTGCGCATCGAGGTGGGTGTAGGGCAGCAACAGCACCTCCTCGCCGATCGCGGCGTCCTGCAGGCTCACCCGGCAGGGGAAGCCCGGGTGCTTGTCGACGACCATGCGGCGCATCGCGCGCGCCTGCAGGTCTTCGTCGGACAGGTCGAAAAGCGGCTGGAACGGGGCTTCGTCGAGCCCGGACAACTGGAACATGGCCATGGAAGGTTCGCCTCCGGAGATTTCCGGCAGGTTAGCCAGGCGCCCGGGAAGGGACTATCCGGATCTTGCGGAATCAGGCCCGGGCCGGCACGGCGGCGGGTCGCGCCGCGACCAGCCGTTTGCCCCGGCGCAGCTGCGCGGGCGAGAGCCGCTTGAGCGTCGCGAACGCCTTCGCATAGGCGGCGGCCTCCCATTGCCAGGCCTCCTGCACGTCGTACTGGGAGTCGTAGAGGATCCACACCAGCACGTCCCAGTCCGCGCTGGCGGCCTTCGGCACCCAGGTGACCAGGCCGCCGCGCTTGACGCTCGGGCGGTTGCCCATCACCAGGTAGCGGGCACCGTTGAAGACGAAGTCGTGGCCCTTCGGCGGGTCGGTCATCGCGTGCATCGCCGCCGCGTAGTCCGCGCGCGGGAAACCGACCAGGGCCGCGGCGTCGTATTCGGCCAGCGAAGCCGTGATCGCCGGAGCGATGCCGATCGCCCGTTCCCAGTCCAGGGTCGCATCCACCAGCTGCTCGCGAAGTCTGTCCATGGTCGTGCCCGGGGCTTGGGCCGGGTCGCCAGGCGGCGTCGGCGGGGTGGGGTGGGGTGACGATCAGGGGAACGGCGAGACGCGCCGCGGGCGGTCGCCGGCGCGGCGCGGCGTGGCGGGTCTTCAGGCGATCGGCAGCTTCCCGTGTGCCGAGCACAGGCCGTCGTGCAGCGCCACGACTTCGGCCACCCGCGGATCGGTGGAGCCGCTGCCGTGTTCGCCCTCGAAGGCGCAGGCGGCGTAGAACGCGGCCGCGGCCTCGTAGGCCTCGATCCAGGCGGCGCGCTCGGGCAGGCGCTCGGGCGTGACCGGCCACGTGCCCGGCCGCGGCTTCATGTGCGCGTCGATGCCGATCCGCCACGGCTTGGCGGTCAGCCGGGCGCGGAAGCAGCGCTGGTTGCGGCACATCGCCGCGTACAGCGGATCGGTGGCCAGGGCCCTGAAGAACGCCGTCACCGCCTCCTCGGTCGGGTCGAACCGGCGCTGGGTGGCGATCACCCGCAGGCCGGCCGGCGTGCGGTACAGGCGCAGGTTCCAGTCGGGGTGCGCGGCGAGGAAGCGCCGGATGCGCCGGTGCGCCGAGGTTTCCGCGCCGCCCGCCGCGGCGCGCAGCGTCCGGGTGGCGATCGTGGTCAGCGTGCCGACCGACAGCATCGCCACCACGCCCACGGCGACGCCGAGTCCGCGCGAACCGCTCAGCCAGCCGATCGCGATCGCCGCCAGCAGCCCCATCGCCGCCACCACCAGGTAATTGCGCAGCCCCGGTTCGCCCGCGAAGTCGACGTCGGCGAACAGAACGTCCGGCGAGTTCAGGCAACGTGCGCCGTAGGAATTGCGGGTGATCACGACGTCGCCGTGGCGGTCGACGATCTCCTCGCGGATCGGTACGCCGACGGCGCCGTTGTAGGGGATCTTCGGCTCGCGCGGCGGCAGCTTCTCGCCCGCCAGCACGCGCGCCATCGCCTCGGCGACGCGCAGGTCGGCGCTGGCCTGCGCCTCGGCCTGGCTGCGATCGGACCAGCCGAAGCGGCGCAGGGTGACCTGCCGGCCCTTCTCGCGGTGCTGCAGGCGGCCTTCGGCCCAGTACTGCGGAACGATCATCCCCGTCTCCGTTCGCGACTGGCCCGACGATACGGGCTGCCCCGGGCGCCGCCAATACCCCGGCGCCGGCGCCGCGGCTGCCCGGCCGGAATCCGCGTGCCGCCCTCGCACCGACCGCGAATCGCCATATTCCCCTGCGAGCCTGCGCACATCCCGTGCCGGAGCCGCCGCATGCCGCTGCAGATGATCGACCGCCACCTGCTCGATGCGCGACCGCTGCCGTTGCTGGCACCGCTGCCGCGCTGCGTGCGCGAGTTCCTCTACTTCGGTGTCAAGGAGGCCCGCGCCTGCCTGTTCGTCGGCCTCTTCTTCGCGGCGGTGTTCACGGTGCCGCGTGGCGGACTGTTCGGCGTGCCGCGCTACGACGTGCTGCTGCTGTGGGCATTGGCGATCCAGGCGCTGATGCTCGCGGCCCGGCTCGAGACCTGGGACGAGTTCCGCGCGATCTGCCTGTTCCACGCGGTCGGTTTCGCGCTGGAAGCGTTCAAGACGCACCCGGCGATCGGCTCGTGGAGCTACCCCGATCCGGCGTATTCGAAGCTGCTCGGCGTGCCGTTGTTCGCCGGTTTCATGTACGCGGCCATCGGCAGCTACGTGATCCAGGCCTGGCGTCTGCTCGACGTGCGCATCCGCCACCATCCGCCGTACTGGATGGCCACGGCGGTAGCGACCGCGATCTACGCCAACTTCTTCACCCACCACTTCATCGGCGACTGGCGCTGGCATCTGGCGGCACTCGCGCTGGGCCTGTACGCGCGCACCGTCGTGGTGTTCCGGCCGCTGGACCGCGACCGCCGCATGCCGCTGCTGCTGGCATTCGTGCTGATCGGCTTCTTCGTCTGGATCGCCGAGAACATCAGCACGTTCTTCCACGTCTGGAGCTATCCGAACCAGCTCGGGGCGTGGGCGTCCGTGCACGTCGGCAAGTGGAGTTCATGGGCGCTGCTGGTGGTGATGACCTTCACGATCGTCGCCAACCTCAAGCACATCAAGGCCCGCATCCACGTGGCGCGGTGACGCCACGGGACCGGGCCAGACGCAACCTGCCCCCGGACCACCCGGGGGTCAGGCCGAAGACAGGAGCCGCCAGGCCCAGTAGACGCCGATCGCCATCTGCACGCTGAAGGCGGTGAAGCGGACGGTGACCGCGGCCGG
>JAKFCL010000123.1:0-6595 GCA_036676665.1 Arenimonas sp. | reverse complement strand
CGCCGCTTCTACAACGGCGCCGTGCGCGAGCTCAACGACGGCGTGCAGAAGTTTCCCGACGTCGTCGTGGCGAGGACCTTCGGCTTCGCGCCGGCGGAATACTTCCAGGCCGAGGCGGGCGCCGCCGCGGCGCCGAAGCTGGAGATGGGGTCGTGAGCCGCGCGTTGATCGCATTCATGGCGCTGGTGACGCTGCTGGCCGTGCCGGCTGCGCACGCGCAGGAACGGATTCTCGAATACGGCGCCGACCTGCAGGTCATGCGCGACGGCAGCATCGAGATCGACGAGACGATCAAGGTGCGCGCCGAAGGCGACCAGATCCGCCGTGGCATCACCCGCTCGTTTCCGACCCGGTACCGCGACCGGTTCGGCAATCGCGTGGTCGTCGGCTTCGACCTGCTCGGCGTGCAGCGCGACGGGAAACACGAGCCGAGCTTCGTCGAGTCGGCGTCGAACGGCGTGATCGTGAACACCGGCGACGACGACTTCCTGCCGGTGCCCGACGAGTTCACCTATACGCTGCGCTACCGGACGACGCGGCAGCTCGGCTTCTTCGACGGTTTCGATGAACTGTATTACAACGCGATCCCACCCGAATCGATCTTCCCGGTGGAAAACGCCTGGGTGCGCGTGCACCTGCCGGCCGACGTCGCTCCCGGCGACCTGCAGTTGACCGCGTACAGCGGCCCCCAGGGCACGCAGGGCCGCGACTGGAAGGCGGCGGTCGAAGGCCCGCGCACGGTTCGCTTCGAGGCGACGCGCACGCTGATGCCGTACGAGGGTCTGACGGTCGTCGTCGGCTTCCCGAAAGGCCTGGTCATCGAGCCGGATGCGTCGCAGAAGGCGACATGGTTCCTGCGCGACAACGCCGGCGTGCTGGTCGGTCTCCTCAGCCTGTTCGTGCTGCTGGCGTTCTATGCGTGGCGCTGGCATCTGGTCGGCCGCGATCCGCAGGCCGGACCGGTGTTTCCACGCTACGACCCGCCGGCCGATCTGGCCCCGGGCGAAGTACGCATGCTGCACCGGATGGGATACGACACCCGCGCTTTCGCCGCCGACGTCGTCGACATGGCGGTGCGCGGTTACCTCAAGATCCATTCCGGGCGTGGCGACTGGCGACTGACCCGCAAGCCCGACGCCGATTCCGCGACGCTGGCGCCCGGCCAGCAGGCGCTCGCCGCCCGGCTCTTCGCCGGCGGCGAGGACGAAGTGGAGTTGAAGGACACCGAGGCCACGCGCGTCGGCGGCGCCCGCAGCGCCCACCACGCGGCGATGCTGAAGCGGCTGAGCCCGACGTACTACGTCAGCAATCGCGGCAGCCTGGTGGCAGGCGTGCTGTTGTCGGCATTGGCCGGCGTGCTCGCGTTGGTCGTGTCCGGGGGCAATGGCATCCCGGTGCTGTTCGTGCTCGGCATGATTGTCGTCGTCGTCCACCTCTTCTTCGCCAGGTTGCTGCGGGCGCCGACGCCGGAAGGCCGCAAGCGGATGGACGAGATCGAGGGGCTGAAAAAGTACCTGTCGGTCGCCGAGCGCGACGAGATCAAGGGCATGGCCATGCCGGGGCACGACGCCGCCGGCGCGCCGCCGCTGGACGCCGGCCGTTACGAGGCGCTGCTGCCCTATGCGATGGCGCTGGACGTGGAGTCGGCGTGGACGGACAAGTTCACCGCCGCGGTCGGTGTCCGCGAAGCGGAGGGCGGCACGCCGACCTGGTACGACGGCGTCTCGCAGTCGCGGATGGGCCTGGCCGGTCTCGGCTCGTCGCTCGGCACCACGTTGACCTCGCAGATCGCCTCGGCGTCGACGCCGCCGGGCAGCTCGTCCGGCGGAAGTGGTGGCGGAGGAGGCGGCGGATTTTCCGGCGGCGGGGGCGGGGGTGGCGGGGTAGGCGGGAGATAGCCGCGGCGAAGGGCGACTTCGCGCCATCCGTCGCTACGGTTGGTTACTTCTTCCTTCCCAGCAGCGAACCGAGGATGCCGCGCACGAGCGTGCGCCCCAGGCTGCTGGCCATCGAGCGCGTCGCCGATTTCGCGGCGGCCTCGACGGCGCCCTGGCGGCGGTTCGTGCCCCAGAGGAAATCGTCCATCTTCGACGGCTTCGCCGGCGCCGGTTTCGGCGTCGCCGACGGCTTCGCCGTGCCGCGGCGCGGCGCCGGTTCGGCGTCGCCGGCGGCCTCCGCCGCCTCGGCGGCGCGCTGCTGCAGCATCTCGTGCGCCGAGTCGCGATTGACGGCGGTGTCGTAGCGGGTTCCGACCGGGCTGCGGGCGCGCACCGCGGCGCGTTCCTCGAGGGTGATCGCGCCCATGCGCGAGCGCGGCGGCGCGATCAGCGTGCGCTGCACCGGCATCGGCACGCCCTTGTCCTGCAGCGTCGACACCAGCGCCTCGCCGACCGCCAGTTCGCCGATCACCTTGGCGACGTCCAGGTCCGGGTTCTGCACGAACGTCTCGGCGGCGGTTCGCACCGCCTTCTGGTCGCGCGGGGTGAACGCCCGCAGCGCGTGCTGGACGCGGTTGCCGAGCTGCCCGAGGACTTCGTCCGGCACGTCGTCGGGGTTCTGCGAGCAGAAGTAGATGCCCACGCCCTTGGAACGGATCAGCCGCACGACCTGCTCGACGCGCTGGCGCAACGCCGGCGTGATGTCGTCGAACAGCAGGTGGGCCTCGTCGAACACGAACACCAGCTTGGGCTTGTCCAGGTCGCCCACTTCCGGCAGCGTCTCGAACAGCTCCGACAGCAGCCACAGCAGGAAGCTCGAATACAGCCGCGGCCGCAGCACCAGTTGGTCCGCGACAAGCACGTTGATCAGGCCGCGGCCGCTGGTGTCGGTGCGCATCAGCTCGGCCAGTTCCAGCGCCGGCTCGCCGAAGAAGCGCTCGCCGCCGGCCTGTTCCAGCCGCAGAAGCGCCCGCTGGATCGCCGCCGCCGACTGCGGACTGACCAGGCCGTATTCCTTCGACACGTCGGCCCGGTGTTCGATCACCAGCGTCAGCAGCGACCGCAGGTCGTCCAGGTCCAGCAGCAGCAGGCCGCGGTCGTCGGCGAGCTTGAAGACGATGTCGAGCACGCCCGACTGCACGTCGTTGAGCTCGAGCATGCGCGCCATCAGCGTCGGCCCGACTTCCGACACCGTCGTGCGTACCGGGTGCCCGAGTTCACCGAACAGGTCCCAGAACACGACCGGGTTGCCCTCGTTGACGTACCCCTCGACGCCGATGTGCTCCACGCGCTTGGCGAGCTTCTCGCTCGGCGTGCCGGGCACGGCCAGTCCGGCGATGTCGCCCTTCACATCGGCGATGAACACCGGCACGCCCAGCCGCGAGAATCCCTCCGCCATCACCATCAGCGTCACCGACTTGCCGGTGCCGGTGGCGCCGGCGACCAGGCCATGGCGGTTTCCGTAACGGGCCAGCAGGTGGACGGGCAGGTCGCCCCGGCCGATCAGGAGGTCGCTCATGCAGGGAATTCCGTCGCTCGGGGGATGCCGGCGATTCTAGCCGGTGCGCGCGTCTCCTTGCGGCGGCGGGACGCGGGCCGCTAGTCTGCCCGCCTGCCGTACGGAGATGCCGCGATGCGCCCGATGATCCCGCTGTTCTGCGCCGCCCTCCTGGCCCTGCTTCCCGACGCCGCCGACGCGGCCCGCCGCAGTGCCGCCGACGCCCTGTATGCCGAACTCGACCAGGCCAGCACGGACTACCGCGCGGGCCTCGAACAAATCCGCCGCGGCGAAACCGTCGCCGGCCGCGAGGCGGTGCGCGCCGCCTCGTCGAAACTGCTGGACCTGAGCCGCCGCTGCGACGGCACGCGTCGCTGCGACGTCGGCCGTTTCCTCGCCGCCTACGATGCGCTGCTGCAGCAGGGCGCGACGCTGGCGGCCGGTGGCGACGAAGGCTTCGCGTCCGCCGACGGCACCGGCACCGGCGGCGTGCTGGGCGCGATGCCGGCGTCCGGTGGCGCGGTGAACCAGCTCAAGGGCCGCGACCTGCGCGAGCTGATCGAGATGAACGAGCCGGTCCGCGTCGCGCTGGCCGAGTGGCTGACCTGGATGCGCCCCAGCCTGATCACCAGCTGGGAGAACTACCAGCAGATGCGATTCCTGATGTGGCCCGAATACGAGCGCGCGGGCCTGCCCGAGGCGCTGCTGTTCGGCATCCTCGCCAAGGAATCCAACGGCCGCGTGCACGCGATGTCGCGCTCGGGCGCGGCCGGGCCGATGCAGTTCATGCCGGCCACCGGCCGCCGCTTCGGCCTGGGCTGGTACAACGGTTTCGACACCCGCTACGACCCGCAGCTGTCGGCGCGCGCGAGCGTGCATTACTTCAACGAACGGTTCGCCGAACTCGACAACGACCTGGAATTCGCCATCGCCGCCTACAACGGCGGCGAAGGCCGGGCGCTGCGCCTGAAGCAGGCGTCGGGCGGCAGGGATTTCTGGGATCCGGCCGTGTACGGGCAGCTGCCGCCGGAAACCCGCGACTACGTGCCCTACGTGCTGGCCGCGGCCTGGCTGTTCCTGCACCCGGAGGAATACGGGCTGCAGTTCCCGAAGGTGAATGGCGCGGCGACGGTGATGCGGCTGCAGGCGCCGGCGTCGATCTACCAGCTGTCGATCTGCCTGGGCGGGCCGCGCGAGGGCTACTTCCGCGCGTTGCGCAACCTCAACCCGCGCTGGGAACCGCATGTGTCGATCACGGCCGGCACCGAACTGCGGGTGCCGGTGGCGGTGCCGCCGCTTTATTCGCAGCACTGCGTCAGCGGCCCGCGGGCGATGCTGGCGGCCAATCTGATGGCCGCGCACAAGCCGACGGTGGCCGGCATGGCGCGGCCGCCGGCCGCGCCCGCCGCGACGATCGCGACCGGCGTGCGCACCTACCAGGTGCAGGCGGGCGACACGCTGGCCGGCATCTCCCGCCGGCACGACTGCCCGGGACCGACGCAGCTCGCGCGCGCCAACGGCCTGCGCGCGCCGTACGTGATCCGGGCCGGCCAGCGCCTGCAGCTCAAGGGCTGCGGCTGACCGGCCGCGGCGACTACAGGCGGTCCCAACCCGGGCGCGGGGTGAAACGCCCGCCGTAACGCGTCGCGAGCACCTCCAGCCGGGCCTTGAGCTTGTCGGCGCCGACCGCACGGATATGGGTGATCGGGCCGCCGCGGAACGGCGCGAAGCCGGTGCCGAAGATCACGCCGGCATCGAGCAGGTCGGCATCGGCGACGACGCCGTCGTGCAGGCACGACACCGCCTCGTTGAGCAGCGGCAGGATCAGCCGGTCCTCCAGGTCCTCGGGTGCCTGGTAGTCCTTCGGCACCTCGGGTTTGACGGCCTTGCCGTTCTCCCACCGATACAGGCCCTGGCCGTCCTTCTTGCCGCGCCTGCCTTCCTGCACGGTGAACGCCTCGGGCAGGGGCTGGCCGTGGAACTCGGCCATGATCTTGCCGACGCTGGCGGCGACGTCCAGTCCGACGGTGTCGACCAGTTCGATCGGGCCCATCGGCATGCCGAACTTCAGCGCGGCCTTGTCGATCACCGGCCCCGGAATGCCTTCGGCGAACATCAGGATCGCTTCCTGCATGTACGGCGCCAGGATGCGGTTCACCAGGAACCCCGGCGTACCGGCGACCGGCACCGGCAGCTTGTCGATCGCCTTGCAGAACGCCGCCAGGCGCCGTTCGGTTTCCGCGTCCATGGCGTCGTGCCGCACGATCTCCACCAGCGGCATCAGCGCGACGGGGTTGAAGTAGTGCAGGCCGGCGAAGCGGGCGGGATCGCGACGGCCTTCGCGCAGCTGCACCAGCGGGATCGACGACGTGTTGGACACCAGCAGCGCGCCGGGCTTGAGCGTCTCCTCGACCTTGGCGAACAGCGCCCGCTTGGCGTCGAGGTTCTCGTAGATCGCCTCGATCACCAGGTCGGCGTCGGCGACGCCGGCACCCTCGACGTCGGCCTTCAGCCGCGCCGCGGTGGCGGCGCGCTTGTCCGCGTCCTTCACCTTCTTCGCGAACAGCTCCGTCGCCCGGTCGAGGGCCGGCTGCACGTATTTCATCTCGCGGTCCTGCAGCGTCACGTCGAAGCCGCGCAGCGCGCACCAGGCGGCGATGTCGCCGCCCATCACGCCGGCGCCGATCACGTGCACCTTGCGGATGCCGCTGTCCTTGCCGCCCAGGCCCTTGAGCCGGTCCATCAGGAAGAACACCCGCACCAGGTTCGCTGCGGTCGGCGTGCCGGCGAGCTTCACCACCGAGCGCGCCTCGGCCTTCAGCGCCGCGTGCACCGGCAGGCCGCCGCTGCGCCGCCAGGTGTCGATCAGCGCGAACGGGGCCGGGTAGTGTTCCTTGCGCGCCTTGCGGGCGGTCGCGGCGGTGATCTGCGGCGCCAGCAGCGCGCGGCCGAGGAAACTGTTGGTCGCCCACGCGGTGGCGCGCTGCTTGAACGGACGGGTCGTGCCGCGCTGGGCCAGCTTCACTGCCTCGTCCAGCAGCACCGAGGGATCGACGACGCGGTCGACCAGCCCCATCGCCTTGGCCGATGCCGCCGACAGCGAGCGCCCCGTCAGCATCAGGTCCATCGCCGCCGGCGCGCCGAGCAGGCGCGGCGCGCG
>JAKFCL010000122.1:0-10270 GCA_036676665.1 Arenimonas sp. | reverse complement strand
GGTCGGGCATGCTCAGACCTGCCGCAGGTACCAGTCGTATTCCAGCGTGGTCACTTCGCGGTTGAAGCTGCGCAGTTCCTTGAGCTTCTGCTGGCCGTAGACGTGGCGGAAGGTTTCGCCGAAGTGCCTCGCGACGAATCCGCTGGCCTGGAAGTCGCGGATCGTGTCGCGCCAGTACAGTTCGCGGTGCTCGCCCTGTTCGTAGGCGTTGCCGACGGTCGGCGCGCCCGGATCGCCGCGGTCTTCCAGCCCCTGCAAAATCCCGGCCAGCACCGCGGCGGTGACCAGGTACGGATTGGCGTCGGCGCCGGCGATGCGGTGTTCGATGCGCAGATTGGCGGGGTCGCTGTGCGGGATGCGCATCGCCACCGTGCGGTTGTTGAAACCCCAGGCGTCGTTCAGCGGCACGAACGCATTGAGCACGAAGCGGCGGTAGCTGTTGGCGTGCGGCGCGAACAGCAGCATGCAGTCGGTGCTGGCGGCCTGCAGGCCGGCGATCGCGTGCCGCAGCGTGGCGGCCGGCGCGTCGGGCGTCGACGCGAAGACGTTGACGCCGTCGCGGTCGAGCAGGCTGACGTGGATATGGGTGCCGCTGCCGGCCTGGTCGACGAAGGGCTTGGCCATGAAGCTGGCCAGCAGGCCCTGTTCGTCGGCGATCGCCTTGATCGCGCGGCGCAGCATCAGCGCGTCGTCGCAGGCGGCGACGGCGTCGGCGCGGTGCTTGAGGTTGATCTCGAACTGGCCCGGCGCGTATTCGGCGACGGCGGTGTCGGCCGGGATGCCCTGGTCGCGGCAGGCGTCGGTGACCGCGTCGGTGAAGCCGCGGTAATCCTCCAGGTCCTGCATGTAATAGACCTGCGTCGACGTGCCGCGCTCGCCGGTGGCGGGATTGACCGAGGTCTGCGGCCGGCCGTCGTGCGTGCGTTCGGCATCGAGCAGGTAGAACTCGAGCTCGACCGCGACCACGGGCGTCAGCCCGCGCTCGGCGAACTTCGCGACGACCCGCCTGAGCACCTCGCGCGGGCTGGCCTCGAACAGGCCGCCGCGACCGTCCTCCATCTGCAGCAGCAGCTGCGCGGTCGGGCGGTGCTGCCACGGCACCGGCCGCAGCGAGCCCGGCACCGGCCGGCAGATGCGGTCCTCGTCGCCGATGTCGTAACCCAGCCCGGTTTCCTCGACGGTGTTGCCGGTGATGTCGGTGGCGATCAGCGACATCGGCAGGCAGACGCCGTCGCGGTACACCTTGTCCAGGGCGTCGCGGGTGATGCGCTTGCCGCGCAGCAGCCCGTTCATGTCGGGCAGCAGCAGGTCGATCAGCTCGCAGTCGGGAATCTGCGCCAGCACCGCCGATTCGGCGGCGGGAAGGGTCGGGGCGGTCATGGTCGGGCATCCGCAGGGGTCGGCCGGAGTCTAGCACCGGCCCGGAAACCGTAAAGAATCCTCATCGCTCGCGTTGATAAAATCAAACGCCGGGTGTAGGGTCGGGCATCCCCTCGTGAGGCGCATATGCGTCGAACCCCGCTGGTCGGACTGCCGTCGGATCGCAAGCAGATCGGGCACCACCCGTTCCAGGCGGTGGGCGAGAAATACCTTCGCGCGGTCGTCGACGGCGTCGGCGCCCTGCCGCTGATCCTGCCCTCGCTGACCCCGCCGCTGGACCTGGCCGAGCTGCTGGACGACCTCGACGGCCTGGTGCTGACCGGCGCCTACAGCAATATCGAACCGCATCGTTACGGCGAGACCCCGGCCGGCCCGGACCTGCACGATCCCGCCCGCGACCAGACCACGCTGGGCCTGGTGCCGATGGCGATCGCGCGCCGGCTGCCGGTGCTGGCGATCTGCCGTGGGCTGCAGGAAGTCAATGTCGCGCTCGGCGGCACCCTGTACCCGAAGGTGCACGACGTCGAGGGTTACGACGACCATCGCGAGGACACCGGCGACCCGCTCGGCGTGCAGTACGCGCCGTCGCATCCGGTGGCGCTGGTGCCCGGCGGCCTGCTGGCCGGCATCGCCGGTCGCGACGAAGCCTGGGTGAACTCGCTGCACGGGCAGGGCCTGCGCACGCTCGGCCGCGGCCTGCGCGTGGAGGCCACCGCGCCGGACGGGCTGGTGGAAGCGGTCAGCCTGGAACCGCGTGCGGACGACGACCCCGGGCCGTTCCTGCTGGGCGTGCAATGGCACCCGGAGTGGCGGCTGACGGAGAATCCGTTCTACCTGGGCATCTTCCACGCGTTCGCGGCCGCCTGCCGGGAACGTGCGCAGCAGAGGCGGTAGACCGATGGCACGCAAGAAGGACCCGAAGCAGACTCCCGAGGAGCAGCAGGAAAGCTCGCTCAAGCGCTGGCTCAAGGAGCAGCGCATCACCGAGGTCGAGTGCCTGGTGCCCGACATCACCGGCAACGCGCGCGGCAAGATCATCCCGGCCGCCAAGTTCTCGCACGACTACGGCACGCGCCTGCCCGAAGGCATCTTCGCCACGACCGTCACCGGCGAATACCCGGACGAATACGACGACCTCGTCAGCCCGTCGGATTCGGACATGCTGCTGCGCCCCGATCCCGACACCGCGCGGCTGGTGCCCTGGGCCGCCGCGCCGACCGCGCAGGTGATCCACGACTGCTTCACCAAGGAAGGCAAGCCGCACGAACTGGCGCCGCGCAACGTGCTGCGGCGCGTGCTGGCGCTGTACGAGGCGATCGGGCTGCATCCGGTGATCGCGCCGGAACTGGAATTCTTCCTCGTGCAGCGCAACACCGACCCCGACATCCCGCTGCTGCCGCCGGCCGGGCGCAACGGCCGCCCGGAAACGGCGCGGCAGTCCTATTCGATCGACGCGGTGAACGAGTTCGACCCGATCCTGGACCTGATGTACGACTACTGCGAGGTGATGGAACTCGACGTCGACACGCTGATCCACGAGTCGGGCGCCGCCCAGCTGGAGGTCAACTTCCTGCACCTGGACCCGCTGTCGCGCGCCGACCAGGTGTTCCTGTTCAAGCGCACGATGCGCGAGGCGGCGATGCGCCACGGCATCTACGCGACGTTCCTCGCCAAGCCGATGGAAAACGAGCCGGGCAGCTCGATGCACATCCACCAGAGCCTGGTGGACGACGGCGGCCGCAATGTCTTCGCCGGCAGCGGCAAGCGCCGGCACAGCGCGATGTTCATGCACTACCTGGGCGGCCTGCAGAAATACGTGCCGGCGGCGATGGCGTTCTTCGGACCGAACGTGAACTCGTACCGGCGGCTGGCATTCGGCGAGGTGTCGCCAAAGAACGTGCACTGGGGCTACGACAACCGCACCTGCGGCCTGCGGGTGCCGCTCGATACGCAGGAAAACACCCGCGTCGAGAGCCGCTTCGCCGGCTCCGACGTCAACCCGTACCTGGCGCTGGCGGCGACGCTGGCCTGCGGCTACCTGGGCATCGTCGAGAAGCTGCAGCCGACCGAACCGCTGTCCGGCAGCGCGCACGAGAAAGGCTACGGCCTGCCGCGGTCGCTGGAGGATGCCCTGGCGCAGCTGCGCGGCTGTCCGGAGCTCATCGAGCTGCTCGGCGAGCGGTTCGTGCGCGCCTACACCGCGGTCAAGGACAAGGAACACCAGACCTACCTGCGGGTCATCAGTTCCTGGGAACGTGAGTTCCTGCTGCTGAACGTCTGATCGATCGGGAGCCCGCGCTCCCCAACGTCCGAGGAACCCCATGGATCCGCAAGAAACCCGCACGCTGCAGCAGCTCGACGCCGCCCACCATCTGCACCCGTTCAACGACAACGCCGCGTTGGCGAAGAAGGGCACCCGCATCCTGACGAAGGGCGAGGGCTGCTACGTCTGGGATGCCGATGGCAACAAGCTGCTCGATGCGTTCGCCGGCCTGTGGTGCGTCAACATCGGCTACGGCCGGCGCGAGCTGGGCGAGGTGGCGTCGAAACAGATGACGCAGCTGGCGTACTACAACAGCTTCTTCCAGTGCACCACCGAACCGACCGTGCGGTTGTCGGCCAAGCTCGCCGAGCTCACGCCGCACGACCTGAACCATGCGTTCTTCTCCAACTCCGGGTCCGAGGCCAACGACACCATCGTGCGCATGGTCCGGCACTTCTGGGCCGTGCAGGACAAGCCGGAGAAAACCATCTTCATCGGCCGCCACAACGGCTACCACGGCTCGACGATGGCCGGCGCCAGCCTCGGCGGCATGAAGGGAATGCACAAGCAGGGCGGGCTGCCGATCCCGGACATCGTGCACATCGACCCGCCGTTCTGGTTCGCCGACGGCGGCGACATGGACGAGCTCGAATACGGCCGGGTCTGCGCGCAGCGGCTGGAGGACAGGATCCTGGAGCTGGGCGCGGACCGCGTCGCCGCGTTCATCGGCGAGCCGATCATGGGCGCCATCGGCGTCTGGATCCCGCCGCGCAACTACTGGCAGGAGATCGAGAAGATCTGCCGCCGGCACGACGTGCTGCTGGTCGCCGACGAGGTGATCTGCGGCTTCGGCCGCACCGGCGAATGGTTCGCGAGCCAGTACTACGATTTCCGCCCCGACATCATGACGCTGGCCAAGGGCATCACGTCGGGCTACATCCCGCTGGGCGCCGTGATGTTCAACGACCGCCTGGCCGAGGTGCTGTCGACGAAGGGCGGCGAGCTGGCGCACGGCTACACCTATTCGGGCCACCCGGTGTGTGCGGCGGTGGCACTGGAGAACATCCGCATCCTGCAGGAGGAACGCATCGTCGAGACCTGCCGCGACGACACCGGCCCGTACCTCGCCGAGCGCTGGAAGCAGCTCGGCGAACACCCGCTGGTCGGCGAGGCGCGCATCGTCGGCATGGTCGGCGCGCTCGAACTGGTGCCCGACAAGGGCCGGCGGGAATTCTTCCCGGACCGTGGGCGGGTGGGGCAGCTGTGCCGGGACATCGCCCTGCGCAACGGCCTGATCCTGCGCGCGACCAACGACTCGATGCTGCTGTCGCCGCCGCTGGTGATCAGCCGCGCGCAGATCGACGAACTGGCCGAGAAGGCCTGGAAATCGCTCGACATGACGGCCCGCGAACTGGGCATGGCCGGCGGTTGAGCAAAGGCTCGGGTCGCCCGGCGCACGCTGGGCCGGTCTGCGCCGCAGTATGATCCGGCCGTCGGACCGGGCCCGTAATTCCACCGTGACAATGCTTGGGGAGAACGCGATGAAGCCTTCAAAGACCGCTGCGCTGCTCGTCCTGCTTGCCGCCGGCTGCGGCGGACCGCCCGCCGACGCCCCCGCGCCCAGTGCGCAGGCTCCCGACGGCGCCGCCGAACCGGCGCCGACCGCGGGCGCCGACAAGGTGCTCAACGTCTACAACTGGTCGGACTACATCGCCGAGGACACGCTGGCGAACTTCGAGAAGGAGACCGGCATCAAGGTCGTCTACGACATGTTCGACTCCAACGAGGTGCTCGAGGCCAAGCTCATGGCCGGCAACACCGGCTACGACATCGTCGTGCCGTCGCTGACCTTCCTGTCGCGGCAGGTCCAGGCCGGCGTGTTCATGCCGCTCGACAAGTCCAGGCTCAAGAACTACGGCAACCTCGACCCCGAGCAGATGGCGCTGATCGCGCAGAACGACCCGGGCAACGCGCACGCGCTGCCGTACCTGTGGGGCACCACCGGCATCGGCTACAACGTCGCCAAGGTCAGGGAAGCCCTCGGCGAGGACGCACCGGTCGACAGCTGGGCGCTGGTGTTCGAACCGGCCAACCTCGAGAAGCTCAAGGGCTGCGGCGTCGCGTTCCTGGACACGCCGTCGGAGATCATCCCGCCGGTGCTGCGCTACCTCGGCGAGGAGCCCAACAGCTTCGACCCGGCCGTCGTGCAGAAGGCCGTGGACCGCCTGCAGCAGCTGCGCCCGCACATCACGTATTTCCATTCCTCGCAGTACATCAACGACCTGGCCAACGGCGACATCTGCGTGACCATCGGCTGGTCGGGCGACATCATCCAGGCCCAGGACCGCGCCGAGGAAGCCGGCAAGGGCGTCGAGATCGCCTATTCGATCCCGAAGGAAGGCGCGCCGATGTGGTTCGACATGCTGGCGATCCCGAAGGACGCGAAGAACGTCGACAACGCCTACGTGTTCCTCGACTACCTGATGCGCCCGGACGTGATGGCCGGCATCCAGAACTACGTGGCCTACGCCAGCGCCAACCAGGCGGCGCTGCCGATGGTCGACAAGGAGATCCTGGAAGACCCGGGCATCTATCCGACGCCGGAGGCCGAGAAGGGCCTGTTCACGCTGGCGGTGTTGCCGCCGGACGTGGACCGCATGTTCACGCGGCACTGGACCACGCTCAAGACCGGCCAATAGGCCGCACCGGGAGGCGGGCTTCGGCCCGCCTTCCCGCATCACGGGGACGACGATGGCAGCAGTGGGCAACGGCGCGCCGGGAAGCGCGGCGCGCAACGACAAGCTCGGCGCCGAGGACTACCTGCGCATCGACCGGGTGCGCAAGGAGTTCGACGGTTTCGTGGCGGTCGACGACGTCAGCCTGGACATCCGCCGTGGTGAGATCTTCGCGCTGCTCGGCGCCTCGGGCTGCGGCAAGTCGACGCTGCTGCGCTGCCTGGCCGGTTTCGAGCGGCCCACGCGCGGGCGCATCGTTCTCGACGGCCAGGACCTCGTCGAGCTGCCGCCGTACCAGCGGCCGATCAACATGATGTTCCAGTCCTACGCGCTGTTCCCGCACATGACGGTGGAACAGAACGTCGCCTTCGGCCTGAAGCAGGACGGCATGGCGAAGGCCGACATCGCCCGCCGCGTCGCCGAGATGCTGGCGCTGGTGCAGATGGAGAAATACGGCAAGCGCCGGCCGCACCAGCTTTCCGGCGGGCAGCAGCAGCGCGTGGCGCTGGCGCGCTCGCTGGCCAGGAGCCCGAAGCTGTTGCTGCTGGACGAGCCGATGGGCGCGCTGGACAAGAAGCTGCGCTCGCAGATGCAGCTGGAGCTGGTGAACATCGTCGAGCGCCTGGGCGTGACCTGCGTGATGGTCACGCACGACCAGGAGGAGGCGATGACGATGGCGCACCGGATCGCGGTGATGGACTCGGGCCGCATCCGCCAGGTCGGCAGCCCCGACGAGATCTACGAACAGCCCAACTGCCGCTTCACCGCCGGCTTCATCGGTTCGGTGAACCTGATCGAGGGCAGGATCCGCGACGACGAGAAGGACTTCGTGACGATCGCCAGCCCGGCGCTGGAATCGCTGGTGTATGTCGGCCATGGCGTCACCGGCTTCGAGGGCCAGGAAGTGGCGCTGGCGTTGCGGCCGGAGAAGATCCAGGTCGACAAGGACGAGCCCGCGCAGGCCCACAACAAGGTGCGCGGCCTCATCGAGGACATCGCCTACTTCGGCAGCCACTCGGTCTTCCACGTGCGCCTGCCCGGCGGCAGCAAACTCCTGGCCAACATGGCCAACAACCAGCGCTGGGCCAGCGAGCGGTTCACCTGGAACGACACGGTGTGGCTGAGCTGGGGCGACAATGCCGGCGTGGTGCTGACGTCATGAAGAAGCTGCTGGCGGCCATCCGCCGGCGCACGCCCGGCCCGCGCTGGCTGGTGATCGCCGTGCCGTACCTGTGGATGCTGCTGTTCTTCGCGGTGCCGTTCGCGATCGCGCTGAAGATCAGCTTCGCCAGTTCGGCGATCGCGATGCCGCCGTACACCGACCTTCTGCAGTGGGACGGCGACCGCCTGGAGCTGCATGCCAACTTCGGCAACTACCTGTTCCTGCTGCGCGACAGCCTGTACGTCAAGGCCTACCTGAGCTCGCTGCAGATCGCCGTGATCGCCACCGGGCTGTGCCTGCTGGTCGGCTACCCGATCGCGTACGCGATCGCGCGCATGGCCCCGGCCGCGCGCAACGTCGCGCTGATGCTGGTGATCCTGCCGTCGTGGACGTCGTTCCTGATCCGCATCTACGCCTGGGTCGGCATCCTGAAGAACAACGGCCTGCTCAACAACCTGCTGATGGGCATCGGCGTCATCGACGAGCCGCTGCAGATCCTGCACACGCCGGTGGCGGTGTACATCGGCATCGTCTACGCCTACCTGCCGTTCATGGTGCTGCCGCTGTACTCGAACCTGGTCAAGCACGACAACCGCCTGCTCGAGGCCGCCAACGACCTCGGCGCGCCGCCGTGGAAGGCGTTCCTGACGGTGACGCTGCCGCTGTCGAAGGCCGGCATCATCGCCGGCGCGATGCTGGTGGGCATCCCCGTGGTGGGCGAGTTCGTGATCCCGGAAATGCTCGGCGGCCCCGACACGCTGATGATCGGCCGCGTGCTGTGGCAGGAGTTCTTCAACAACCGCGACTGGCCGGTGGCCTCGGCGGTGGCGATCGTGATGCTGGTGCTGCTGATCGTGCCGATCATGATCTTCCACCGCTACCAGTCCCGGGAACTGGAGTCGAGGCTCGCATGACCGCGCCCGGCCGCACTTCCGGTTTCGGCAAGGCGATGCTCGCGATGGGCTTCGTGTTCCTGTACGCACCGATGCTCAGCCTGATGGTGTATTCGTTCAACGAATCGCGGCTGGTGACGGTGTGGTCCGGATTCTCGCTGAAGTGGTACGGCGAGCTGTTCCGCGACCAGCAGATGATGTCGGCGGCCTGGGTCAGCATCCAGGTGGCCTTCTGGACCGCATGCGCGTCGGTGGTGCTGGGCACGATGGCGGCGATGGCGATGACGCGGTTGCGGGCCTTTCCCGGCAAGACGCTGTTCGGCGCGCTGATCACCGCGCCGCTGGTGATGCCCGAGGTGATCATCGGCCTGTCGATCCTGCTGCTGTTCGTCTCGATCGGGCCGGTCACCGGCATCGGCGAGCAGCGCGGGATGATGACGATCTGGATCGCCCACGTGACGTTCTGCATGGCGTTCGTCACCGTGGTGATCTCGTCGCGGCTGGGCGAGCTCGACCGCTCGCTGGAAGAGGCGGCGATGGACCTGGGCGCCAACCGGCTGAAGGTGTTCTTCGTGATCACGCTGCCGATCATCCTGCCGGCGCTGATGGCCGGCTGGCTGCTGGCGTTCACGCTGTCGCTGGACGACCTGGTGATCGCCAGCTTCGTGTCCGGGCCGTCGTCCACCACGCTGCCGATCAAGGTGTTCTCGTCGGTGCGGCTGGGCGTGAGCCCGAAGATCAATGCGCTGGCGACGCTGATGATCGCTTTCGTGTCGCTGGCCGCGCTGCTGGGCTGGTGGCTGATGCACCGCGACGAAAAACGCCGGCAACGCGACATGCAGCTGGCGCTGCAGAAGGGCTGACCATGAGCGGCAACCGCAATCCCTGGACCGGAGAGGTCCACCACCACCCGAAGATGGCGCCGGCCGACATCGAGGCACGCCTGGCCGCGGCCGATGCCGCGTTCCCCGCCTGGGCCGCGCTCGGCGTCGCACGCCGCGGCGAGTTCCTCGAATCGGTGGCGCGCGTGCTGAAGGCACGTCGCCGTGAACTGGCCGCGGTGATGACGGCCGAGATGGGCAAGCTGCTCAAGGAGGCGTTGGCCGAGATCGACAAGTGCGCCGCCGCCTGCAGTTACTACGCCGCCCACGCCGCGGACTACCTGCGCGACGTGCCGGTCGGCACCGAGGCGAGGAAGAGCTACGTCACCTATGAGCCGATCGGCTGCGTGCTGGCGATCATGCCGTGGAACTTCCCGTTCTGGCAGGTGTTCCGTTTCCTCGCACCGGGGCTGATGGCCGGCAACGTGGCGCTTCTCAAGCACGCCACCAACGTGCCGCGCTGCGCCGACGCGATCGCCGACGTGCTGCGCGAGGCCGGCGTGCCCGCCGGCGTCTTCGGGGTGCTGCACATCGACAACGAGCAGGCCGCGGCAGTGATCGCCGACCCGCGGATCAAGGCGGTGACGCTGACCGGCAGCGAGAAGGCCGGGCGTTCGGTCGCCGCGACCGCCGGTGCCCACCTGAAGAAGTGCGTGCTGGAACTCGGCGGCAGCGATCCGTTCGTCGTGCTGGCCGATGCCGACCTCGACGCGGCGGTGGCCACCGCGGTGTCGTCGCGTTTCGGCAACGCCGGCCAGACCTGCATCGCCGCCAAGCGGTTCATCGTCGTCGACGCGATCGCCGACGAGTTCACCCGCCGCTTCGTCGAAGCCGCCGGCCGCCTGCGCGCGGGCGATCCGGCCGAACCGGCGACGACCCTGGCGCCGATGGCGCGCGCCGACCTGCGCGACGAACTGCACCGGCAGGTCCAGGCCAGCGTCGCGGCCGGGGCGCGC
>JAKFCL010000121.1:0-29538 GCA_036676665.1 Arenimonas sp. | reverse complement strand
GTACGACAGCGAAAACGCCATCGGCCGCGAGCGCGACAGCGGCGGCGGCAGCGTCGGCCAGCCCTCGGGCCAGCGCGGGATCGCGCCGCCCAGGCCCACGCGCAGCGTGTCCGCGAGTTCGACACGGCCGGCGAAGGCCAGGTCCGGCAGCGGCGGGCGCGAGTCGAACACGCTGTCGACCAGCGTCGCGGTCGTCGTGCCGCCACCGCTGCGGGCATCGATGCGGGAAACGAGGCGCCACGGCACCTTTTCGCCTTCGACGGAAACCTGCCCGTCCGCGTCGATCCGCCCGCCGGACAGGCGGACGATGTCGCCGGACGCGTCGAGGTCGCCGGTGACATCCATTGCCAGCGGAAGCCTGTTCAGGGAGCCGGACGATTCCGGGAGCTCGAGGTGCAGTTCGATCGGCGACACCCGCCCCGCGGACGCCATCGCCAGTACCGCGGTGAAGTCCGCGGAAGTGGTGCCGCGGGTGAAACGGCCCGACAGGTCGGCATCGAGCTTCCCGCCGGACCTCAGCTCCGGCAGCGCCACGTCCAGCGCCGAGAGTTCCCAGCCGTCGCCCAGGACCGTGCCGCCGTCCACCTCGAGGCCCTTCGTCAGCGTCGGCAGTTCGAACGGCGTGTCCGGGCGCGTCGCCTGCCAGGCCGCCAGCGCGGCGAGGTTCAACACGGGTTTCGCGAGCTCGACGCGGGTGATCACCAGCGCGTCGCCGCCGGTGATCGTGTCCCACGGCAGCGACACCTCGGCGCGTTCCGCGGTCAGCAGCGGCACGGCGGCGCCGGGCTGGCGCGCCTTGAAGCCCGGCAGCACGAGCCGCGGTTCCGGGCGCAACGAGTATTCGGGTTCGCCGTCGAAGGTCAGTTCCAGGCCGAGGGTGGGCCCCAGCCGCGACAGCACCGTCGTCGCCAGCCGCGTGGGTTCGAGTTGCCGGTCGACGACGATGCCGGCGACGACCACCAGCACCGCGATCACGCCCAGGATCCTGGGCCAGCGCCGGCGGCGGGGGGGCGCGGCCTCGGCCATTCAGGCGCCGAGCGATTCCGGCAGCAGGGCGTCGACGAAGCCCTCGGGGTCGAACACCCGCAGGTCCTCGGACTTCTCGCCCAAGCCGATGTAGCGGATCGGGATGCCGAACTCGCGCGCGAGCGCGAACACGACGCCGCCCTTGGCGGTGCCGTCGAGCTTGGTGACCACCAGGCCCGTCACCGTCACCGCGGCGTGGAACTGCCGCAGCTGGTTCAGCGCGTTCTGGCCGGTGGTGCCGTCAATCACCATCAGCACCTCGTGCGGCGCGCGCTCGTCGACCTTGGCCAGCACGCGGCGGATCTTGCCCAGTTCCGCCATCAGGCCCTGCTGGGTGTGCAGGCGGCCGGCGGTGTCGGCGATCAGGATGTCGAAGCCGCGCGCCTTCGCCGCCTGCACGCCGTCGAACGCCACCGACGCGGCATCGGCGTTCTGGCCCTGCGAGATCACCACGACGTCGTTGCGCTCGCCCCAGATCTTCAGCTGTTCGACCGCGGCGGCGCGGAAGGTGTCGCCCGCGGCCAGCATCAGGCTGTGGCCGTCGAGCTGGAAGCGGCGCGCGAGCTTGCCGATCGTCGTGGTCTTGCCGACGCCGTTGACGCCGACGGTCAGAATCACGAAGGGCTTGGCCCCGGCATCGATCTGCAGCGGCTTGGCCACCGGCTTCAGGATCGCCAGCAGGTCGGCGCGCAGGGCCCGGAACAGCGCCGGCACGTCGGCGAAGTCGCGCGCCTGCATGCGCCTGCGCAGCCGGCCCACGACTTCGTTGGTGGCCGGCACGCCGACGTCGGCGCTGATCAGCGCGGTCTCGATCTCGTCGAGCAGGTCCTCGTCGAGCTTGGGATTGCGCGAGAACAGGCCACCCAGGCTGCGGGCGATCAGGCTGGCGCCGAGCGTGCCCTTCATCGCCAGGCGGCCTTCGGCCAGCTCGGCCTCGGCGCGGGCGGCCTTTTCCTCCTGGTGCACGGTGAACGCGCGCGCCAAGTCCTCGGGACTGAAACCGGACCGTGCGGGTGCGGCGGCGGGCTTGGCCGGCTCGGGCTTCTCGGGCTTCTTCTTCAGGAAATCGAACATCGCGCTGCTTTCGCGGACAATGGCGCGGATGTTACCACCCGGCCTGCTGACGCCCCGATGAAACCCCGCCTTCCCGGCCAGGTCCGGATCATCGCCGGCACCCTGCGCGGCTCGAAGCTGCCGGTGGTCGACCGCCCGGGCCTGCGCCCGACCAGCGACCGGGTCCGCGAGACGCTGTTCAACTGGCTGCAGCCGGAGCTGCCCGGTGCCCGCGTGCTCGACCTGTTCGCCGGCACCGGCGCGCTGGGCTTCGAGGCCGCGTCGCGCGGCGCCGCCCGGGTGCTGATGATCGAACGCGATCCCGGGCTGGCGGCGAGCCTGCGCGAGCAGGCCGCGCGCCTGAAGGCCGGGGCGGTGCAGGTGGTGCACGCCGACGCGCTGGCCTGGCTGCGCGATGCGCCCGCCGAGGCGTTCGACGGCGTGTTCCTGGATCCGCCGTTCGACGCCGGGCTGTGGGAGCCGGCGGCATCGATGCTGGCGCGCCGGCTGGCGCCGTCGGCCTGGATCTATGTCGAGACGCCGGCGGGCCGGGCCCTGTCGCTGCCGCCGGCATGGCGGCCGCACCGCTCGGGCGCGACGCGTGACGTGGGATACCAGCTGTTCCGGACAACCGACGGCCCGGCCGGCGGCGGCGCTGATACACTCCCGGGCGACCTTCCTCCGCAGGGCGATTCCCCGGCATGAGCCTGGCCCGAAACCGTGTCGCGCTGTACCCCGGCACGTTCGACCCGATCACCAATGGCCACATCGACCTGGTGGCGCGCGCCGCGACGCTGTTCGAGAAGGTCGTGGTCGGGGTCGCCGAGAGCCCGGGCAAGGGCCCGGCGCTGCCGCTGCAGGAACGGGTCGAACTGGCCCGGCTCGCGCTGGCCGGCTACCCGAACGTCGAAGTGCGCGGATTCCATTCCCTGCTGGCGCATTTCGTGCAGGAGGTCGGGGCCGGCGTACTGCTGCGCGGGCTGCGGGCGGTGTCGGACTTCGAATACGAATTCCAGCTCGCCAGCATGAACCGGCACCTGATTCCCGACGTCGAGACGCTGTTCCTGACGCCGGCCGAACAGCACAGCTTCATTTCTTCCAGCCTGGTTCGCGAGGTCGCCCGCCTGGGCGGCGACGTGTCCGGGTTCGTCCATCCGGCCGTCGCCAAGGCCCTGTCCAACCGCTGGAAGCGTCCCGAGACCCACTGAGAGGTATAGAAGATGACCCGTTTCCTTGTTCCGCTTGCCCTGCTGCTCTCGCTCACCCTGCTCGCCGGCTGTGAAAAGAAGGAAGAAGCGCCGGTCGCCCCGGCCGCGCTGGTCGCGCCGACCGACGGCGACGACATGGCCTGGAAGGAATACCTGGGCAAGGTCGTCGGCCAGAACCAGGAAGGCGTCACCGACCGCGTGTTCCCGTACTACCTGCCGATGAACAGCGACACGCTGACCGAGGCGGACAAGGACGGCCGCACCCAGTACGCGCGCCAGCTCGAGAACGTCAACACCGTCGTGCTGCGCACCGTGCTGCCCGGCAACATGCTCGCGTTCGGTTCGCCCGACAGCACCAAGATGGCCGACCTGATCGTCGCCGCGTTCACCGGCGCCGAGCCGGACGCGCTGAAGGGTTCGCAGGTGCTGTTCATCGGCAGCCCGGCCGACCGCGACCGGGTGAAGGCAGCCGTCGAGGCGGCCGGTGCCAAGTTCGTGTTCGTCGAGTCGAAGTGACCGCGCGCTGAGCGCCCGGTCGTCCGGCCGGCGGGGGCCGTCGCGGCGCGGCGGTCCCCGCGTCGGGAACCCCGCCGCCGCGCGCGGGTTCCCGCCCCTGAAGTCTCCGCCATGTCCCTGCTGATCAACCAGCTCTGCATCAACTGCGACGTCTGCGCGCCCGCGTGCCCGAACGACGCGATCAGCCAGGGCGAAACGATCTACGTGATCGACCCGCGCCGCTGCACCGAGTGCGTCGGCCACCATCCCGAACCGCAGTGCGTGGTGGTCTGCCCGGTCGAATGCATCGACCTGGACACGGCCAATCCGGAAACGCCCGAGCAGCTGCTCGGCAAGTACCACCACCTGATGGAAGGAAAGGACGCCGCCTGATGCTGAGACTGCTGTTGCCCCTGCTGCTGCTGGTCGCCGCGCCGGCGCGTGCCGACGTTCCGCCGCGCACCGACCGCCCGGCCCAGGCGGCGATCGCCAGCGCCAACGCCTACGCCACCGATGCCGGCATGGAAGTGCTGGCGGCCGGCGGCAACGCGTTCGATGCGGCGATCGCGGTCAGCGCGACGCTGGGGCTGGTCGAACCGGAGAGCTCCGGCCTCGGCGGCGGCGGTTTCATGCTGCTGCATGTCGCGGCGGACGGCCGCGACGTGTTCGTGGATGCGCGCGAAGTGGCACCGCAGGCGGCGACGCGCGACATGTTCCTCGGCGCCGACGGCGAGGTCGTGGGGGGCCGCTCGATCGACGGCGCGCTGGCGGCGGCGATCCCGGGTCTGCCCGCCGGGCTGGACCACCTGGCGCGCAAGTACGGCCGGCTGCCGCTGGCACGGTCGCTGGCGCCGGCGATCCGCCTCGCCCGCGAAGGCTGGAGGTTCGGCCCGAAGAACGCGGCGTTCCTCGGCTGGCGGCGCGACGTGCTGGCGAAGAGCCCGGCGGCCGCGGCGCTGTTCCTGCGCGACGGCCAGGTGCCGGCGCTGGGCGCGCTGATGCGCAACGAGGACTACGCGCGCACGCTCGAGCGCATGGCTGCCGACGGCGCCGCCGGTTTCTACCGCGGGGCGCTGGCGGAAACGCTGGTCGACGGCGTGCGTGCCGCCGGCGGGATCTGGACCCGGGCCGACCTGGACGGCTACCGGGTGATCGAGCGCGAACCGATCCGCTTCCGCCACCGCGACGTCGACGTGGTCACCGCGCCGCCGCCGTCGTCGGGCGGCATCACGCTGGCGACGATCCTCAACATCCTCGACGGCTACGACTACACGAAGCTCGGACCCGCCGACCGCATGCACCTGACTGCGGAAGCGATGCGCCGCGCCTACCGCGACCGCGCGATCTACCTGGGCGACCCGGCCTTCGTCGACGTGCCGGTGCCGCTGCTGACCAGCCGGGAATACGCCGCCGGCCTGCGCGCCGGCATCCACCCGCGGCAGGCGACGGCGAGCGCGTCGCTGCCCGGGGTCGCCGACGCGGCGGCGCGGCCGGACACCTCGCACTTCTCGATCATCGACGCCGAGGGCAACCTCGCCGCGGTCACCCAGACGGTCAACCTGCCGTACGGCAACGCGCTGGTGGTGCCCGGCACGGGTTTCCTGCTGAACAACGAGATGGACGATTTCTCGGCGAAGGCCGGCGTGCCCAACGCCTTCGGGCTGGTCGGCGACGCGGCGAACGCGATCGCGCCCGGCAAGCGCCCGGCGTCGTCGATGACGCCGACGTTCCTGATCGGCGCCGACCGCGTCGCGGTGCTCGGCACGCCCGGCGGCAGCCGGATCCCGACGATGGTGCTGCTGGGCGCGATGCAGCTGCTCGACGGCGCCGGCGCGCAGGCGGCCGTGGACGCGCCGCGCTGGCACCACCAGTACCTGCCCGACACGATCTCGTACGAGCCCGAGGCGCTGACGCCGGAACTGGCGGCGCAGCTGCAGGCGCGCGGGCACGTGCTCACGGCGAACGACGAGACCTGGGGCAATATGCAGGTCGTGCTTTGGAACCGCGCCACCGGCGCGGTAGAGGCGGGCACGGACCCGCGCGGGAAGGGCGTCGGCAAGGGCAGTTCGAGCGCGCCGATCCACCGCTGAGGACGCCAGGAGCAGGTCATGAAACTCTGGTCGATCATGGGCAATTCGCAGCGGCTCGACGGCGGCGCGATGTTCGGCAATGCGCCGCGGGCGATGTGGGCGTCGTGGCTGCCGCCGGACGAGCAGAACCGGGTGCCGCTGGCGTGCCGCGCGCTGCTGGCGAGCCCGATCAACGGCCGGACGGTGCTGTTCGAGACAGGCATCGGCGCGTTCTTCGAACCGAAGATGCGCGAGCGCTTCGGCGTGGTCGAGTCGCGGCACGTGCTGCTCGACTCGCTGGCGGCGGCCGGGTTCTCGCACGAGGACATCGACGTCGTCGTGCTCAGCCACCTGCATTTCGACCACGCCGGCGGCCTGCTGGCGGCGTGGGAAGAAGGCCAGCCGGCGCGGCTGCTGTTCCCGAACGCGACGTTCGTCGTCGGCGCCGAACACTGGCGGCGCGCGCTCGACCCGCACCCGCGCGACCGCGCCAGCTTCATCCCGGAACTGGCGCCGCTGCTGCAGGCCAGCGGCCGGCTCGAGCTGGTGACCGGCGAACATTCGCAGGCGCTCGGCGACGCGGTGCGCTTCCACTACAGCCAGGGCCACACGCCGGGGCTGATGCTCGCCGAGATCGTCGGCGTGCCGGACGCGGCGGGGCGGCCGCACGGCGGCCTGGTGTTCTGCGCCGACCTGATCCCGGGCCGGTCGTGGGTGCATGTGCCGATCACGATGGGCTACGACCGTTTCCCCGAGATGCTGATCGACGAGAAGCGCGAGTTCCTGCAGGACAAGCTGGATCGCAACGTGCACCTGTACTTCACCCACGACCCGGACTGCGCGCTGGCGGCAGTGACCCGCGACGCGAAGGGCCGGTTCGGCACGACCCACGAAGTGCCCGCGCTGGCGGCACGCCAGCTGCACGCCTGAAATGCGCACGTCCGATTCACGCCGCCGGTTCCTGAAGACCGGCGGACTGGGGTTGGGTGCCGCGGCGATCGGGCTCGGTGCCTGCGCGCTCGGGCTCGGACCCGTCGGCCGCCGCCTGCACAGCGCCGGCTCGCCGGTGCCGCATCCTGGGTACGGGCCGCTGGCCGTGGTGCGCGACCGCACCACCGGCCTGCCGCTGCTGCGTCTGCCGCACGGCTTCAAATACACCACGTTCGGCTGGGCGGGCGAGCCGCTGGCCGGCGACTTCGCCTGCCCGGCCAAGCACGACGGCATGGGCGTGGTCGGAGCCGACGGCGACGTGGTCACGCTGGTCCGCAATCACGAAGTCGGGATCAGCGAGGCGGGCAGCTTCGCCCCCGGCGCCGCGACCTGGGACCCGGCCTGCGGTGGCGGCACCGTGACGCTGCGCTTCGACACCCGCGCCGGAAGGTTGCTCGACATGCGGCCGTCGCTGTCGGGCACGGTCTACAACTGCGCCGGCGGCGTCACGCCCTGGGGCAGCTGGCTGTCATGCGAGGAGGTCGTGCTCGATCGCGGCGAGTCGGCCCGCAAGGGGCTCAGGACGTACACGTTCGATCGCCCGCACGGCTTCGTCTTCGAAGTGCCGGGCGACGGCGTCGGCAGCGCCGAACCGCTGGTCGCCCTCGGCCAGTTCCGCCACGAGGCGGCCTGTGTGGATCCGGCCACCGGCATCGTCTACCTCACCGAGGACGTCGATCGCAGCGCCGGCTTCTACCGCATGGTGCCGAGCGTCCCCGGCGATCTCCGGCGCGGCGGCCGCCTGCAGATGCTGCAGGCCGTCGGGGCGGCGGACCTGCGTCGGGACCAGGCGGTGGGGACGCGGCTGAAGGTGCAATGGGTCGATATCGCGGAGCCCGGCCGGGGCCGGGACAGCGATGGCGGCACGCTCGGCGTGCAGGAGCAGGGATTCGCCGGGGGCGGCTCCCGGTTCACGCGGCTCGAGGGCATCGTCTTCGGCGATGGCCGCGTGCATTTCACCTCCACCAACGGAGGCGACGCGGGCTGCGGCCAGTTGTGGGCCTACGCGCCCGGCGACGAGTCGCTGCAGCTTGTCTACGAATCGCCCGGCGAGGCGACCCTGGACTATCCCGACAACATCGTGCTGAGCCCGCGTGGCGGCATGGTGATCTGCGAAGACTCCGACCAGCCGGTCAGCCGCCTGTACGGGATGACGAAGGCCGGCGGCCTGTTCGAGTTCTGCCGCAGCGAGGTGGTCCTCGACGGCGTGCCCTTCGGGTTCGAAGACGACTACCGCGGCGCCGAATGGGCCGGCTGCTGCTTCTCGCCGGATGGACGCTGGCTTTTCGCGAACTTCTTCGATCCCGGCTTCAGCGTCGCGATCACCGGTCCGTGGCGGGACGGCCTGATCTGAAGCGACGCGCATTGCCGGCGTCGCACCCGGCGCGCGATGATGGCGGCGTCTTCCCGTTCCGGATCGCCGACCGATGATCACCCTGCTGTATGCCGCGCTGTGCACCCTGCTGGTCCTGTCCCTGGCGGGGCGGGTGATGGCGTTCCGCCTCAAGCACAAGGTCGGCATCGGCGACGGCGGCGTGCCGGAGCTGCAGAAGCGCATCCGCGTGCACGCCAACGCGGTCGAATACCTGCCGCTGGCGCTGCTGCTGCTGGGCGGCATGGAACTCAACGGTTACCCGGACTGGGTGATCCACATGTTCGGCGCGACGCTGCTGCTGTCGCGGCTGCTGCATGCGTGGGGGCTCAGCCGCTTCCACGGCGTCAGCATCGGCCGGCTGTGGGGCACGGCGCTGACGCTGCTGCTGATGATCGCGATGGCGGTGTTCGCGATCCTGGGGTTCGCGCAGCAGAACTGGGGCGGCGCCCCGGACGCGTTCGATTCGGCGCAGGATTTCGACGGCTGAAGCGGGGCCCGCGCCGCGCCGGCCGACGGAGCGGGATCAGCGCTGCGGCGGCGCCATCAGTTCTCGGCGGCTGAGGAAACCGTCGCCGTCGCGGTCCTGGCGGCTGAATTGCGCACCGAAGCGGGCATGGTGCTGGGCGAGCGTGATCGCCTCGGCATCGGGCACCAGCTGCTCGTGCGCCTCGAGCACGTCGTCGCCGTCGACGTCCATCTGCCGGAATCCGAAGCTCATGCGCTCGAGGAACTCGTGCCGCGACACGCGGCCGTCGCCGTCGAGGTCGACGCGCGAGAAATAGTCGTCCGCCTGCGCCCCGGCGGTAGCGGCGAGCAGCAGCAGCGGAATGGACAAGGCGCGCAGGTCAACCGGCATAGACGGTGATCTCCTCGCGGTCATGGTAGAGCTGTTTGGCGCGGATCGTCAGCGGCCGGCCGGCGTGGTCGACGAAATGCTGCAGGCAGTCGCGGGTCTCGTCCCAGCGCTTCTTCATCGGCAGCTTGAGGTTGAAGATCGCGTGCTTGCACCAGCCCTCGCGGAACCAGGTGGCCATGCGGTCGGCGACCTTGCGCGGCGACTCGACCATGTCGCAGACCATCCAGTCCATCTGCTTGGGCGGCTGCCAGCGGAAGCCGTCGGCGCGGATGTGCTCGATCACCGGCATGTCCAGCGCGCTCTGCGCCAGCGGGCCGTTGTCGATCGCCGCCACGCGGATGTGGTGGCGCGCCAGCACCCAGCTCCAGCCGCCCGGCGCTGCGCCGAGGTCGGCGGCGAACATGCCGGGCTTGATCAGCTCGGCGCGCTCCTTCTCCGTCAGCAGCGTCAGCAGCGCTTCCTCGAGCTTGAGCGCCGACCGGCTCGGGGCATCGGCATGCGCGCGCAGGCGCGGCACGCCCAGCGGCCACGGCGACGAATCCTTCGGATCGGCGCTGCCCAGCAGCGCATGGTCGCCCGCCAGGAACAGCACGTGCAGGCGCGGCAGCCGGGCGTCTTCCTTGTCGGTGAGCAGGCCGCGCTGGCGCAGCGCCGGCCGCAACGCGTTGCCGAACGAGCGGGCGAGGCCGGCGAACGGCTTGCCTTCGTCGGAATCGGGGTGCTCGACCCACAGGTCGCCGTGGCGGCCGCGGCCGCCGAGCGCTTCCATGATCGGGCTGATGCGGTCCTTCGGGTCCATGCCGGCGACGTCGGCGATCAGCCGCAGCTTCTGCCGCGCGAAGATCAGCGTCGACCAGGGCAGCGCCTTCGCGAGCGCGGCGCCGTCCTCGACGCCGAGGAACTGCACGTAGCCCGTGCCGCGCTCGGTGCGCGCGTAACCGGGGAAACCGGCGAGCGCCGCCCGCTCGGACAGCTCGGCGGCCGCCTCGGGTTCGAACCCGGCGCGGCAGTACACCAGCAGCCCGTCGACCGGCGGCGGAAGGTCAGTAGACAAGGCCGTCGGTCCCGTAGTCGCGCAGCACGTCGCGCGCGTGTTCGCGCAGCAGGCCTTCCTGGATCGCGATGCCGCGGCGGGCGAGTTCGCCGCGCCAGTCGGCCGGCAGCGGGCCCTCGTCGAAACCGGCGAGCGTCTGCACGTCGTCGGCGCTGGCGGCGATCAGCAGCTCGTCGATGCCGGCCCAGACCAGCGCGCCGTAGCACATCGAACAGGGCTGGGCGGAGGTGGCCAGCGTGACGTGGCCGCCGGCCTGGTTCAGGCGGAAGTTCTGCAGCCGCTGCTGGCTGGTGGACAGCGCCAGCATTTCGGCGTGGGCGATCGAGCACGCATGCGGCACGACGCGGTTGACGCCGATGCCCACCAGCGCGTCGTCGCGGAACACGGCCGCGCCGAACGGGCCGCCGCTGCGGTGCTCGACGTTGCGGCGCGACAGCTGGATCGCCAGCGCGACCTTGCTGCCGGCATCGGGGTAACGCGCCTGCGCATCGACCTCGTCGTGCACCCAGGCCGGCAGCGTCAGGTGCAGCTGCGCCAGGATCATCTCAGCCTCCGCCCTGCCGGGCCCAGGTGTCGCGCAGCGTGACGGTGCGGTTGAACACCGGCGTGCCGGGCGCATGGTCGCGGCGATCGGCCGCGAAGAAGCCCAGCCGCTCGAACTGCAGCGCCTGCTCGGGTGCCACCTGCGCGGCCGACGGTTCGACCCAGGCGCGCACGACCTTTACCGATTCGGGGTTCAGGCAGTCGCGGTAGCTGCGGCCGCCTTCATCGTCGTCGGGGTCGGCGACGCTGAACAGGCGGTCGTACAGGCGCACCTCGGCGGCGACCGCGTCGGCGGCACTGACCCAGTGGATCGTGCCCTTGACCTTGCGGTCGGCGCCTTCCATGCCGGCCCGCGTCGCCGGGTCGAGCGTGCAGCGGACCTCGACCACCGCGTCGCCGTCCTTGACCACGTCCACGCAGCGTACGATGCCGACGCCGCGCAGGCGCACTTCGCCGCCCGGCACGAGCCGGTGGAAGCCCTTCGGCGGCACTTCCATGAAGTCGTCGCGCTCGATCCACAGCGCCGGCGAGAACGGCACGTCGCGTTCGCCGAATTCCGGGTTCTTCGGATGGTTGGAGAAGCGCAGCGTCTCGGCGTGGCCGGCCGGCAGGTTGGTGATCACCAGCTTCAGCGGGTCGAGCACGGCCAGCCGGCGCGGCGCCGCCGCGTCCATGACCTCGCGGATGCAGCCCTCGAACACCGAGTAGTCGATCAGCGAGTTCTGCTTGCTGATGCCGACGCGGTCGGCGAGCAGGCGCAGCGCCGCCGGCGGGCAGCCGCGGCGGCGCAGGCCCTGCAGCGTCGGCAGGCGCGGGTCGTCCCAGCCGGCGACCAGGCCTTCGTCGACCAGTGCGAGCAGCTTGCGCTTGCTCATCACCGTGTAGTTGAGATTCAGGCGCGAGAACTCGATCTGCCGCGGCTTGCCGGCCGGCACGTCGAAGCCGGCCGCGACCAGCGGCGCGTACAGCTCCGGGTCGCCGGCCAGGTCGACGTGGTCCACGCACCAGTCGTACAGCGGCCGGTGGTCCTCGAACTCCAGCGTGCACAGCGAATGGGTGATGCCTTCGAGCGCATCGCTCAGGCAGTGCGCGTAGTCGTACATCGGGTAGATCGGCCAGGCATCGCCGGTGTTCTGGTGCTCGACGTGCTTGATCCGGTAGATCGCCGGGTCGCGCAGGTTGATGTTGCCGCTGGCCATGTCGATCTTCGCGCGCAGCGTGCGGGCGCCATCGGGGAACTCGCCGGCGCGCATGCGCGTGAACAGGTCGAGGTTCTCGGCGACAGGGCGGTCGCGGAACGGCGAATTGCGGCCGGGCTCGGTCAGCGTGCCGCGGTATTCGCGCACCTGTTCGGCGCTGAGGTCGCAGACATAGGCCTTGCCGTCGCGGATCAGCTTCAGCGCGCTGCGGTAGAACACCTCGAAATAGTCCGAGGCATGGCGCAGTTCGGCCCAGTCGAAGCCCAGCCAGTGCACGTCCTCCTTGATCGCCTCGACGTACTCGGGGTCTTCCTTGGCCGGGTTGGTGTCGTCGAAGCGCAGGTTCACGAGCCCGCCGAATTCCTGGCCGATGCCGAAGTTCAGGCAGATCGACTTGGCGTGGCCGATGTGAAGATAGCCGTTGGGCTCGGGCGGGAAACGGGTGCGGATGCGCGCGTGCCGACCCGCGGCCAGGTCCTCGCGGACGATCTGGCGGATGAAGTCGTTCTTTTCGGCCGGCGGGGCGGGGAGGGAGGCGTCGGACATGCGTGGCGCGATCGGGGAAAGGCCGCCCAGTCTACCGGCTGCCGGCCCCGAGGCGCGTCGCCGGGCTGAACCGCGGCCCCGGACATGGTTAGAATCGGGACGCCAGGGGGTGGCACGCTTCATTCAAGGAGAAGGGACGCGTGCTCACCATGCGTACCGCAATGATCGTCTTCACCGTGCTGGTCCTCTGCGGACTGGCTGCCGCGCCGGCTCGGGCCGCCGATGGCGAGTCCGCGCGACTGTCGTCGTTCGAGCTGGCGATGATGGAAACGCCCCGCGGCACGCCGCTGGACGACATCCTCAGCGGCCGCGCGCAGCCGGGCTTCACGCCGCTGCTGTCGCCGGGCACCGCTTTCAATGCCCGCCCGGACCGGGCCATCTGGCTTCGCCTCCGGGTGGCGCTGCCGCCGGGGCCCTCCGAACAGTGGCGGGTGGACCTGGTGCGCGTGCCGCTGGACCGGATCCGCCTGCGCATGCCGGACGGCCGCACGGTCGCCCAGGAGAGCTTCTACGGCACCAAGGGCTCGACGCAGCCGTGGCCGTCGAATTTCGAACTGCCGTTGCCGGCCGGATTGTCGGGTGACGTGACGCTGTACCTGGAACTGGAAGGCAACACCCGCGGTGGCCTGCACGTGCGGGTGATGAACGCCAGCGCCTCCGATGCCGGCGAGGCGGCGGCACGGACCTATTTCCGGGTGGTCTACGCGGTGCTGCTGCTGGTGGTGGTGGTGTCGCTCGGGCGACGGCTGCTGGAGCCGCAGAGCGGGCCGCTCGGCATGGGCGCCGCGGCGTTCTGCACGTGGCTCGCCTGCCTGGGCATCAACGGGCACCTGTACTCGCTGCCGGAAGTCTCGCGCCTGTCGGGCATCGGTGCGACGGCGCCGCTGGCGCTGTTCATGCTGGGCGCCGGCCCGCTGCTGCTGGCGACGACTCGTTATGCCGGCCTGGGCAAGTCCGCGCCGGCGATCCTGCCCTGGATCCGCGGCATCGGCTGGCTGCTGGCAGTGGCCGCGCTCGCGGCGCTGTTCTTCCTGCCCGGGACCGAGGGGCCGCGGATGCAGCCGGTCGCGGTCGGGGCCTGGGTGGTGGCCGTGGTGCTGTCGCTGTCCGTGCTGCTGATGGATTCGCGCAACACCCGCTGGGCGCCGTTCGCTTCCCTGCTGATGATGCTGATGCTGGCCGTGATGCGGTTCCTGGCGGACCGGCAGGTGCTGCCGGCCACGCTGTTCAACCTCTACGGCTGGCAGCTGATGCTGGCCCTGACCATGGCGCTGTACGTGTCGCTGCCGTGGATGCGTTCGGCGATGCAGCGCTGGGCGATCCGCCGGCGCAAGGAACCGCCCGAGCCGGGTGCCGAGGAAAAGATCGCGATGGCGCGCGAAAAGCTGGTCGCGACGTTGCAGGCCGGCCTGCGCCACGCCGCCGACGGCGACATGAAGTGGATCGCCTTCCGGCGCCTGCTCGACGGCCTGAAACCGGTGCTGCCGCAGACCTCGGCGGCGGTGGTGGCGATGGACTTCCACGGCGAGGACGTGCTTCAGGTCGAGCCGCCCGGGGCGGAGGCGCGATACCGGGAACTGCTGGCGCAGCGTTCGACGCTGCTGCGCAACCTGAGCCGCCTGCGCGCGCCGCAGCAGGTGGGCATCGACTTCGACGGTCCGGACGGCCCGCTGCAGCAGGTGCAGATGGCGCTGATCCCGCTGCCGGTGCCGAAGCCGGGCTGGGGCGCGCTGCTGGTGGAACGACCGGCGAACGTGACCTACTCCGACGCCGAGATGGCGCTGTGTGCCGAGTTCGCGGCCGTGGCGATGCTGGCCGGCGAGGAGGCCGCGTCGGTGGTCTCCGCCCAGCGCACCGCGGAAACGGACGAACTGACCGGCACGTTGCGCCTCGAGGCGCTTCGCGCGGGACTGGCCCGCATCCTGGACGCGGCGCGGCTGGCGCAGCGGCCGGTGAGCCTGCTCTGCATCATCGTCGACCAGCTGCCGTCGCTGCGCGAGGCCGCCGCCGAGGGCGGTGCGGCGCTGGCGCTGGAGCCGATCGGCGCGCTGCTGCGCGAGGAACTCGATTACGGGGATCTCGTCGGCCGCTCCGGCCCCGACGGCTTCCTGGTGGTCGCCGACGGCAAGCGCCTGCTGGAGGCGCGCGAATATGCCGAGCGGTTGCGCGCGGCCGTGCAGAGGATGCCGGTGGACGAGCGCATCGCCCCCGGGTACACCGTCAGCATCGGCGTCGCGCCGGCGATCCCGGGCGAACGCGACGGCGCTGCGCTGATCGAGCGGGCCACCCGCGCGGCGCAGATCGCCTCGAAGAACGGCGCCGACCAGATCTTCAGCTGAGCCGCGCATGTCGACGACGCTGGTGATCGGCAACAAGAACTACTCGTCGTGGTCGCTGCGGCCCTGGCTGCTGCTGCGCCAGGCCGGGGTGGTCTTCGACGAGGTCAGGCTGCCGCTGGACACGGCCGAGTTCCGCGCCGGCATCGGCCGCTGGTCGCCGACACGGCGCGTGCCGGTGCTGCGCGACGGCGCGCTGGTGGTCTGGGATTCGCTGGCGATCTGCGAATACGCCAACGAGCGCTGGCTGCAGGGGCGTGGCTGGCCGGCCGACCTGCAGGCGCGGGCGGTGGCGCGCAGCGCCGCCGCGGAGATGCATTCGGGGTTCGCGGCGATGCGCGCGCAGATGCCGATGAATGTCCGCCGCCAGCCCGGCCGGCGCGACTGGGACGAGGATGCCCAGCGCGACGTCGACCGCGTGCAGGCGCTGTGGCGGGAACTGCGGCTGCGCTTCGGCGGCGACGGCCGGTTCCTGTGTGGCGAGTTCGGCATCGTCGACGCGATGTTCGCACCGGTGTGCGTGCGCCTGCGCAGCCACGGCGTCCCCGTCGACGACACGTCCCGCGCTTTCATGGATGCGATATTCGCGCTGCCGGCGATGTGCGAATGGGTGGCGTCGGCGCGTGCCGAAACCGAACGCGTCGCTGCCGACGAGGTGTGAGGGTGGCATCCTTCGAAACGCTGATCCGCGCCGTCGCCGATTTCCCCAAGCCCGGGATCCTGTTCCGTGACATCGCGCCGCTGCTCGCCGACGGGGCCGGCTTCGCGGCGGCCATCGCCGCGCTCGCGGCCCCGTGGCGCGGCCAGCACATCGATGCGGTCGCCGGCATCGAGGCCCGCGGTTTCATCTTCGGCGCCGCCCTCGCGCGGGACCTGGATTGCGGCTTCCTGCCGATCCGCAAGCCGGGCAAGCTCCCGGGCGCCGTGCACGAGGTCACCTACGCGCTCGAATACGGCCTGGACCGCCTGCAGGTGCAGGCCGATGCGATGCGGCCCGGCGCCCGCGTGCTGCTGATCGACGACGTGATGGCCACCGGCGGCACGTTGCGCGCCGCCGCCCAGCTGCTGGCCCGGCTCGACATCGATCTGGTCGGTGCCGGCGTGCTGGTGGAACTGCCGGCGCTCGGCGGCCGCGCGCGCTGGCCGGAGGCCACGCCGCTGCACGCGGTGCTGAGCTACTGAGCGGTCAGAGCGTGGTCAGCGAGCAGACGTAAACCAGTTCGCAGGCACCGTCGCCGCTGTCCTCGCGGGTCAGCGAACTGCGCCAGGCCCAGCCGTCGTCGCGGCGTGCCTCGATAAGCCAGCCCTGGAGGCGCACCATCTGGTCGGGACGCACGCGTTCGAGCGCCCTCGCGACGTTCTCGTCGGCCGGGACCATGTGCATGTTGGCGCTGGAGCGGATGATTTCCGGCAGCGGGATCGGCGGGCCCTGCGCACCCCAGCGATAGCGGTACCAGCGGCCGGACTGGCTGACATCGAGCGGCTCGTAGACGTCGGGCTGGGCCATGCGCTGCCAGCCGAGCGCCAGGTCCGTCGGCGAGATCGCCGATTCCGGGCCGAAGTCGTAATCCTCGCGGCCCAGCACGCGCGCCTCCACGCTGAACGCCGCCAGTGGCGACACCAGGAAATCGCCGCGGCGGAATGGCCGCATCGCCACCGGCACCCCGCCCTGGAACGGCTCGCTGCCGGTCGGCAACGGCGGCAGCACACAGGCGACCGCCGGCGCCGACGCATCGGCGTAGGAGGCGTCGGCGGGCGCGCGCTGGCTCGCCCAGAGCAGGGCGGCGAACGCGCAGGTGATGAAGATCCAGATCCAGCGTGGCATGCGCGCAGCCTAATGGCGGACGCCGGTTCGTGCCAGCGATCCGGTCACAAGTCGCTGCCGCCGGCGGTGGGCGCGGCGGCGCGTTCGAGCCGCTGCAGCGCGGCCCGGAACCGTTCGGCATGGGAATGTTCGGCGCCGGCGAGCGATTCGAACCAGTCGGCGATGTCGTCGAAGCCCTCCTCGCGGGCGACCCGCGCCATCATCGGGTAGCGTTCGTCGCAGTCGGCGCTTTCGCCGGCGATCGCCGCGCGCAGGTTGTCGCCGGTGCAGCCGAAGGGCAGCCCGCTGGACGGGTCGCCGCACGGCTCCAGGTATTCCAGCAATCCGTGCGCGTGCCCGGTCTCGCCCTCGGCGGTGGAGCGGAACACCGAGGCGATGTCCGGAAAACCTTCGGCATCGGCCTTCTGGGCGAAGTAGAGGAACAGCCGGTTGGCCTGCGATTCCTTCGCGAACGCATCGCGCAGGTTGGCTTCGGTGCGGGATCCCTTGATTTCCATGGTCGCCTCGTGGGTCAGGCCGGGGTGCGGCGGCGCGGTCGCGGCGCCGGCGGGCGCAGCAGTTCCGGGGGCAGGTGGCGCAGCACCGCCGCCAGCTTGTGCAGGAAGCCGCTGGCGGCCGAACTGCGCCGCCACACCAGCGCCAGCCGCCGGCTGGGCGGCTTGCCGGTGAACGTGAGCAGGTGCACGGCCTCCGACGGCGGTACCGGCGGCTGCACCGCCAGCAGCGGCAGCAGGGTCGCGCCGACGCCGGCGGCGACCATCTGCCGCAGGGTTTCCAGGCTGGTGGCGCGGAATCCGTCGCGTTCGCCGGCACCGCCCAGGGAACACACGGCCAGTGCCTGGTCGCGCAGGCAATGGCCTTCCTCGAGCAGCAGCAGGTGCTGATCGCCGAGATCGTCGATGTCCAGCTGCGTCTGCGCCGCCAGCGGATGGCCGGCGGGCACGGCGAGCAGGAACGGTTCGTCGAACAGCACCTCGACCTCCAGCCAGTCCTCGTGCAGCGGCAGCGCCAGCACGGCGGCGTCGAGCCGGCCCTCGCGCAGCAGGCCGAGCAGCGCTTCGGTCTTTTCCTCGACCAGCAGCAGTTCCAGGCGCGGGAACCGTTCGCGCAGCAACGGCACCACATGCGGCAGCAGGTAGGGCCCGAGCGTCGGGAACATGCCGAGGCGGACGCTCCCGGCCTCCGGGTCGCAGGTGCGCCGCGCGGTGTCGCGCATCTGCTCGACCTCGGCGAGCACGCGGCGCGCGCGGGTGGCGATGTCCTGGCCGGCGGACGTCAGCATCACATGCCGCGGGGCACGCTCGACCAGCGACACGCCGAGCTCCTGCTCGAGCTTGCGGATCTGCGTCGACAGCGTCGGCTGGCTCACGTGGCACGCCTCGGCGGCCTTGCCGAAATGGCGCAGGTCGGCCAGGGCCACGAGATACCTCAGGTCACGCAGATTCATCGGGGCTCCTCGCCGGGACGCGGGCGGTCGCCATAGTTAACACCTATTGAACCGATAAAATCAATAACCTTTACGAATTGAATCGTGGGCCCTAGGATGGCGGTCCCGATTCGACCCACCCCTGAAAGAGGAACCTCCCCAAGATGTCCCTGATCAACACCGAAATCCAGCCGTTCAAGGCCCAGGCCTTCCACAACGGCAAGTTCGTCGAAGTTTCCGATGCCAGCCTGAAGGGCAAGTGGTCGGTCATCGTCTTCATGCCGGCGGCCTTCACCTTCAACTGCCCGACCGAAGTCGAGGACGCGGCCGAGAACTACGGCGAATTCGAGAAGATGGGCGCCGAGGTCTACATCGTCACCACCGACACCCATTTCTCGCACAAGGTCTGGCACGAGACCTCGCCGGCCGTGGGCAAGGCGAAGTTCCCGCTGGTCGGCGACCCGACGCACAAGCTGACCCGCGCCTTCGGTGTGCACATCGAGGAAGAAGGCCTGGCCCTGCGCGGCACCTTCATCGTCAATCCGAAGGGCGTGATCAAGACCGCCGAGGTCCACGACAACGCCATCGCCCGCGACATGAAGGAAACCGTGCGCAAGCTCAAGGCCGCCCAGTACGTCGCCGCCCACCCGGGCCAGGTGTGCCCGGCCAAGTGGAAGGAAGGCGAGAAGACCCTCGCGCCGTCGCTCGACCTGGTCGGCAAGATCTGACACCCGCGGAACCCGGGGCAGGGCCCCGGGTTCCGACTCCCCGCAGGATGATTGCCTGAGCGGCCCGCCTGACGCCGGCCGCTGACGCAACCTTTCCCCGATTCCTCCCTTCCCGATCGCACCGGAGCCTTCGCCATGCTCGATCAGAATCTCAGCGCCCAGCTCGGGGCCTACCTGGAAAAGCTGGTGCAGCCGATCGAGCTGGTCGCCTCGCTCGACGACGGCGAGCCGTCACGCGAGCTGTGGGCGCTGCTCGAGCAGATCGCGGCGCTGTCGGACCGCATCACGCTGACGCGCCGCGACGACGATCCCCGCAGGCCGTCGTTCGCGATCGTGCGCACCGGCACCGACGTCGGCGTGCGTTTCGCCGGCCTGCCGATGGGCCACGAGTTCACTTCGCTGGTGCTGGCGCTGCTGCAGGTCGGCGGGCATCCGTCGCGCGAGGCGCAGGCGCTGATCGAGCAGGTACGCGACCTCGAAGGCGAGTATTCGTTCGAGACGTATTTTTCGCTGTCGTGCCAGAACTGCCCGGACGTGGTGCAGGCGCTGAACCTGATGAGCGTGATCAACCCCGGCATCCGCCACGTCGCCATCGACGGCGCGCTGTTCCAGGACGAGGTCGAGCGCCGGCAGGTGATGGCCGTGCCGACGGTGTTCCTCAACGGGGAAGTGTTCGGCCAGGGCCGCATGGGCCTCGAGGAGATCGTCGCCAGGCTCGATACCGGCACGGCGGACCGGGCAGCGGCGCAGCTGCGCGAACGGGCGCCGTACGAGGTGCTGGTGGTCGGCGGCGGCCCGGCCGGCGCCGCGGCGGCGATCTACGCCGCGCGCAAGGGCATCCGCACCGGCGTGGTCGCCGAACGCTTCGGCGGCCAGGTGCTCGACACGATGGGCATCGAGAACTTTCCCTCCGTGCCGTACACCGAAGGTCCGAAGTTCGCGGCCGAGCTCGAGCGGCACGTGCGCGAATACGACGTCGACGTGATGAACCTGCAGCGTGCCGAGGCGCTGGTGCCGGCATCCGCGCCCGGCGGCCTGGTCGGCGTGCGGCTGGCGAACGGCGCGACGCTGTCGGCGCGCGCGGTCGTGCTGTCCACCGGTGCGCGCTGGCGGCAGATGGGCGTGCCCGGCGAGGACGTCTACCGCAACAAGGGCGTGGCCTATTGCCCGCACTGCGACGGGCCGCTGTTCAAGGGCAAGCGCGTGGCGGTGATCGGCGGCGGCAATTCCGGCGTCGAGGCGGCGATCGACCTGGCCGGCATCGTCGCCCACGTGACGGTGCTGGAGTTCGATTCGAAACTGCGCGCCGACGAGGTCCTGCAGCGCAAGCTGCGCAGCCTGACGAACGTGCGGGTCGTGCTCGGGGCGCAGACCACCGAGGTGTTCGGCGACGGCAGCCGCGTCACCGGCCTGGCCTACAGCGACCGCAGCGGCGGCGGCCTGCACCGGGTCGAGCTGGAGGGCATCTTCGTGCAGATCGGCCTGCTGCCGAACACCGAATGGCTGCAGGACAGCGGCGTGGCGCTGTCGCCGCGCGGCGAGATCGTCGTCGACGAACGCGGCGCGACATCGATGCCGGGCGTGTTCGCCGCCGGCGACGCCACCACGGTGCCGTACAAGCAGATCGTCGTCGCGATGGGCGCCGGTTCCACCGCGGCGCTGGGCGCGTTCGACCACCTGATCCGCACCAGCGCGCCGGCCGCCGCGGCCGCCGCAGCCGCCTGAGGCGCGCGGATCAGTCCAGCCCGAGGAAGCGCAGCGTCTCGGCCAGCGCCTCGCCGGTGCCGGGGCGCCGCAGTTCGAGCAGCACGCCGACGTGGCCCTTGCCGTCGAGCGGCACATGGCGCACGCGCACCCCGGCCGCGCGCAGTTTCGCCGCCAGGCTCGCGCTGTTGCCCGGCAGCACGACGTCGTCGTCGCTGCCGTGCACCAGCAGGAACGGCGGCTCGTCGCCGTCGACGTGGTTCACCGGCTGCGATGCCGGCCAGAGCTCGCCGGTGCCGAACACGTCGACGAGGTCGATGTCGGTGATCGGCAGGAAGTCGTAGGCGCCCGACCAGCCGATGACACCGGCCAGGTCCTTCGGGGCCAGGCCCACCGCACGCAGGTAGCGGGCGTCGGTGCCCAACAGCGCGGCGATGTGCGCGCCGGCCGAATGGCCCATCACGAAGATCCGGTCCGGATCGCCGCCGAGGCGGGCGGCGTTTGCGCGCGCCCAGGCGACGGCGCCGGCGGCGTCCTGCACGAAGGCGGGGAACCGATGTCCCGGCGCCTTCCGGTAGTCGGGCACCAGCACCAGCGCGCCGGCCCCGGCGAGGCGCTGGCCGACGAAACGGGCCTCGCCGCGGTCGCCGTTCCGCCAGCTGCCGCCGTGCAGGTAGACGATCACCGGGGCACGCGGGCGTGCCGTCCGGTGGATGTCGAGCGCCAGGCCGTTCGCCGCGTCGTAGGTCCGGGTATCGATCCGGTCGTCGTCGACGCCGACGTTGACCGCCCACGAGGCGGTACGGCCGCATCCGGACAGGGCCAGCAGGACGCACAGAGGGAAGGACAGCAGGATCGGCAGGCGCATCGGCGGGGGATTGCTCGGGCGGCGGGCGCGTATCATTCGGTCAATCCCGTCAGGAGCGTGTCATGACCCCCACGCCACCGCCGGCTGTCGGCGAGCTGGAACGCCTTTTCGCCGCGATCCCGGAGCGTAACACCAGCGACTGCCTGCTCCGGACCATGCAGCAGCACCATGTGCAGCTGTCGACGATGGCCGACACCAAGGCCAACATCATCATCACGATGTCGTCGATCGTGCTCACGCTGGTGCTGGGCCGGCTGAACGACCCGATCCTGCGCACGGCGTCGCTGACGCTGGCCGCGTTCACGATGCTGTCGCTGCTGCTGGCGGTGCTGGCCGTGCTGCCGAAGTACCGCCCGCTGAAACTGGCGGAGGGCGCGCCGATCCCGCCGCAGTTCAACCTGATGTTCTTCGGCCATTTCGCCGAACTGCCGCGCGAACGCTTCCTGACGGAGATCGCCGGCGCGCTGAAGTCCGACGGTTCGGTGTACGAGACGATGGCGCGCGACACCTACGCGCTCGGCTGGTACCTGGCGCACCACAAGTACCGCTACCTGCGGCTGGCCTACCTGTTCTTCCTCGGCGGGTTCGTGCTCGCGTGCATCGTGCAGGTCGGGACGATGCTGCTCTCCTGATGGCGGAAACGGTCGCCGGGGCGATCCGCGCCGCCGCCGCCCGGCTCCCGGGCGACGAGGCGCGGCTGGACGCCGAACTGCTGCTCGCGCACGCGCTCGGCCGGTCGCGCAGCTGGTGTTACGCGCATGCGGACGATCCGCTGGCCCCGGCGCAGGCGCACGCATTCGCCACGCTGGTGCAGCGGCGCGCCGGTGGCGAGCCGGTCGCGCAGATCACCGGCCGGCGCGGCTTCTGGTCGCTGGAGCTGGCGGTGACCGCGGCCACGCTGATCCCGCGGCCGGAGACCGAACGGCTGGTGGAACTGGCGCTGGCACGGCTGCCGGAAGGGACGACGGCCCCCGTGCTCGACCTGGGCACCGGCACCGGCGCAATCGCCCTGGCGATCGCCGCCGAGCGGCCGTCGGCCCGGATCACCGCGACCGACGCCAGCGCCGCGGCGCTGGAGGTCGCCCGCCGCAATGTCGCGGGCCTGGATCCCGTCCGCGGCGACGCCACGGCCGTCCGGCCGACGGTGCGGCTCCTGCGGGGCGACTGGTTCGCGCCGGTGGCGGGTGAGACGTTCGCGCTGATCGCCAGCAATCCGCCCTACATCGCCGAGGGCGATCCGCATCTGGGGCAGGGCGACCTGCGCTTCGAACCGCGCGCCGCGCTCGCTTCGGGCGCCGACGGCCTCGACGCGATCCGCATCATCGCCGCGCAGGCGCGCCGCCACCTTCAGCCGGGCGGCTGGCTGCTGGTCGAACATGGCCTGGACCAGGGAGACGCGGTGCGCACGCTGTTCGCGCAGGGCGGGCTGGTCGACGTGGCGACCGAACGCGACCTGGAAGGCCGCGACCGGGTGACGCTGGGCCGGGCGCCGGCCTGATCGCGGGCGTCAGCCCGAAACGATGCGCGTCGGGCCGGGTTGCAGCTGCGGCCAGCGCTGCAGCAGCGCCGCGCGGATCCCGTCGGCATCCAGGCCCGCTTCGGCGAGCAGCTGCTCGCGCGAGCCATGTTCCTGGTAACGGTCGGGCAGGCCCAGGTGCTGGATCGGCAGCACGAGACCCTCAGCCGCCAGCAGTTCGGCGACACCGCTGCCGGCGCCGCCCATCGCAGCACCGTCCTCGAGCGTCACGAAGCCGTCGTGGGTGCGCGCCAGCTCGAGCAGCAGCGCCCGGTCCAGCGGCTTCACGAAGCGCATGTTGACCACCGTCAGCCCGAATTCGCGGGCGATCTTCTCGGCCGCCGGCACCAGCGCCCCGAAGGCCAGCAGCGCCAGCCGGCTGCCGCGCTGGCGTACCTCCGCCTTGCCGATCGGCAGCGTGTCGAGCGCCGGCTGCACGGCCACGCCCGGGCCGCTGCCGCGCGGGTAGCGCACCGCCGCCGGGCCGGCGTGGCGGAAACCGGTGCTGAGCATCTGCCGGCATTCGTTCTCGTCGGCCGGCGCCATCACCACCATGTTCGGGATGCAGCGCAGGAACGCGAGGTCGAAGCTGCCTGCGTGGGTCGCGCCGTCGGGGCCGACGATGCCGGCGCGGTCGATCGCGAACAGCACGTCCAGGTCCTGCAGCGCGACGTCGTGGATCAGCTGGTCGTAACCACGCTGCAGGAACGTCGAGTAGATCGCCACCACCGGTTTGGCCCCCTCGATGGCCATGCCCGCCGCCAGCGTCACCGCATGCTGCTCGGCGATCGCCACGTCGAAATAACGCTGCGGGTATTCCTGGCTGAAGCGCACCAGGCCCGAGCCCTCGCGCATCGCCGGGGTGATGGCCAGCAGGCGGTCGTCGGCGGCGGCCATGTCGCACAGCCAGTCGCCGAACACCTGCGTGTACGTCGGTTTCGCCGGCGCGGCCTTCTTGACGATGCCCACACCCGGGTCGAACGGGCCGACCGCGTGGTATTCGATCTGGTCGCCCTCGGCCAGTTCGTATCCCTTGCCCTTGGTGGTGATCACGTGCAGCAGCTGCGGACCCTTGAGGCCCTTGAGCGTCTTCAGCGTGGACACCAGCGCATGGATGTCGTGGCCGTCGATCGGGCCGGTGTAGTGGAAGCCCATCTCCTCGAAGAGCGTGGACGGCACGAACATGCCCTTCCAGTGTTCTTCCCAGCGACGCATGAAACGCGCGGCCGGACGGCGCTTGTCGCCGAGCAGGCGCTTGCCGCCCTCGCGCAGCGCATTGAGCGTGCGGCTGCCGGACAGGCGGCCGAGCATCTTGGTCAGGCCGCCGACGTTCTCGGAGATCGACATCCGGTTGTCGTTGAGGATCACCAGCAGGTCGGGCTCCGGATCCATGCCGCCGCCGTGGTTGAGCGCCTCGAACGCCATGCCGGCGGTCATCGCGCCGTCGCCGATCACCGCCACGACCTTGCGCTGGTCGCCGCGCGCCTGCAGCGCGATCGCCATGCCCAGCGCCGCCGAGATCGAGGTGGAACTGTGGCCGACGCCGAGCGTGTCGTACTCGCTCTCGTCGCGCTTCGGGAACGGCGCCACGCCATCCTTCTGCTTGACCGTGTGGATGCTGTCGCGGCGGCCGGTCAGGATCTTGTGCGGATAACACTGGTGGCCGACGTCCCAGACCAGCCGGTCCACCGGGGTCTCGAACACGTGGTGCAGCGCCACCGTCAGTTCGATCACCCCCAGCCCGGCGCCGAAATGACCGCCCGACTGGCTCACCTTCTCGATCAGGTAGGCGCGCAGCTCGTCGGCGACGCCCGGCAGGTCGGCCTCGGGGATCGCGCGCAGGTCGGCGGGCTCGTCGATGCGGGAAAGGTGCGGGTAGCGCTGGGAATCCATCGGAAAAACCGGGCCGGAGGCAGGAACGGATTGTCCGGTACCCCGCTGGCGGGGGCAAGGCGAGGTGCGGCCCGCATTCAGGCGAAAGCGGGCAGCGGGCGGGCACGGGCGCCGTCGCGGCGCCGTCCGGTCAGCGGCGGAAACGCCCCAGCAGGCCGCCCTTGGCGGCATCGGCGACGGCGGGAGCAGCCGCGTCCTGTTCCGCGACCCCGACCGCCAGCGAGGCGTTGACGTAATCGATCACCTCGTCCAGGCCGACGCCGCTGAGTTCGGCGATTTCGGTCAGCGTCGCCGGCCCCTTCATCATCACCGTGGCGATGCGGAAGTGCTTCGGGAACTCGCGCTCGGTCTGCGGCCACTTGAGCAGCTTGTACTTCTCGTTCGGCCCGTAGCCCGGCATCAATGCGCCGCCGCCGTTGGCCAGCGCGGCGAGCCAGCTCAGTCGCGGCAGGGGATGCCGTCCGCCGAGCTTCTGCTCGAGGCCCGGGAGCTCCGCCGCGGCCACGCCGACGAAATCGGCGTCGGTGAGCGGCACGTTGCAGTAGGGCACCAGCGGCTTGAGGGCGCTGCCTCCCAGGTAGGTCTGGGTCGTCGGGTCCAGCACCAGGTCGGGCGCATCGGCCCGCTGCAGCCGCACCGGCCCGGGCAGGACGCCCGGACGCAGGAAATCGGCCAGGTAGCGCTTGCCGGCGACGGCCGGCATTTCCGCGGTCACCCGCGCGGTCGGTTCGGGAACGGCCGGCGCCGCGGCTTCGGGCGTTGGCGCCGGCGCGGCGGTGGATGCCGGTGCCGGTGCCGGTGCCGGTGCGGGCGCGGCGGGGACCGGAGCGGAGGCCGGTGCCGGTTCGTGAGCGCGCGCGGCGGTCGCCGGTGCAGGCTTTTCAGCGGGCGGTGCGTCGGGTGCCGGTGCCGGCGACGGCACGTTGGTGTTGGCGGTTTCGCCCGATTCGATCGCGGCCATCAGGTTGCCGATCGCCAGCGCCGTCACCGGCCGGTTGAGTACATGGTCGGTGTCGGCGCGGCCGCCGGCGGTCAGCGCGACCAGGGTCTTGCCGGTTCCCAGCGCCTTCATCAGGCTCATCTGGCCGTACATCGAGTCCATGTCGATGACCAGCACATCGGCTTCGGTCTCGGGCGTCACCAGCCAGCGGTTGCCGCGCTGGGAATTGGCCTGTTTGAACAACGAAACGATTTCCGCCTCTTCCTGGCGGGACAGTCCGGCGAAACAGATGCTCAGCTTGTTCATTGGTCCGATGGCCCCTTGGGCGCGCCCTCCCCCCCGGGGGAACGAGGGCCGGAGTGTCGGGCCCGGCCGCATCCGCCGTCAAATCGGCTCACACGAGGCGTTTTGCACGACGCGGCAGGTGGCTGCGCAGGAACGCCATCTGGTCGGCCAGGATGTGCCGGTTGGACAGGATCAGGTGTTCGACCCAGCTGGGCCGGTAGGGGATGGCCAGCAGCGGCATGCCGGCCTGCTGCGGCGTGCGACCGCCCTTGCGCGAATTGCACAGGTAGCAGGCGCAGACGACGTTCTCCCAGACGTCGCGGCCACCGCGGGACACCGGCACGACATGGTCGCGGGTCAGCGCGTGGCGCGGGAACTCGTCGCCGCAGTACAGGCACAGGTTCGCGTCGCGGGCGAACAGCGCGGTGTTGGTGAGCGCCGGTGACGGGTCGAGCGCCTTGGCGTGCGCGTGGCCGCGCGCGGCGACGATCGGATGCAGCTCGACGACGCTTTGCAAGCCACTGACGCGGTTGGTGCCGCCGTGCACGGTCAGGCAGGGATCGCCGAGGGTCCAGGCGACCGCGCCGCGAACGTACAGGCAGACGGCGTCCTGCCAGTGCATCCAGTCGAGGATGCGGCCGTGGGCGTCGAGGGACAGGACCCGCGGCAGGGCCGTTTCGCGCAGTGCAGTGGGCCCGACCGGGGCGGCGTGCTTCCCGGTTCCCACCAGACTCAGATGCGTCGGCGGTGTGCCCATGTGGATCCGAGCATACGCCATGCGCGTGACAGTTCAAGCGCCGACGAGGGCTAGAATCGCGACTGACACGTCCCACGAGGCGACCCATGCGCGGCCTGTATCCGGAACTCGAACCCTACGACAGCGGCTTCATCGCCGTGGACGAACGCCACCGGCTCTACTACGAGCAGTGCGGCAATCCCGGAGGCAAGCCGGTGGTCCTGTTGCACGGTGGGCCCGGCGCCGGCTGCGGCCCGCGCATGCGCCGCTTCCACGACCCGGCGAAGTACCGGATCGTGCTGTTCGACCAGCGCGGCTCCGGTCGTTCGACGCCGCATGCGGACCTGGTCGACAACACCACCTGGGACCTGGTGGCCGACCTCGAGAAGCTGCGCCGGCACCTGAAGGTGGAGCGCTGGCAGGTGTTCGGCGGCAGCTGGGGGTCGACCCTGGCCCTGGCCTATGCGGAGGCCCACCCGCTGCAGGTCACCGAACTGGTGCTGCGCGGCATCTTCATGCTGCGCCGCTGGGAGCTGGAATGGTTCTACCAGCAGGGCTGCTCGCGGCTGTTCCCTGACGCGTGGGAGAAATACCTGGAGGCGATCCCGGACGTCGAGCGGCACGACCTGATGAGCGCCTACCACCGCCGCCTGACGTCCCCGGACGAGGGCGTGCGGCTGGCCGCGGCCCGGGCGTGGTCGGTCTGGGAGGCCAGCACCAGTTTCCTGCGCCAGGACGAGGCCTTCATCCGCAGCCACGAGGACCCGCATTTCGCGCTGAGCTTCGCCCGCATCGAATGCCACTATTTCGTCCACGGCGGCTTCTTCGACGCCGACGACCAGCTGTTGCGCGACGCCCATCGCCTCAAGGGCATTCCGGGCGTGATCGCGCACGGCCGCTACGACGTGGTCTGCCCGGCGCAGAACGCCTGGGACCTGCACAGGGCCTGGCCGGAATCGAAGCTGGAATTCGGCCCGACGTCGGGGCACTCGGCGTTCGAGCCCGAACTCGTCGACATCCTCGTCCGCGCCACCGACTCCTTCCGCTGACTAGGCCGGACTTCCGTCGGGGTTGCGGTCGAGCAGCCAGAGGCCGGCCCAGAGTTTCGGGTCCATCGAGAAACCTTCGGCCATCTTCGCGGCGAGCCAGCGCGGGGCGTCGTCGACCGGGACTTCGTGCACGGTGATGTCCTCGGAGGCGTCGCCACCGCCGGCGTGGACGCGGGTGAGGCCGCGGGCGCGGACGAAGGCGATCAGTTCGTTGCTCAGCCCGGAGCTGGTGGGGCCGACCATCAGCACCTCGACCTCGTCGGCGCGCCAGCCGGTTTCCTCGAGCAGCTCGCGCCGCGCGGCTTCCTCGAGCGTGTCGTCCGCATCGGTGTCGCCGACCAGGCCGGCGGGCATCTCGATCGTCCGCGCGCCCATCGGCACGCGGTACTGTTCGACGAACAGGAGGTTCCGCTCCGGCGTCAGCGCGATCACGATCACCGCATGGCCGGCGTTGGTGCGCTCGGCGTATTCCCAGGTCCCGCGCCTGACCAGCCGCAGGTACGTGCCTTCGCACATCGTTTCGTCGGTGGTGTCGTCCATCCGTCGATGCTAGCGCGTGTGGATCGCGGCCGGGCGTGATGCGCGTCGCGGGTCGGCCGGCGTGCGCTCAGGCCGAGAACAGGCGCCGGCGGGTCATCGGCCCGAACTTCAGGTCGTCGCATAGCGCCTCGAGCGCCGCCGTGTCGGGCGCGCCGCGTTCGCCGGTGCCCAGGTCGGCCGGCAGCGGCGCGTTGACGTCGATGGTCGCGAGCCGGCGCGAAAGCAGCGCCATCTCGCGATGTTCGTGCAGCCGGCCCGCGTGCTGGGCACTGCCGCGCATGCGCAGGAACGGCACTTCCGCCAACCGCTCGAGCAGCGCGTCCAGGCTGCCGAAATGCGCCAGCAGGATCGCCGCGGTCTTCGGGCCGATGCCCGGCACGCCGGGGATGTTGTCGATCGCGTCGCCGGTCAGCCCGAGGTAATCGGCGATCTGGTGCGCGTGCACGCCATAGCGCGCCTTGACCCCCTCGGCGCGCCAGCGCTCGCCGCGGGCGTAGTCCCACTGTTCGTCGTCGACGTCGAGCAGCTGCGAGAGGTCCTTGTCGGCGGAGATGATCAGGCCGGAGAAACCGGCGCGGCGCACCTGGCCGAGGGCGGCGCCGATCAGGTCGTCGGCCTCGAAGCGGCCGTCCGCCAGCACCGGCAGGCCGAGCGCCCGGCACAGGCGCTGGCAGTGCGCGAACTGGCGCTTGAGTTCTTCCGGGGCGGCATCGCGATTGGCCTTGTACGCCGGGTAGATCTGGTTGCGGAAGTTGCTGTCGAGGGACTCGTCGAAGGCGACGGCGATGCGTTCCGGGCGCTGCCGTTCCAGCAGTTCCAGCACGAACCGGGCGAAGCCGTGCACGGCGTTGACCGGCCAGCCGTCCCGGTCGGTGAACTCCGGCGGCATCGAGTGCCACGCCCGGAAGACATAGAGGCTGGCATCGACCAGATGGACGGGGCCGCTCACGGCGTCCAGTCCTGCAGAAGTTCGGCCGGATCCGGACGCAGGCGCTCGGGTGCGGGTTCGCTGGCGGTGCCGATGTGGATGAAGCCGAGCACCGTTTCGCCGGCCGCCAGGCCCAGGCGGGCGGTCACGACCGGATCGTAGGCGGCCCAGCCGGTCAGCCACTGGGCGCCGAACCCCAGCGCCTGGGCGGCCTGCAGCAGCGCGAAACAGACGGCGCCGCCCGACAGGAGCTGTTCCTGCAGCGGGATCTTGTGCCCGGCGACCGGCCGGCCGATCACCGCGACGATCACCGGCGCGAAGGAGAATCGCTGGCGGTCCTTCTCGACCGC
>JAKFCL010000120.1:0-2161 GCA_036676665.1 Arenimonas sp. | reverse complement strand
CGACCTGGCCACCGAGCAGGACTACCTGCGCGACATCGGCCGCACGCTGGCGATCCGCACGCACTGACGCGACCGCCGGCGTCATCGCCGCGTCACCGGGCTGTCATCGCCCCGGAACATCGCCCCGCCACGCTGCGTGCATGGACGCCCGCATGCACATCGAACTGGTCACCGAGACCTACCCGCCGGACGTCAACGGCGTCGCGCTGACGGTGCAGGCGCTGGAACAGGGGCTGCGCCGGCTCGGCCACGGGGTCGGCGTGGTCCGGCCCGAGCGCGCCGAGGACCCGGCCCGGGCCGACCCGGACGTGCTGCTGGTGGAGGGCGCGCCGATTCCGCGCTATCCGGGCCTGCGCTTCGGCCTGCCTGCGGGCAAGCGGCTGGCGGCGCGCTGGACGTGCGCGCGCCCGGACGCGGTCTACATCGCCACCGAGGGCCCGCTCGGCTGGTCGGCGCTGAAGGTGTGCCGGCGGCTGGGCATCCCGGTCGCCACCGGCTTCCACACCCGCTTCGACGACTACGTCGGCCGCTACGGCGCCGGGTTCCTGAGCCCGTGGGTGTTTTCCTGGCTGCGCCGCTTCCACAACCGCGCCGACGCCACGCTGGTGCCCACCCGCGAGCTGCAGGACACGCTGGCGTCGCAGGGCTTCCGCCGGCCGTTCCGGCTCGCGCGCGCGGTCGACACCCGGGCGTTCCACCCGGCGTTCCGCGAGGCGGCGCTGCGCGATGCCTGGGGCGCGGCGCCCGATGCGCCCGTCGTCGTGCACGTGGGGCGGATCGCCCACGAGAAGAACCTGCCGCTGGCCGTGCGCAGCTACCGGGCGCTGCAGCGGCTGCGCCCGGACGCGCGCTTCGTCTGGGTCGGCGACGGCCCGGCGCGGCCCGAGCTGCAGGCCGCGAACCCCGATTTCATCTTCGCCGGCGTGCGCCGCGGCGGCGACCTGGCGCGGCATTTCGCCAGCGCCGACCTGTTCTGCTTTCCGTCGCTGTCGGAAACGTTCGGCAACGTGACCCTGGAAGCGATGGCGAGCGGCATCGCCGTCGTCGCGTTCGACTACGGCGCCTGCCACGAACACCTGCGCGACGGCGAACACGGCGCCAGCGTGGCGTATGGCGACGAGGCCGCCTTCGTGCAGGCCCTCGTCGCCACGGCCTGCCGCGCCGACCTGCGCGCCGCCGGCATGGTCGCGCGCGACGCGATCCTGCACCTGCAACCGGACGCCGTGGCGGCCGACTTCGCCGGGCTGCTGGCGGGCCTGGCGCGACGGACGGAGGCCGCGTGAGCCCGCGCGCGCGGCGGATGGCCGCGCGCGAACACGACTGGTGCGTCACCGCCAACCGCTGGGGTGCGCGGACGCTCGTGCGCGGCTTCTTCCGCGCGGTCAGCCGGCTCGGCGACGGCCTGTTCTGGTATGCGCTGATGGCGGCGCTGGTGGTCTTCGACGGCTGGCACGGGCTGGCGGTGTCGGCGCAGCTGGCGGCCACCGGCGTGGTCGCGCTGACGCTGTACCGCAAGCTCAAGCGCTGGACGAAGCGACCGCGCCCGTACGCGGCCGATCCGCGCATCCGCGCCTGGACGGCGCCGCTCGACGAGTTCAGCTTCCCGTCCGGGCACACGCTGCACGCGGTGTCCTTCACCGTCGTCGCGCTGGCGCACTACCCCGCGCTGGCACCGCTGCTGCTGCCGTTCACCGCCGCGGTCGCGCTCTCGCGGATCGTGCTCGGACTGCATTACCCCAGCGACGTGCTCGCCGCCGGCGCGATCGCGGCCGCGCTGGCGTCGGCCTCGCTGTGGCTGGCCGGCGGCTGATCAGTCCGCGGCCTGCGCACCGATCCACGCGTCGACGCGGCGCTCGAGGATCGCCAGCGGCAGGTCGCCGGAGCCCAGCACCAGGTCGTGGAAACCGCGGATGTCGAACTTCGGTCCGAGCGCCGTCCGAGCGCGCTCGCGCAGTCCCAGGATCCGGTTCATGCCGACCTTGTAGGCCAGCGCCTGCCCGGGCATGACCAGGTAGCGTTCGATCTCCGCGACCACTTCCGCCTGCCCCATGCCGGTCTTGTCGGCCATGTAGGCGATGGCCTGCTCGCGCGTCCAGCGCCTGTCGTGCATGCCGGTGTCCACGACCAGGCGCACCGCGCGGAACATCTCCGCCTGCAGCCG
>JAKFCL010000119.1:0-1723 GCA_036676665.1 Arenimonas sp. | reverse complement strand
GCGGCGTAGAACACGCCGTAGCTGCCGTCGCTGAAGCGGCTGCCATCCGGGTTGAAGTGGGTGAAGGCGGCCATGACCGGCTGCATGCCGGGCCCGGACACGCGCCGCGCCGCCGGCACCAGCTCGAGCTGGCCGAGCTCCTCGCGCAGGCGGTCGTTGGTCAGCGCCTCGATCGCGAACAGCGCGTCCAGGTCGGCCGGGTCGGCGATGCGGTCGAACACGCCCTGCGGGGGGAACCGGCTCGGCACCAGCCGCCATGCGCCGGGCCAGTCGATCGCCACGCGCCGCGGCAGCCGGCTCACGGCCATCCGCGCTGCGCATCCAGGTAGCGGCGCACCACATACAGGTCGGCGACGTTGCCGGTGAGCATGCGCTCGAGCGCCGAGCGGCCGCCGAATGCCGGCGCGCTGTTGGGCCGGCGCAGCCAGGCGTCGGCGCGGGTCGGGTCCGGGAACAGCAGCTGCAGCGCCTTGAAGATGCCCAGCACGTAGCTGATGCGCTCGATCACGTCGCGGCCCGGGGCGCCGTCCTGGTGTTTCTTCCACTTGTAGAAGGTGGATTCGGGCGGGTCGCCGAGCAGGCGGCGGGCCTCGCCCGGGCGCAGGCCCCAGGCGGCGGCGATCGCGAAGAACGCGCGCAGGGCCGGGCCGCCGAGGGTGTCGGTGGCCGGCAGCGGCGCGGCGGTCCGGGGCTTCATGGGAGACTCCACGCAAGGAGGATATGGCCACGATACTCCATTCGTGGAGTTTCCGGCAGGCGCCTGCATCGGCCCGGCCCACGCCGGCAACGGTTCCGTTCAGCAAGCGATTACACGCCGGATCAAGGAGTTGCGGTCGAAAGGAAGGCAGCTTCACCCCCTTCAAACAAGCGCTTCACCTGTCGTTGCCGATGCGCTGGCCACCCTTCGCCTGGTCGACGGGCCGAGCCCGGACGAGGTCACCAGACCGACGCTGCCCCGCAGCGGCCACCGCATCAAAGGAGTCATCGCCATGAACATGAACATCCTCAAGGCTTCGCTGCTCGCCTCCGCCATCGCCCTGGGCATGGGCGCCGCCACCGTGAGCGCCCATGACGGCGCTGCCGAGCGCAGCGCCGGCCAGGTCGTGCAGGACGCGACCATCACCGCCGCGGTCAAGACCAAGCTGCTGGCCGATACCCGCACCGAAGGCTTCGACATCAATGTCGACACCGTCGCCGGCGTCGTCACGCTGTCCGGCGGTGCCGACAACGCCGGCGCCAAGGCCGTCGCGGCCGAACTGGCCGCCACCGTCGACGGCGTCGTGTCGGTGCGCAACGACCTGATCGTCGCCGGCGAGGGCACGCCGCTGCGCGACCAGGCGAACACGGCGACCGCGTCGGGTGAAGTGCGCGCCGCGGTCGAGGACGTCACCGACGGCGTCGACGAGGAAGGCAACAATCCGAAGATCGACGACCTGGACGGCGATGGCGTCGACGAGGTCGGCCCGGGTCCGGATGCGAAGGTCAACGACCAGATCGGCGCCGTCGATGGCGACGACGACGTCCTGGATGCCGATCGCGAGGACATCGATGCCGACGAGGTCGACGACGCCAACGACCTGCTCGGCGACAAGGTCGACGACGACCGCATGGGCGACGGCACCGGCGGCCCGAGCGACGCGATCGACGACGCCTGGATCACCGGCAAGGTGAAGTCGCAGTTCCTCGCCGACACCGTGGTCGAAGGCCTCGAGATCGACGTCGA
>JAKFCL010000118.1:0-12897 GCA_036676665.1 Arenimonas sp. | reverse complement strand
GGGGGTGAACCGGTCGTCGACCCGCGCCAGCACGAACGCCGGCCCCTGCGCGGGGGTCACGACGATGCGCTCGATCCGCGCCATCGGCACGTCGAGCAGGCGCCGGTCCAGCCACGCGGCCGGGTCGCGGGCCGGCGCGACGTCCTCGTCGATCAGCCAGGCCTGCGGATCGTCGCCGAGGCGCACATAGCTGCCGCCCAGCGACGGGTGGTTGTTGCCGATCACCAGCCGCAGCGGTTCGCCGCCGCCCGACAGCCGCAGTTCGGCGCCCTTGGCGGTGTCGAGCGCGACGTCCTCGACGCCGAGGCGCGCATGCCGGGCCGGGTCGGCGGTCTTGGCCTCGAGCCGCCGGGCCTGTCCGAGCCGGTACAGCGCATTGCCGATCTCGCGCTGGTTCGCCAGCCAGTCCAGGCGCGCCGGCATGCGCCACAGGCCGTCGCGCTTCTCGAGCATCACCAGGGCCTTGCCGCCGGCGCCGACCACTTCGATGCGGTCGATCGCCTCGATGCGCCCGGCGAGCCCGGGCACGGCGAGGCCGTCGCCGGTGCCGTCGCCGGCCGCCTGCCGGTCGAGCAGCCACCACGCGGCGGCGGCCAGCGCCAGCACGACGACTCCGGCGGCGACGAGTGCCCGTCCGCGCACGCTCAGCCCTCCGCCGCGCGCCGGCGCGACCAGCGCCGCCACGCGACCAGCAGCGCGACCACGATCACCAGCGCCGGCATGCCGAGGATGTTGATCAGCTTGAGCCGCGTGCCGAGCGCTTCGATGTCGGCATTGAGGCGATGCTGCACCTCGCGCAGTTCGCGGCGCATGCGCAGCTTGTCGTCCTGGAAGCGCAGCACCTGCCGCTGCTGTTCGGCGCTCAATGCCTGCGCCTGGCCGTCCGCGCCCGGCTGCTGCAGCTGCGCCAGCTGCCGCTCCAGGTCGTCCAGCTGCTGCTGCAGCTCGCGCTCCTTGGTGCGGTAACGCTGCTCGGCGCCGCGCCGGAGCGCCTCGACGCGCTCGAACGGCCGCGACGACACCGCCCGGGTACGCACCGCGATCAGGTCGCCGTTGCCGACGAGGTTGTCGACGGCATTGAAGACGAAGTCGCCGTTGTTCGCGAACGGGTTGTAGACGGGCTGGCCGAGGAAATCGCTGACCGAAACCCACAGCCGGTCGCTGAGCACGTCGGTGTCGGCGACGACGATGATGTTGGCCGGCCCGGTGCTGGCGGCGACGTGGCGCTCGCCGCCGCGCTCGGGGAACGCGGTCTTGAGGTCGCCGGCGAAACGCGCCGCCAGCACGAACGGATCGCCGCCGGGCTTGAAGCCCTCGCGCAGGCGGTCGGGCGTGCTGGCGTTCTCGCGCACGGTTTCCACCGGCGCCAGCATCGCCGCGCCGGAGCTCTGCGCCAGCGCTTCCATCGTCAGCGTCGACTCGCGGGTCAGCGCCAGCGCACCGACGGTCGAGAAGTTCAGGCTCGCCAGTTCCGCCGACACCACGTCGCCCTGGTTCAGCGCTTCCTTGCCCAGGCCCAGCACCGCCAGGTGCCGCACCGGCGCCGCGTTCGGGTCGGGCTGCACCTGCAGCGCGTGCTTGTCGTCCAGCACCACCCGCGCCGGGTCGAACTGGATGCCCCAGGCGGCGAACAGGCGCGCCAGGTCCGAGGCCCGGGTGATCGCCACCGACAGCGGGTCGAGCGGGTCGATCGCCGACTGGTCGACTTCCGAGTCCGGGTCGACGAACACCAGCAGGCGGCCGCCGCGCATCACGAACTGGTCGATCGCGTACAGCGAATCGTCGGGCAGCTCCTTCGGATGGATCACCATCAGCAGGTCGACGTCGTCGGCGATGTCGGTCAGCCCGCCCTGCAGGCGGCGCAGTTCGAACAGCTCGCCGATCTGCCGGTCGACCACCCAGCCGGGGCTCTGCCGCCCCGACGGGTCCATCGACGGACCGGTCGGCAGGCCGCTGATCAGCGCCACCACCGGCCGCGTGTCGACGCTGAGGGTCGAAACCAGCTTGGCGACGTCGTATTCGAGGAATGCTTCCTTGTCGGGCTGGATGAACGGCATCGTCGTTTCGCCGTCGGTGCTGTTGGTGCCGACCAGGCCGAAATAGAGCTTGTCGCCGGTGCTGCCGAGCGGGATCGCCTGCAGTCCGTAGGCGGCGGCCTGGTCTTCGGCCTCGGAGAACGGCTCCGGATCGATCACCTCCAGCGTCACCTTGCCGCCCGAGCGGGCGGCGATCTCCTCGAGCAGTTCGCGCACGCGCGTGGCGAACACGCGGAACTGCTGCAGGTCCCGCGTCGCATGTTCGGAGTAGTACAGCTTCAGCTTCACCGGCTCGTCGATGCGGCCGAGGATCGCGCGGGTGCCGTCCGACAGCGTGTACAGGCCCTTGTCGGTCAGGTCCAGGCGGGCGCCGCGCAGCGCCACCGACGACAGCGCCACCAGGGCGACGAACGCCAGCGCCAGCAGCGCCAGGGCCAGCAGCGGGAGCGAACGGCGGGCGATCGGGGAACGGGAAGTGGTCGCCATGGCGTCAGTCGGCTTTTTTCATGTCGATGATCAGCACCGTCGCGGCGAGCCAGGCGGCGATGCTCAGCAGGAAGAACACGCCGTCGCGCAGGTCGAGCACGCCGCGGCTGATGGCCTGGAAATGGGTCAGGAAGCTCAGCCCCGCGAACGCGTCGACCCAGGCCTGCGGCGCCCAGCCGCGCACCAGGTCCAGCGCCATCGGGAAGCCCGCCAGCAACAGCAGCAGGCACACCACCACCGTCAGGATGAAGGCGACGACCTGGCTGCGCGTGGCCGCCGACAGGGCGCCGCCGACGGCCAGGAACGCGCCGGCCATCAGCCAGCTGCCGATGTAACCGGCCAGGATCACGCCGTTGTCCGGATCGCCCAGCCACGCCACCGTGATCCACATCGGGAAGGTCAGCGCCAGCGCCAGGCCGAGGAACGCCCACGCCGCCAGGAACTTGCCCAGCACCGCCTGCCACAGGCCCAGCGGCAGCGTCAGCAGCAGCTCGAGCGTGCCGGACTTGCGCTCCTCGGCCCACAGCCGCATCGCCACGGCCGGCGCCAGCAGCAGGTACAGCCACGGGTGGAAGCGGAAGAACGGCTGCAGGTCGGCGTGCCCGGCTTCGTAGAAACCGCCGAGGTAGAAGGTGAACGCACCCGCCAGCGCCAGGAAGATGACCAGGAACACCGCGGCCAGCGGCGTCGCGAAATAACTGCCGAACTCGCGGCGGAACACCGCCCAGACCGCGCTCATGGGTTCGCCTCCGGGGCGGTGATGCTGCGGAACACTTCGTCCAGCCGTCCGCGCTCGGGCTGCAGGCCACGATGCACGACGCCACGCGCCCGCAGCCGCTCGCCGACCGCGTCGACGGCCACCGGCTTGCCCTGCGGGAAAACGTAGAGGCGTCCGTCGACGGCATCCTGGTGGAAACCGCTGACGCCCGGCATGCCGTCCAGGGCGGCGCGCGCGGCGATGCTGTCGGTCGCCAGCAGCGACACCGCGCCCTGGTAGCGCGAGCGCGCCAGCAGCTCTCCGGGAGTCGCGTCGGCCAGCACCTTGCCGCGCGCGACGATCATCGCGCGGCTGCAGACGGCTTCGACCTCCTCGAGGATGTGGGTCGAGAGCAGCACCGTGCGCTCGCGCGCCAGCTCGCGGATCAACGTGCGCACCTCGTGCTTCTGGTTCGGGTCCAGGCCGTCGGTGGGTTCGTCCAGGATCAGCGCGGGCGGGTCGTGCAGGATCGCGGCGGCGAGGCCGACGCGGCGCTTGAAGCCCTTGCTGAGCGTGTCGATCGGCTGGTGCTGGACCTCGACCAGCGACAGCCGGTCGAGCACGGCCTGCAGGCGGTCGCGGCGGCGCTCGGCGCGCAGGCCGCGCACGTCGGCGACGAAACCGAGGAACCCCAGCGGACTCATCTCGCCGTAGCCGGGAGCCCCTTCGGGCAGGTAGCCGAGCGCGCGGCGCGCGGCGATCGGGTCGGTCTGCACGTCGTGGCCGCAGACGGAGGCCGTCCCGGACGTGGGCGCGAGGAAGCCGGCGATCATCTTCATCGTCGTCGACTTGCCGGCGCCGTTGGGGCCGAGCACGCCGAGCACTTCGCCGGGTTCGACCTTGAAGCTGATGCCATCCACGGCCAGCAGCCGGCCGTAGCGCTTGTGCAGGGCGTTTGCCTGGATCATCGGATGCGGATCCCGTGTTGCCGGAGCGGTCCGGCCCGTAGCGCCGACCGCGGGGAAGGTACGCGATTCCGGGCGCCGGGTCCCGGAAATGGCAGGGCGGGCACTCGGCCCGCCCTGCTGGTCTGGATCAGTCGGCCGCCGGTTCGGCGGGGGCGTCGGCGGGTGCCGCGTCCGCCGCCGGGGCATCGGCCGCGGGCGCTTCGCCCGGCACCGCATCCGGATCGACGATGGCGCTGTCGTCCTCGCCCTCGGGTGTCGGCTCGGGCGCGATCTGCAGGATCAGGCCGTCCTCGACACCGGGCACGCGGACCGGCCAGTACACGTTGAACTCGGCGTCCTCGTCGAGCATGTTCTTGATCTGGCCGAGGTACTCCTCGAACGGGCGACCCGTCGTCTCGGAGCCGCGCACCATCGCCCACGCCCGCACCAGGTCGCGCACGCGCGCCAGGCCGGGGGCCGGGCCGAGGTACTTGGTGGTGGCGGCACGCATCGCCGGGGTCTGCGCGTAGATGACCGGACCCTCGACCTTGACGTCGAAGCGCTCCAGCGGCAGCGACGGATCGACGGCGGCCGGCGCCGCGACCGGCGCGGCGGCGACGGCGGTTTCCCCGTCCTCGGTACCTTCACCGGCCGCATCGGCGGCATCGGCATCGGCATCGGCCGGCAGGGCCGGGCCCGTGCCCTTGCGGCGCACCGGCACGACGACGTCGAAACCGTAGCTGTCGGTCGAGAACTCGTTGGTGACGATCCGCATCGGGCCGGCACGTTCCAGGTTGTTCTTGCCCATGACCTGCTCGATCCACTTGAGCTGGTTGGTCATCGCGACGGCGATCTCGTCGTTGGCGCGCTTGGCGGTCGCCGTGGCCAGCAGCACGTTCTGCGCCGGCAGGTCGACGAACTGGAACTCTTCCGGATGCCCGCTGTAGTCGAAGCGCGGGATCGTCGCCAGCAGGTTGCTGAGCTTGGTCAGGCCGCGCTTGATGTCGTCGCCGACATTGTCCGTGACGTACAGGCCGGCGTAGCGGCCGATCAGGTCCCAGCCGTAGTCGACGGTGTAGCGCTGGGTGATCTTGACGTTCTGGTTGCGCTGGCCGGTGCGCTCGAACGTGAAGGTCATCTTCTTGTTCGTGCCGCGGCCCGGGGTGTCGATCGCGTAGACGATGCGTTCGCCCGGGACTTCCTCGATCACTTCCCAGCTGCCGGCACCGACGAGGCGGTCGTTCGACGCGTAGGCGAGCTTGGCGCCGACGCCCGAATCCGGGCCGGACACCGTCAGCTGCATCTTCGGGTCATGGTTGATCAGCGCATTCCAGTCCTTGAACCGGGTGAAGCTGTCGAGCAGGTCGTTCACCGTCGACATCGGACGGTTGGTCTCCACCTCGTGCGAGACGGAGCGCTTGGAAGGCAGGAACACGCCGATCGCCACGAACAGCGCGACGACGATCAGCAGGGAAATAATCCACTCGATAACTCGGGTCATTCGGAAGCTCTCCAGGAACGGCCCCCGGCGGGATCGTTCGCCCGGCCGCAGGAACGGAGGAGGATATCAGGGTTGAACGGCCCCCGGCAGGGGGCCGCCATCACGCTTTGCCGACGGGGCCGGCGCCGCGTGCGCCTCACACCAGTTTGAGTTCGAAGGCCTTGAGCACGGCCCGGGTCCGGTCGCGCACGCCGAGCTTGGACAGGATGTTGGAGACGTGGTTCTTCACCGTGCCCTCGGCCACGCCGAGCGAATTGGCGATCTCCTTGTTGGAGAAGCCGCCGGCCATCAGGCGCAGGATCTCGGTCTCGCGATCGGTCAGCGGGTCGGGCTGTTCGAGGCTGACGAAGGCGTTCTGCAGCCCTTCCAGGCCCGAGAGCAGGCGCTGGGTCACCGCCGGCTGCACCAGCGATCCGCCGTCCGCGACCGTCTGGATCGCCGAGACCAGCTGGTCCAGCGACACGTCCTTGAGCAGGTAGCCCTTGGCGCCGGCCTTGATGCCGGCCAGCACCAGCTGGTCGTCGTCGAACGTCGTCAGGATGATCGTCGGCGGCAGCAGGCCCTTGCCGCTGAGCGCCTGCAGGGCCTCCAGTCCGGACATCACCGGCATCCGCATGTCCATCAGCACGACGTCGGGCTTGATCTGCGGGATCAGCTCCACCGCCTGGCGGCCGTCGCCGGCCTCGGCCACGACCTCGATGCCCTGGGCCAGTTCGAGCAGCGATTTGACGCCCTGGCGAACCAGGGTCTGGTCGTCGACCAGGCAGACACGGATCATGCGGGGTTCTCCAGTGGCAAGCGGATGTCCAGCGCGAAGCCCTGCCCGCGCCCGGTGATGATATCGACCCGGCCGCCGCAGGAAAGCAGGCGCTCGCGCATGCCGCGCAGGCCGTTGCCCGGGGTGGGGTCGTCGGCGCCGGCGCCGTCGTCGCGGGCCTGGATGCGCGCCTCGCGGCCATCGCGCGACACCGTCAGCCAGAGCGTCGAGGCACCCGCATGGCGCACGGCGTTGGTGATGATCTCCTGGGTGCAGCGCAGCAGGACATGCGCGCGCTCGGGATCCTCGATGTTCAGCGGTTCGGCCATCTCCAGGCGGATGTCCAGCGCGGGAACGCCCTCGATCAGCGTGCGGATCGCGCCGCTGAGGTCGACCGCGCCCTCCTCGCGCATCTCGCTGACCGCCTCGCGCACGTCGGTGAGCAGCAGCTTGGCCAGCGTGTGGCTCTGGCGGACGTGTTCCTGGGCCCGCCCCTCGGTCAGGTGGCCGGCGACTTCCAGGTTCAGGCTCAGCGCGGTCAGGTGGTGCCCCAGCAGGTCATGCAGCTCGCGGGAGATGCGCACCCGCTCGCTCATCCGCGAACTTTCGGCCAGCAGCGCGCGGGTCGCGCGCAGCTCGGCGTTCAGCCGGCGCTGCTCCTCGCGCGCCTCGGCCTGCTGCTTGGCGACCAGGCCGATCACCATCGCGAAACTCGAATAACCGACGTAGAGCATGGCCTGCATCACCGCCAGCCCGGGCGTGAAGCCCTCGAGCTTGGTGAACACCGGCACCAGCGCCGCGTGCTGCAGCACCAGCCACAGCACGCCCACCCGCAGCGGCACCAGCCACGGGATCACGCCGGCGATGGTCATCATCAGCACCGCGCCGATGCCGGTTCCGGTCTGGTAGCTCACCGCGATCGCCGACACCGTCAGCGCCGCCAGCATCACGATGTCGACCGGACGCGGATGCCGCATGCCCAGCGCCCGGGTCACCTGCCAGTAGATGACGCCGAACGCCAGGTAGGCCACCGCCAGCACGACGCCGGGCGCAGGCGCGGCGAGCGCGTCGGCCGGATCGGCCGGGAAGTTCCAGGTCAGGATGATCAGCGGAATGCCGACAACCGCCCAGGTGAACAGGCCGGCGTAGCGCAGCAGCTGGGTATGGGACAGGCGGTTGAGCATCCGCGCATCATAGGCCGGCGCGCGGGCGGCCAGTGCCCCCGAAAGTCATGGCACGCCGCGCGGCGGTCCGGGCATGCGATAATCCCGGCCCGATCGCCCGCCGAACCGAGTGCCGGCGGCCACCCAGCCATCGGAGTTCCACTGACAATGCCGATCACCATCCGCGACGTGCGCGAGCACGAGCTGGATTCCGTCCTCGCGCTGAACAACGCGGCCGGTGCCTCGATCCTGCCGATGGACGCGGCCAAGGTCCGCTTCTTCTGGGAACACGCCGATTATTTCCGCGTCGCCGAACAGGACGGCCTGATCACCGGCTTCCTGATCGCCGTGGGCCAGGACGCCCCGCACGACAGCCCGAACTTCCTGTGGTTCCGCGAGCGTTATCCGCGCTTCCTGTACATCGACCGCATCGTCATCGCCCGGCCGCGCCGCGGCGGCGGCCGCGGCCGTGCCTTCTACGCCGACGTGCAGAGCTTCGCCGAGGTGCGCTGGCCGCTGCTGTGCTGCGAGGTGTTCCTGCAGACCGGCAACGACCCGGCGCTGCTCTTCCACGGCAGCTTCGGCTTCCGCGAGGCCGGCCAGCAGGTGATGGCCGGCACCGGCATCCGCGCGTCGATGCTGATGAAGGAACTGGCGAGCTATCCCTGGGTCGCCGCTGCGTATCCCGGCGGCCTGCCCGAGCTGCCCTGGCTGCGCGCCCGCGCCCTGCCCGGCCGTGCGCCGGCGCTGGCGACGGGGACCTGAGGGTGGCGGCCCGGATTCCGGACTACGAGCAGGCGGGCGAACTGAAGTTCGGCCAGGTCGGCATCGCCAACCTGCGCGTGCGCACCCTCGACCCCGCCCGCCTCGCCGCCGAGATGGCCGAACGCGTGCAGCGGGCACCGAAGATGTTCGAACGCGCCGCGGTGGTGGTCGACTTTGGCGGCCTCAGCCGCTGCCCCGAGGCCGGCGAGACGCGCGAACTGCTCGACGCGCTGCGCGGCGCCGGGGTGCTGCCGGTGGCCCTCGCCTACGGCACCAGCGCGATGGACGATCTTTCGCGCGAGGTCGGGCTGCCGTTGCTGGCGAAATTCCGCGCTTCCTACGAGCGGGCCGGCGACGCCGGTCCCGCCGAGGCCGCGGCCGACCCGGCGCCGTCGGCTCCCGCGCCCGCCGCGGCCGCGCCGGCGCCCGCCGCCGCGCCCACGCGCGGGGAGGCCGGCCTGGTGCATCTGCTGCCGGTGCGCTCCGGCCAGCAGGTCTACGCCCAGGAACGCGACCTGACGATCTGCGCGACAGTCGGCGCCGGCGCCGAAGTCATCGCCGACGGTTCGATCCATGTCTACGGTGCACTGCGCGGGCGCGCGCTCGCCGGGGCCGGCGGCATGGCCGGCGCCCGGATCTTCTGCCGCGAGTTCCACGCCGAGCTGGTGGCCGTCGCCGGCCACTACAAGGTGCTGGAGGAAATCCCGAAGGAACTGCTCGGCAAGCCGGTGCAGATCTGGCTGGAGCATGACAAGCTGCGCATCGAGCAACTCGACTGACACCCCCTGAAGCGCGCTGCCCCCACGCGGCGCCTGGAGAAATACATTGGCTGAAGTAATCGTCGTGACCTCGGGCAAGGGTGGTGTCGGCAAGACCACCACCAGCGCATCCCTCGCCTGCGGCCTGGCCAAGGCCGGAAAGAAGACCGCCGTCATCGACTTCGACGTCGGCCTGCGCAACCTCGACCTGATCATGGGCTGCGAGCGCCGGGTCGTTTACGACTTCGTCAACGTCGTCAACGACGAAGCCAACCTCAAGCAGGCGCTGATCAAGGACAAGCGGTTCGAGAACCTGTACGTGCTGGCCGCGTCGCAGACCCGCGACAAGGACGCGCTGAACAAGGAAGGCGTCGAGAAGGTGCTCAAGCAGCTGGCCGACGATGGCTTCGAATTCATCGTCTGCGACTCGCCGGCCGGCATCGAGAAAGGCGCGTTCCTGGCGATGTATTTCGCCGATCGCGCCGTGGTCGTGGTGAATCCGGAAGTGAGCTCGGTGCGCGACTCCGACCGCATCCTCGGCCTGCTCGCCAGCAAGACGAAGAAGGCCGAGAACGGCGAACGCGTGCAGGAGCACCTGCTGCTCACCCGCTACAACCCGCTGCGGGTGGAGAAGGGCGAGATGCTGTCGATCGCCGACGTGCAGGAGATCCTCGGCCTGGACGTGGTCGGCGTGATCCCGGAATCGCCGGAAGTGCTGCAGAGCTCCAACGCCGGCGTCCCGGTGATCCTGGACGAGACCTCGGCGGCCGGCCAGGCCTACACCGACGCGGTCGCGCGCATCCTCGGCGAGGAGCGGCCGCTGCGCTTCACCACGGTCGAGAAGAAGGGTTTCTTCGCCAAGATGTTCGGAGGCTGAGCCATGGGCATCCTCGATTTCCTGACCCAGCGCAAGAAGAACACCGCCAGCGTCGCCAAGAACCGCCTGCAGATCCTGATCCAGCAGGAGCGCTCGCTGCGCGGCGCCCCGGACTACCTGCCGCTGCTGCAGCGCGAGCTGCTGGAAGTGATCCGCAAGTACATCAACGTCGACGCCGACGCGGTGAAGGTCGACCTGCACAAGGACGGCGAGAACGAACTGCTCGACATCTCGGTGGCGCTGCCCGAAAAGGCCGCGCCCGCCGCCGGCGCCTGAGGGCCACGATGCCGATGCGCGATCCGGCGGCACCGGCGCAGGCCGGTGCCGTCGCCGTTTCCGGGGACGGAGGCGCCACCGCGGCCGTGCTGGTGCTGGCCGACATCGGCTTCGACGCACCGGCCGCGCTGCTGTCCCGCCACGGCCTGGCGCTCGTGCCGGTCGCCGACGGCGAGCCGATCCCGGGCAGCTACTGGGGCGAGAACGAAGCCGGGCTCGTCGGCACCACGGTCTACGCCCGCGCCGACACGCCGGTGCATTCGCTGCTGCACGAGGCCTGCCACCTGCTGGTGATGGCCCCCGAGCGGCGTCCGCACGTGCATACCGACGCCACCGATTCGGTGGCCGAGGAAGACGCCACCTGCTACCTGCAGATCCTGCTGGCCGATGAACTGCCCGGCGTCGGCCGCGACCGGCTGATGGCCGACATGGACGCCTGGGGTTACACGTTCCGCCTCGGTTCGGCCCGCGCCTGGTTCGAGCACGACGCCGAGGACGCCGCGGCCTTCCTGGCCCTCCGCTTCGCGTCCGCCACCGCCGGCTGACCGCCGGCCGCCGCCGTTCGGGTTAGGAATTCGTTACGCGGACGCTGGCCCCCGCCCCGCCCGTTGCGCGTTTCCGGCCGGCGGTCTAGCCTGCCGGCTCCCTGCGCACCGCAGTCGATCCTGGAGCCTCTCCGTGAAAGCCACCCGCGCCGTCCTGGCGCTCGCCATTTCCGCCGGCCTGCTCGGCGTCGCCGCGTACGCCGTCGGCCAGAACCGCGCCGAAGCCGACAACGCCGCCAGCAAGGAAACCGCCGACGAGTTCGTCGCCCGCGTCAATGCCACCGTCAAGGAGATGACGCCGGAAATCACCGCCGCGTCGTGGCTGGCCGCGACCTACATCAACGAGGACTCGCAGCGGATCGAATCGGCCGCCAACGAGCGCTTCCTCACCAAGAACAACGAGTTCATCGCCCAGGCCAAGACCTACGACACCGAAGGCCTGAGCCCGGCGACCGCCCGCGCACTGCACATCCTCAAGACCAGCTCGTCGATGCCGGCGCCGCGCGACCCGGCCAAGCTCAAGGAACTGACCGAGATCGCCAGCCGCATGGGCGCCACCTACGGCGCCGGCGCCTGGTGCCAGCCCGGCCAGGAAGGCGACGAGTGCAGCGACATCGGCGAGATCTCCGACGTCCTGGCCGCCACCGGCACCAGCACGTACGAAGAGATGCAGGCCGCCTGGGAAGGCTGGCACGCGATCGCCGTGCCGATCCGCAAGGATTACCAGCGTTTCGTCGAACTGACGAACGAGGGCGCGAAGGAGATGGGCTTCGAGAACACCGGCGCCGTCTGGCGTTCCGGCTACGACATGCCCGCCGATGCCTTCCAGACCGAGGCCGACCGCCTCTGGGGCCAGGTGCAGCCGCTGTACGAGCAGCTGCAGTGCTACACCCGCGGCAAGCTGGTCGAGAAGTACGGCGACAAGGGCCAGGTCGACGGCATGATCCCGGCGCACCTGACCGGCAACCTCTGGCAGCAGGACTGGGCCAACCTCTGGCCGCTGCTCGAGCCGTACGAAGGCGTCGGCTCGCTCGACATCAACGGCGCCCTGCAGAAGCAGCGCGACGCGATCCGCGACCGCCTGCTGGCCGAGGCCGGCGGCGCCGCCAAGCTCGACGCGATCGCCCGCGCCGACCTGGAGCGCAAGGCCGACCTGGAGATGGCCACGAAGATGACGAAGCTCGCCGAGAGCTTCTACGTCGACCTGGGCATGCCCAAGCTGCCGGAAACGTTCTGGGCCCGCTCGATGCTGATCCAGCCGCGCGACCGCGACGTGGTCTGCCACGCCAGCGCCTGGCCGATGGACACCGTCGGCGACGACGTGCGCATCAAGATGTGCATCAAGCCCAACGAGGAAGAGCTGACGACGATCTACCACGAGCTCGGCCACGTCTATTACTACCTGCTCTACAAGGACCAGCAGCCGGTGTTCCAGAACGGCGCCCACGACGGCTTCCACGAGGCGATCGGCGACACGATCGTGCTGTCGATGACGCCGGAATACCTGGCCTCCATCGGCCTGGTCGACAAGCCGGTCGTCAGCCAGGAAGCGGTGATCAACTCGCAGATGCGGATGGCGCTGGCCAAGGTCGCGTTCCTGCCGTTCGGCCTGATGATCGACCGCTGGCGCTGGGGTGTCTTCGACGGCACGATCACCCCGGAGAACTACAACGCGGCGTGGTGGGAGCTGAAGGCGAAGTACCAGGGCGTGGCGCCGGTGACCCCGCGCGGCGAGGAGTTCTTCGACCCGGGCGCGAAGTACCACGTGCCGGGCAACACGCCGTACACGCGCTACTTCCTCTCGCACGTGCTGCAGTTCCAGTTCTACAAGGCGCTGTGCGACGAAGCCGGCCACACCGGCCCGCTGTACACCTGCAGCTTCGCCAACAACCCGGAGGCGGGCCGCAAGTACATGGCGATGCTCGAGCGCGGCGCCAGCCAGCCGTGGCAGCAGACGCTGAAGGAACTGACCGGCGGCGAGACGATGGACGCCTCGGCGGTGCTGGAATACTTCGCGCCGCTGCAGACCTGGCTGGTCGAGCAGAACAAGGGGCAGACTTGCGGGTGGGATGCGGCGAAGAACTGATCC
>JAKFCL010000117.1:0-6292 GCA_036676665.1 Arenimonas sp. | reverse complement strand
CGCAGGGCATCGGCCTCGGGCGGGGCGGCCGGATCCTTCTCGGCCTTGAGCAGCGCCACCGGCCCGGCGACGCCGGTGATCGGCGACCAGCGGAACCAGTCGTTGCCCACCCGCCAGGTGACGTCGCGGCCGTCGGACGTGAACCGCGGTTCGGCCTCGGCCTCGGCGCTGCGCGTGACCTGCCGCAGCGTGCCGTCGGCCTCGCGCAGGAACACGTCGCCGCTGCGGATGAACACCGCGCGCCGGCGTGTCCGATCCAGGCGCGGGTCGGCCGCGTCCGCCGACGCCTGAGCCGCGCCCTCGACCTTCACTGCCGTACCGCCGGCGACGGGGATCCGCCAGGTATCGCGCACCGGCGAACCGTCGCGCTTGAGCGTGTAGTACGCCTGCGTGCCATCGAGCGACCACCAGGCCGTTTCGACCGGCGGGCCGATCCAGTCCGGGTGCGCCATCGCCTGGTCCAGCGTCAGTTCCGGCGCGGCGGTGGCCGGCATCGCGGCGACGAGCAGCAGGGCGAGGGCGGCGTGACGATGGCGCATGGCGACTCCGGAACGGGCGTGCAGGGCCGGCAAGCCTAACAAAGCCGGTCCGGCGCTGGCCCGTGCTGCTTTTCCCATGCGACGTTTGCGGCGACAATCGGGCGAAGTCCGCGGCGGATCCCATGCACGTCTTCGTCTACAAGTCCCTGCGCAAGCCCGATACCTATCTCTACCTGCTGAAAGCCGACGATTTCGAGGTCGTGCCCGAGCCGGTGCGGGCGCCGCTGGGCCGGCTGCAGCTGGCGCTGGAGTTCGACCTGGTCGACGGGCGCCGGTTGGCGCAGGCCGATCCGGACGTCGTGCGCGCGAACCTGGCGCAGCGCGGTTTCCACCTGCAGTTCCCGCCGACCCAGCCGGATCCGATGATCGATGGCTGACCCGCGCCGCCCGGTGCCGGCGTGGGCCTGGCTCGGCCTGGGCGCGGCGCTGTCGCTGGCCGCGCTGTCGGCGCATCCGCTGTCGCTGCTCGGCACCTGGCTCGCGCAGCCGGCGCTGGTGCTGGGGCTCGCGACGATCCACCGCTTCCGGCCGCCGCTGCGGCTCGAGCGCGCCACCGCAGCCGCGTTCGCCGCGCCTGCCGGATTGTGGGCGCTGGCCGGGGCGCTGCTGGCGCTCGCCGCCGGCTGGCCGCTGGCGGCGCTGCGCGACACCGGTTCGCTGGCCGCGGCGCTGGCATTGAGCGGCCTCGCCGGCGCGGTGCTGCTGTGCCTGTGGCGCGCGTGGCCGGCCTTCGGACTGGCCGCGCGCGAGGGCGGCACGCCGGCGGCGCTGTCGGCGGCGGTCGGCTCATCGACGCCGGCCGACTCGGGCCGCGGGTTCATCGTCGCGCTGGCGGTGTTCGTGGTGCTGGCGTCCGGCCTGGTGCTGGCGTGGCCGGGATTGCTGCCGGACGGCTGGCGCAGCGCGGCCGTGATCGCGCAGCTGCTGCTCGCCATCGCGGCGCATGTGCTCGTGCAGCGCTTCGGCGCTCCGCCGTCGGCGCCGGCGCTGTCGGCGCTGCCGATCGTCGGCGACGACGAGGACGATCTCGACGCGCCCGCGTTCGATGCCCTGCCCGAGGATCCCGAAGCGCGCCTGTACGACGCGACCCGTGGCGGCCGCATCGAAGCCGCGCTGGCGGCGATCGAGGATGGCGCCGACCCGTCGGCACCGCCGCCGCCGGGCGATCGCGACCAGCGCACGCTGCCGATGCTGGCCGCGCTGCTCGGCGACCTGCGCCTGCTGCGCGAGCTGATCGCCCGCGGCGTCGACCTCAATGCCGAACACGGCGGCCTGACACCGCTGCTCGCCGCCACCCGCGACAGCTGGCACGGTCGCCCCGAGGCGGTGATGACGCTGCTGGCCAACGGCGCCGACGCCCGCCATGCCGATGCCGACGGCAACACGCCGCTGCACCACGCGGCGCGCAGTACCGATCCGGCCGTCGCGGCCCTGCTGCTCGACGCCGGCGCGCTGCTGGAGGCGATCAACAGCGAAGGGTTCAGCCCGCTCGGCATCGCCTGCGCCGCCGGCAACTGGCGGCTGGCGCGCTTCCTGATCGAACGCGGCGCCAAGCCCGAACCCAAGGACGGCCAGCCGGCGCTGCTGGCCGCGGTGGTCGGCGACGACGACATCGCCGGCGTGCAGCTGCTGCTCAAGCACAAGGCCCGCGTCGACGCCCGCGGCGCCCGCCAGCGCACCGCGCTGCTGCTGGCCTGCGCGGCCGGCAACGCCGAGATCATCGGCGAGCTGCTCGATGCCGGCGCCGACCGCAACGCCCGCGACGCCGACGAACTGTCGCCGCTGCTGGAAGTGGCCCGCGGCGGCCACGCCGGCGCGCTGGCCCGGCTGGCGCAGGTGAAGCCGGACGTGTCGGCGGTGGACGCGCTCGGCCGCAACGCGCTGATCCTGGCGACCGAAGCCGGCGTACCGCCGGAATTCGTCCGCCACCTGATCGCGATGGGCGTGAACCCGGAGCAGCGCGACCTCGACGGCCGCCGCGCGCTCGAACACGCGCTCGGCGTCGGCCGCTGGCCGCTGGTGGCGGTGCTCGACCCGGCCTACCCGCTGCCGGCGAGCGTCGCCGAGGGCCTGTCGGAAGGCCATTTCGAGAAGACGCCGCGCGAGCTGCTGCGCGAGACGCTGCTGGCCGGCCGCGGCGAATCGGCCGAGGCGATGATCCGCCTCGGTGCCGGGCCGGACGCGCATGGCATGGCCGGGCTGCTGCTGGAGTTCGCCGGCGACGGCGACCTGCCGCGGCTGGAGTGGCTGCTGCGCCACGGCGCCAGCGCCGACGTGCGCATCGACGGCGAGGACAGCGTGTTCTTCCACCTGCTGGCACGCGGCGGCCATGCCGCGGCGGCGCTGCAGCGGCTGCTCGAGCACGGCCAGCCGGTGGGCGGTCGCGGCGGCCTCGCGCGCTGGCTGCAGGCGTGCCTGGCCGGCGAGCACACGACCCGGGGACATGAACAGCTGGCGCTGGCATTGCTCGAACGCGGCGCCGACGCCTTCGGCACCGCCCAGGGCGATCCGCCGCTCGGGCTGGCGATCCGCCTGGGCTGGCTGCGGCTGGCGGCCGCGCTGCTGCTGGGCGGCGCCGATCCGAACGCGCGCGACGGCCGCGGGCACACCGCGCTGCACTGCGCGGCGACGCTGGGCCGCGAAGGCGCGCTGCGCGTGCTGATCCGCCACGGCGCGTCGCCGGCGCTGGCCGCCCCCGATGGGCAGACGCCGCTCGGGCTGGCGCTCGCCGCCGACCGCCGCGAACTCTCGCACTGGCTCGAATGGCGGCAGTGGCAGCTGCCCGGCCGCGCGCTGCAGGCGGCCGACCTGCCGTCGGCGGCGATGGCCGGCGATGCCGATGCCGTGCTGCGCCTGCTCGAACTCGGCCTGCCGGTGAACGGCACCGACGCCCAGGGCTGCAGCGCGCTGCTGCGTGCCGCCGGCGGCGGCCACGATGTGGTCGTCGCGCTGCTGATCGAACACGGCGCCGACACTTCGCTGGCCGCGCGCACCGGCGCGACACCGCTGTCGGCGGCGATCAGCATGCGCCATGTCGGCGTCGTCGACCGCCTGCTGCGTGCGGGCGCCCAGCCCGACCTGCCGCTGCCCGGCGAGGTGACGCCGCTGATGCTGGCGGCGGCGCTGGGCCAGCCGGAACTGATCTCGCGCCTGCTCGCCTGCGGCGCCAATGCCCAGGCGCGCGATGCGCAGGGCCTGGGCGCGCTGCATTGCGCCGCCCTGCACGCCTTTTCGTCGCGCGACCGCCAGCGGGTGCTGGCGCTGATGGACGTGCTGCTGATGGCCGACGTCGCGCCCGACGACGCCAGTACCGCCGGCCAGACGCCGCTGCTGCTGCTGCTCGGCGCCCGCGCCGAGCCCGGCACGGCCTGCGACGAGGAGGTGCTGCTGGCCGCGCTCGACCGCCTGCTGGCCGAAGACGTGAGCCTGGATGCGCAGGACCAGCGCGGCTTCACGCCGCTGCACCTGGCGGCGCTGCACGGCCTGGCGCGCGTCGTGCAGCGGCTCCTGCGCGAAGGCGGCAACCGCCAGGCGCGCGACTCGCTCGGCCGCACGCCGCACGACATCGCCGTGCTGCGCGGTTTCGTCGACGTCGCCGCGGAGTTCGAGCCGGCGCGCGGCGCGCCGTCGCTGGCGAGGTTCCTCCGGGACAGCAAGAACTAGCGAACCAGCGAACTAGAAACTAGAGGGGTCAAGAGCCTCGAAGCTCCACGGCGTTCCGAATCAGACCAGCGAAGTGCGAGCCACGAGCAGCAGGCAAGAGCAGCAGGTCCCAGGTCTCGGCGCGAGTGTTCTAGTTTCTAGTTCGCTAGTTTTCAGTGCGGTCGCGCGCGGTGGCCTCCACCCGTTCCGTCGCCGGCTCGTCCGCCACGTCCGCCTCGAACAGCGTCTCCAGATCCCGCCGCGCCTGCTTGGCGCTGGCCACCAGTGCCGCCTCGTCGTCGTAGACCAGGTGCTGTTCGCGCAGCAGCGCCTCGTCGTGCTCGCGGAAGCGTTCGGTGTTGCGGGCGGCCTCCGCCGGCGGCACGCCCAGCGCTTCCATCACGCGGCGGCCCATCACCAGGCTGGAGTGGAACGTCTCGCGGGTCACCTGCACGTCCATGTCCATCAGCTTGAAGGCGTGCTGGCGGTTGCGGGCGCGCGCGTAGACCTTCAGGTGCGGGAACAGGCGCTTGACCACGCGGGCCGTGCGCACGTTCGCGTCGGGATCGTCGGTGGTGAGCACGAACACCTCGGCGCGGTCGGCACGCGCGGCGCGCAGCAGGTCCGGCCGGGTCGGGTCGCCGAAGTAGATCTCGTTGCCGAAGCGGCGCAGGAAGTCGACCTGGTCGGCGCTGGTCTCGAGCGCGGTGAACGGGATCTTCTGCGCGCGCAGCATGCGGCCGACGATCTGCCCCATGCGGCCGAAGCCGGCGATGATCACCCGCGGGTATTCGTTGTCGATGCGGTCGGGCTCGCGCGGCGCCACCACCGGCTCCGTGCGCACCACGGCCCGGGTCACCGCGAGCAGCAGCAGCGGCGTCGCGGCCATCGACAGGCCGATCACCGCGAACAGCTGGTCGCGCAGCGCGGCGTCGATCAGGCCGGCCTTGGACGCCTCGGCGAACACCACGAAGCCGAACTCGCCGCCCATCGCCAGCACCGCGCCCAGCAGCACCGCCCGCCGCGCCGCCAGCCCGCCGGCGCTGACGCCGATCGCCACCAGCACCGCCGCCTTGATCGCCAGCAGGCCGGCGACGCTGGCCGCGATCAGCGCCGGCTCCCGCGCGATCACGTCCAGGTCGATGCTCATGCCCACGGCGATGAAGAACAGGCCGAGGAACAGCCCCTTGAACGGCTCGATATGCGACTCGAGTTCGTGCCGGAATTCCGACTCCGACAGCAGGATGCCGGCCAGGAACGCGCCCAGGCCCATCGACAGCCCGGCCTGCTGCATCAGCCACGCGTTGCCGGCCACCACCAGCAGCGTCGTCGCCGAGAACACCTCCACGAGCTTCGTGCGGGCCACCGCGCGCAGCAGGTAGCGCAGCACGAAACGGCCACCGATCACCACCGCGACGATCACCACCACCGCGTTGAACACCATCTGCAGCGGCGGCGTCGTGCGCTCCAGCGCCGTCGCCGCGCCCATCAGCGGGATCGCCGCCAGCAGCGGGATCGCCACCAGGTCCTGGAACAGCAGGATCGCGAACGCGACGCGGCCGTGGTCGGCGGCGATCTCCTTGCGTTCGCTGAGCAGCTGCAGGCCGACCGCGGTGGACGACAGCGCCAGGCCCAGGCCGAGCACGACCGGCGCCTTCCAGCCCGCGAACACCGTCGCCAGCACGCCGCCGATCGCCGCGGCGGTCACCAGCACCTGCAGGCCGCCGCTGCCGAACACCTGCCGGCGCATGATCCACAGCCGGTTCGGACTCAGCTCCAGCCCGATCACGAACAGCAACATCACCACGCCGAATTCGGACGCGGCCAGCACGTCCTCGGGATCGGGCACCAGCCGCAGCCCGTCCGGGCCGATCACGACGCCGGCGGCGAGGTAACCCAGCACCGCGCCGAGGCCCAGGCGCCGGAACAGCGGCACCGCGATCACCGCGGCGACCAGGAAGACGAGCAGGATGCCGAGGTAGCCGCCGCTGTGCATGGAACGATTATGCCCGCGGGCGCCGCCGTTGAAAGGGGCGTCGGCCGGATCAGCCGCCGGTGCCGACCAGCACGCGCCAGATCACCGGCGAGTTCGCCAGCAGCATCCACAGCCA
>JAKFCL010000116.1:0-1850 GCA_036676665.1 Arenimonas sp. | reverse complement strand
GCCTGCGCCTTGGCGCCGGTGACCGCGCCGATCTTCGCGCTGGTGTGCACGAACAGCTCCACCTCGCGTTCGAACACCAGCGGCCCGTGCACGGTGCAGCCGGCGCCGATGATGATGCGCGGCTTGCGGTCGTTGCCCACGCTCCACCAGCCGCTGTTCGGCTTCTCCACCCGGACGCCGCCGTGCACCACCGAGCCCTTGGCCAGGGTGATGTCGCCGTTGGTGGTCGTCAGGTCGCCGCCGACGTCGGCACCCATCAGCGTGATCGCGCCGTTGACCGTGCCGACGTTGTCGCCGACCTTCGTGCCGGTGGCCAGGCGGATACCGCCGTTCACCGTCTCGACGCTGTCGGCGATGCGCACGCGCTCGCCGAGCTCGATGCCGCCGTTGACGGCCTCGAGCGAGTCGGCGGCCGCGTCGGCCTCCAGGTCGATGCCGCCGTTCACCGTCTCGGCGTGGCCGGCATTGGCGCGCGCGCCGACGTGGATGCCGCCGTTGACGGTCTCGACGTTGCGGGCGCTGGCGCCGTCGCGCAGCGTGATGCCGCCGTTGACCGACTCCAGCGAGCCGTACTGTTTGCCGGCCTCGGCGGTGATGCCACCGAACACCTTCTCGATATTGTCCTGGGCCAGCGCCGGGCCGGCGACCACGGCCAGCGACAGGGCGATCACGGATACAAGCTTGCGCACACGCATGGGGGAGCTCCTTGGAGGTTCCCGGTTGGGATGCCGGGGGCCGCCCGCGGGTTTAAAGGCCGGGGCAGGGGAGTCCAGTGTCGGTGCGGGCGCTACAATCCGCGCGTGCCAACAGTCCCGGAGTCCGCCTTGTCCGCCGCCGCCCGCCCCAAGCCCCTGCTGCTGCTGATCCTGGACGGCTGGGGGCATCGCGACGACCCGGCCGACAACGCCCTGGCCCAGGCCCGGCTGCCGAACTGGAAGCGCCTGCTGGCCGATTGCCCGCACACCCTGGTGCATACCGAGGGCCGCCATGTCGGCCTGCCGGACGGGCAGATGGGCAATTCCGAGGTCGGCCACATGAACATCGGCGCCGGCCGCATCGTCTACCAGGACCTGACCCGGGTGGACGCCGCGATCGAGGACGGCAGCTTCTTCGCCAACCCCGAGCTGCTGGCCGCCTGCCACGCCGCCCGCCATGCCGGCGGCACGCTGCACGTGCTCGGGCTGCTGTCGCCCGGCGGCGTGCACAGCCACGAGCAGCACCTGTTCGCGATGATCGAGCTGGCGCGCCGCGAGGGCGTGCCGGAGATCGCCGTGCACCCGTTCCTGGACGGCCGCGACACCCCGCCGCAGTCCGCCGAGCCGAGCCTGCGTCGCCTGATGGAGCTCTGCGCGCAGGGCGACGACGCCCATGTGGCGACGATCGGCGGCCGCTACTGGGCGATGGACCGCGACCAGCGCTGGGACCGCATGGAGCGGGCCTGGAAGGCGATCGTCGACGCCGACGCCGACGACATCGCCTCCGACCCGATCACCGCGCTGCAGGCCGCCTACGGCCGCGGCGAGAACGACGAGTTCGTGATGCCCACGGTGATCACCGGCGCGCACCCGATGCGCGACGGCGACGCGGTGGTGTTCATGAACTTCCGCGCCGACCGCGCCCGCCAGCTGACGGCGGCGTTCGTGTCGCCGCACTTCGACGGCTTCGCGCGCCGGCCGCTGGCACTGTCGCGTTTCACCTGCCTGACCGAATACGATCCGAAACTCCCGGCGAAGGTGGCCTTCGGCCCCGAGGACCTGCGCAACACGCTCGGCGAGGTGCTCGCGGCGCACGGCCTGACCCAGCTGCGCATCGCCGAGACCGAGAAATACGCCCACGTCACCTTCTTCCTC
>JAKFCL010000115.1:0-9465 GCA_036676665.1 Arenimonas sp. | reverse complement strand
CCGTCAGAACGTGACCGTCGCGGTGACCGTGTCGGTGTAGGTGCCTTCCGGCTGGTCGGCCTGGGCCGGCACTTCGCCGTAGACCGGCACGGACTGCACCAGGCCGTCGCCGGTGCCGGCGTGGACGTTGCCGCCGGCGCCCGGCGTGTTGCCCCACACCAGCGTGCGGGTCGCATCCCGGTACAGCTGGTAGTCGATCGTCGCCGGGCCGGCACCGCGGCGCATGCGCCGGGCATTGACGTCGCCGGTGACGGTGCCGCCGTCCAGCGCGATCGTGTAGGCGCCGTTGCGGGTGCAGTCGACCGACAGGTTGGTCGTGGCGACGTAACCGGTCAGGCCGCTGACATTGCCGAACGCCAGCGGCGCCGCGGTGATCGTGCAGGCCGGGTCGACCAGCAGCCGCGCCTGCAGGGTCGACTGCTGGGTGCCCGCCGCCACGGTGCTGCAGTCCGGCTCGGGCTGCACGCGGGCGTAGTCGTGCACGATCACGGTCACCGGCAGGTCCGACAGGTAGTTGCCGACGGATTTCCCGACCTGGCCGCCGGTCAGCCGTCCGTAGATCGTCAGCGTCTTGGTGGCCGGGCCGTCGTCGAGCAGGAACGACAGGCCGCCGCGGTCGCCGCCCGTTTCGCCGAACGGAACCGAATGGGCCGCATCGCGGTAGAGGCCGTAGCCGATCGCGTCCACCGCCGGCGTCGTGATCGACAGCGTGCGGCTGGTCACCGTGCTGCCGGTGCCCGAGCCGGCACCGATGCCGACACAGACCTTGATCGACTTCGGGAACACCGGCGTGCAGGTCGCCGTGACGGTCGCGGTGACCGCGGTGGCGGGCGTGGGCAGGCCGACGGTGGTACCGAAGTCGAGCGTCGGCGAGACGCTGAGCGTGCACAGCTGCGCGCGGGCCGGCGCCGGGACCAGCGCCAGCAGCGTCGACAGCGCCAGCAGGTGAGCGATGCGTCGGATCATGGCGTGTCACTCCAATGGCAGGCTTGGGGGCCGGGACGCGCGGGCGCCCCGTCGGGCGTGGCACCGGCGGCGGCGATGTCGTAGCGGCAGCGGCCACCGCGGAGGATCAGTTCGAGCACGGTAGCCTCCGCCAGGCTTTCCAGATACACCTCGCCGTCGAAGCCGGCGACGGTGTCGGCGCCGTCCTGGACACGCACGCGGGTGCCCGCGGGTACCGGCTTGCCCGTGGCATCGAGCAGCACGACGATCGCCGGCCGCCGGGCGGACACCTCGAAGTCGACCAGCACGCCACCGCGATCGGTCGGGACCACGAGCTGCTCGAGGCCGCCGACCCGGTAGTTCGGCGGCAGCCGGTCGGGATCGATCGTGACGCGGTTGCGCTGCCAGCCGCGCAGTTCCGGCAGCAGCAGGTAGCCGTCGGCGTTGGTGACGCCGTAGACGCGGTTTTCGCTGAGGATCGGCACGCCGGCGACGCCGCCGGTGGACACGACGGCGAACGCATCGCTGACGCGCCGGGAGAAGAACACCTGGCGATGCATCGAGACGATGCTGCCGCTGGCCTGGGCGAACGCGCCGGTGCTGCCGCCGACATGGTCCATTCCGAAGGACGCCTCGCCGTAGCGGCCGCGGATATCCGCCTGCACCAGGCCGTAGGCGCCGTCGCGGTCGCCGGCCTGCACGGCCCAGCCCCAGCCGCCTTCGTAGGGAGCCGTCTGCCGCAGCGACGCCACCACCGATTGCGTGCCGCCGGAGCGCTGCACCGACAGCGCCGCCTGGCGCTGGCGTGCCAGCGCCACGGTGAAGGTGACACCGCCGCCGCGGTTCGCGCCGTCGTCGAAGACGCTGGCGGCGAGATAGCCGACGCGGCCGACGTTCTGGCTCCACGACAGCGTGCGGATCTGCTGGCGGCGCTCCTCGCGGTCGCGCCAGCGCAGCCAGCTGAAGGACACGGTGCCGCTGCCGAAGCGGGCCCAGGTGGTGGCGCGCTGGTCGGACAGCAGCGACGTGGGCGCGCCCAGGCCGTCGGCGCCGACATCGCCCAGGTCGCGGAAGCCGGTGCTGCGCCACTGGCCCTGCAGGTCCAGGCCCCAGTGGCGGGTGTTCCATTGATAGCCGAGCGTGCGCTGGTGGCCGGCACTGTCGCCGGCGCTGCGGGCCCACGCGGCGCGGACCAGCCCCCAGCGGTTGCCGGGCGACCAGGCGGCGCCCAGGCCGCCCAGGCGCAGGCCCGGCGCGGATTCGGCATGGGCTTCCAGCGTCAGGGCGGCGCTGATGCCGCGCCGCCAGCTGCCGCTGCCGACCAGGTCCTGGCCGTAGCTGTCGTCGAGGCCGGCGAAGCCGCGCCGCAGCACGCCCACTTCGAGGCTGAAATCGCTCAGGCCCGGGGCGAGGCGGTGGTAATCCACGTACAGCGGCACGCTCGTTCGGGTCTCGCGGCCGAGCGCGTCGCGCACGACCAGTTGCGCCATGCCGGCGCCGCTGATCTGCGGCAGCGCATCGAGCACGAACGGGCCGTCCTGCACCTCGGAACCGAAGCGGCGCACGTTGTCGATGTACAGCTCGACCGCCGACGGCACGGTGGCGTCGGCGGCGAACCGGGCCAGCGGCAGCGTCACCAGGTCGGGGCGGACGCCGAAATCCCGGCGCCACTGCAGGCCGCCCATGCGGACCGGGCGCGACCAGTTCAGGCCGCCGCTCACCAGGTCGCCGGCGGTCCAGGTCCACATGCGTTCCGGATCGCTCCAGCGCCAGCGGGTGTCGAGCCGGTCGAAGCCGGTGGCGTCGTCGCCGCCGGCGCGGCTGACCCCGGTGACTTCGAGGTTGCCCCAGCGGCCGAAGACGTTGAACGACGTGGCCAGGGCCAGCGTGCCGTCGCCGCGCAGCTGCCGCCCGTAGGCGTCGTAGCCCAGCCGCCAGCCGGCATCGCGACGCACCTGCACGGCGGCCGGCGGCTCGTATCCGAGCGACTGCTGCGGCCGCAGCGCGGCCGGAACCTGCAGGTGGAGGCGCTGGCTGGGGATGTCGTAGCGGTACGACAGCCCGGGCAGGGCGTCGAAGGCGACGAGCCCGTCCGCATCCGGCACCACCCCGTCGGGCACGACCAGCCCGATCGACCGCATCTCGTCGGGCGTGGCCCAGAGCCGGGAGCCACGCTGGCGCACGTCGGCGAGCAGGCCGATGGGTCGGTCGGCGATGAAGACTTCCAGGAACAGGCGCAGGTCGGGTCCGGCCTCGGACGCGGGCGCGGCGGGTGCCGGATCCTCGAGCGACGCCAGCATCGCGCCGGCGCCGGTCGACGCGCCGGCAGCCGCCACCGGCAGCATCACCGCGACGACGATCGCGAGCGCGAGTCGATCAGGGCCGGGGATGGACGACGACCGTCGCAGCCTGGCCATTGAGTTGCGTGTCCAGCTTCAGCGCGCCGTCGGCCCGGGCGGCCGGGGCCTTGGGCAGGTCCCAGTGCCGCGTCGAGCCCGGGAGGACATATCCGAAGAGGCCTTCGCTCAGGTTGACGGCCTGCCCGGTGCCGTCGACGAGCGCGGTCGCGCCGAGGCGGGCCGCGCGCTGGCCGTCGTTGCGGCAGGCCAGGCGGGTGCCGCCGGCCGTCAGGGAACAGTTCAGCACCGGCTCGCCGGCCCCGGGGGCGCGGACGAACGCCGGGATCAGGTAGCGCATGCGCACCTTCACGGCCGATTCGCCGGCGGCATCCTCGGCCGGCAATTCGTCGACCACGACCCGGAAGCTGAGGTCGCTGCCGCTTGCCGGCGGCCCGGCGAGCACGATGCGGACCACCTGTTCGCCGCCCGGTTCGATCTGCGCGATCGGCGGGCTGGCCACGACGTGGTCGCTGGGCGCCAGCGTGTCCTCGCCGTCCTTCTGGCTCCACGCATAGACCCGCACCTGCGCCGACACCACGCTGTCCCCGGAATTGCCCAGTCGCAGCCGCGTGGCGCTGGCGCCCGGAGCGATCTCGAGCAGCGTGGGGCCGGCCTGCAGCTCGCCGCGGGCCGCGGCCGGCAGGGGAGCCAGCAGCAGGCACAGGGCCGACAGCAGCGCGGCGGGACGCAGCTTCATCAGAACGTGACGGTGGCGATGACGTCGGAGGTGTAGGTGCCGACCGGCTTCGGGTTCTGCGCGGCGGCCGTCTGGCCGTAGACGTCGAACGCATCGGCGCCGCCGGTGCTCGAGAAGTCGATCGTGGCGGTGCCGCCGGTGCCGTCACCGAGGACCGAGGTGAAGGCCGCATCGGCGTACAGGTTGTACAGGATCGTGTCGGTGCCGTTGCTCAGCTCGCGGGCGGCGAGGCTGCCACCGCCGGTGCCGACGTTGAAGGCGATCGACAGCGGGCTGATGCCGGTGCAGGTGACCGTGCCGGACGTGGCGGCGTCGTGGGTCGTGGCCAGCGAGCTGACCAGGCCGAAGTCCATGTCCGAAATGACGATGTCGCAGGAATTCTCGACGGTGATCGAGACCTGGAAAGTAGCGGTATCCGTACCGGCCGAAGCGGCACCCGTGAAGAGCGCGGTGGACAGGGCGGCGGCGAGGATGGAAGTGCGGAGGAAGTTCATCTGGAGCTCCATGGAGATAGTGGGAACTGCGGGCAGGGTCACGGTGTGTGAGGTCTAGAGCAAAATGCGTGCCAAGGCACGTCCGGACAAAAGGTGTGACCCACTGCTCACCTTCCGGCTGAACGCCCTGACGCTCCACGTCACAGTTTGCCGGATGCGGTGGCCGGAAAGTGACCTTTGGCACGTATGGGGCAGAGCCGGGCGCTCCCGTCCGTCTGCTAGGCTGCCGCCATGCCCCCCGACCGATTCGGGCCGCCGCCGCGCGCGCCGGGCCCGGCGCCCCTGCCCTGGCGTGAGCGCCTGCCGCACTACTGGCGGCTGCTGCGCGGCGACCGCCCGGTCGGGACGCTGCTGCTGCTGTGGCCGACCTGGTGGGCGCTGTGGCTGGCGGCCGAGGGGTTTCCGCCGATCGCGACCCTGCTGATCTTCACCGCCGGCGTCTGGCTGACCCGCTCGGCCGGCTGCGTGATCAACGACTACGCGGACCGCTGGCTGGACCCGCAGGTCGAGCGCACCCGGGCGCGGCCGCTGGCCACCGGCGCGGTGGCGCCGCGCGAGGCGCTGGTGCTGTTCGCGGTGATGATGCTCGTCGCTTTCGGACTGGTGCTGCTGACCAACCGGCTGACCGTCTACCTGAGCATCGCCGGCGTGTTCCTGGCCGCGACCTATCCGTTGCTGAAGCGCTACACCTACCTGCCGCAGGTGTACCTGGGCATCGCGTTCGGCTGGGGCATCCCGATGGCGTTCGCGGCGGTGCAGGGCACCGTGCCGCCGCTGGCCTGGCTGCTGTTCCTCGGCAACCTGCTGTGGACCACCGGCTACGACACCTGGTACGCGATGGTCGACCGCGACGACGACATCCGCGCCGGCTCCAAGTCCACCGCGATCCTGTTCGGCGACGCGGACCTGGTTGCCCAGGGCCTGATCTTCACCGCTTTCGTCTGGGCGATGTGGCTGGTCGGCGCCCGGGCCGGGCTGGGCATCTACTACGTGCTCGCGCTGGCGATCGCCGCGGTGCTGGTCCTGCGGCAGTTCTGGATCGCCCGCACCCGGGTGCCGGCCGACTGCTTCGCGGCGTTCCTGTCCAACCAGTGGGTGGGGCTGGCGATCTTCGCCGGCATCGCCGGCCACTACGCGCTGGCGGCCTAGTCCCGACTCCGGACTCCGCCGTCGGCGCGGGCGACGACCCACACATCCACCCGCGCCACTCCCGCCCGGCGCAGCGTCGCCGCCGCTTCGGCCAGCGTCGCGCCGGTGGTCATGACGTCGTCGACCAGTGCCACGTGCGCCGGCAGCAGGCCCGGCCCCGGCGCGAAGGCCGCCCGCAGGTTGCGGCGGCGGGCGGCGGCGTCCAGATCGGTCTGCGCGACGGTGGCGCGGACGCGCCGCAGCGCCTGCGGCAGCAGCGGCAGCGCCAGCGCCCGCGCGACCGGGCGCGCCAGTTCCAGTGCCTGGTCGTAGCCGCGCGCCCGCAGCCGCGAACGGTGCAGCGGCACCGGCACCAGCGCGTCCGGCCGCGCCGCGGCGGCCGCCGCCTGCGCCAGCAGCATCGACAGCAGGCGGCCGGCGGCGAGGTCGCCATGGAACTTGAACCGCGGCAGCAACCGGTCGAGCGGAAACCGGTAGGAGTAGGCCGCGCAGGTGGCGACGAATGGAGGCGGCGTGCGCCGGCAGCGCCGGCACAGCCCCGGCACCGCCCGCCGCAGCCCGCAGCGGGGGCACGCCGGCCCGCACGGCGGCAGCTCGTCGCGGCAGTCGCCGCACAGGTCCAGGCCGTCGGCCCCGTCGGCCCCGCAGACCAGGCAGCGCGGCGGCCAGAACGCCCGTGTGCAGGCCTCGCGCAGGCGCCCCGGAAGCCTCACCGCCGGACTGTGGCAGGCGTCACGTTCACCGCGTCCGGCCGCGAATACGCTGCACGCCACGGTGCTGCAGGCCCCGCCGATTTCCCGTCAACCGGACTCCCGCGGGTTTGGTTGACAGGGTGGGGCATGCTCACCAGACTGCCGCTCTTCGCGCCCCCGCGCCGTCAGGGTTTCGCCATGTCCGCTGTCATCCCGAGCCGTCCGTCGACCCTGCCGCGCCACGACTGGACGCGCGAACAGGCGCTCGCGCTGTTCGAGCTGCCGCTGCCGGAGCTGATGTTCCGTGCCGCCGGCGTGCATCGCGAACGCTTCGACCCGGCCGAGGTGCAGGTGTCGACGCTGCTGTCGGTGAAGACCGGCGGCTGCCCCGAGGACTGCGGTTATTGCCCGCAGGCCGCCCGCTACCACACCGGCGTGGACGCCACGAAGCTGATGAGCACCGACGCGGTGCTGGAAAAGGCCCGCGCCGCGAAGGCCGCCGGTGCGTCGCGCTTCTGCATGGGCGCCGCCTGGCGCAGCCCGAAGGACCGCGACATTCCGAAAGTGGCCGAAATGATCCGCGAGGTGAAGGCGCTCGGGCTGGAGACCTGCGCGACGCTCGGCATGCTCAAGGCACAGCAGGCGAAGGACCTGCGCGCCGCCGGCCTGGACTACTACAACCACAACCTCGACACCGCGCCGGAGTTCTACGGCGAGGTGATCCACACCCGCGAATACCAGGACCGCCTGGACACGCTCGGCCACGTCCGCGACGCCGGCATGAAGACCTGCTGCGGCGGCATCGTCGGCATGGGCGAATCCCGCGCCCAGCGCGCCGGCCTGCTGCAGGCGCTGGCGAACCTGCCGGCGCACCCGGACTCGGTGCCGATCAACCGGCTCGTGCAGGTCGAAGGCACGCCGCTGGCCGGCACCGCGCTGCTGGATCCGTTCGAGTTCGTGCGCACGATCGCCGTCGCCCGCATCATGCTGCCGGCCTCGATGGTGCGCCTGAGCGCCGGCCGCGCCGAGATGAGCGAGGAACTGCAGGCGATGTGCTTCCTCGCCGGCGCCAACTCCATCTTCTACGGCGAGAAGCTGCTGACCACCGGCAACCCCGACGTCGAGGCCGACCAGGCGCTGTTCGCGCGCCTGGGCCTGCGGCCGATGCCGGTGGTCGCCGAGCCGTCCACCACCGTGCATGCCGACATCGTCGACACCGCGCCGGCGTGCGTGGCCTGACATGGGCCGCATCCGTCTCGCCGACCGGGTCGCCGCCGCGCGCGCGCAGCGTGCCGCCGTGGACGCGGTGCGGACCCGCCGCGAGATCACCGCCCGCGAGGGCACCCGCGTCCTGCTCGAGGGCCGCCAGCTCACCAGCTTCTGCGGCAACGACTACCTGGGCCTGAGCCAGCACCTGGACGTGGTGTCCGCACTGCAGGAAGCCGCCGCGTGGCACGGCGTCGGCAGCACCGGATCGGCGCTGGTGACCGGCCACCACGGCGAGCACGCGGCGTTCGAGCGCGAGATGGCGCAGTGGCTCGGCTACGAACGCGCGCTGTTCTTCTCCAGCGGCTACCAGGCCAACCTCGCGGTGATGCAGTCGCTGCTCGGGGAGGGCGACATGTGCGTGCAGGACAAGCTCAACCATGCCTGCCTGATCGACGGCGCCCGACTGTCGGGCTGCGAACTGAAGCGGTATCCGCACGGCGACGTCGAGGCGGCGCTGCGGCAGCTGATGTCGCGGCGCGACGGCGCGGCGATCCTCGCCACGGACGGCGTCTTCAGCATGGATGGCGACCGCGCACCGCTGGCCGACCTGGCGCTGGTCGCGCGCACGCAGGACGCGCTGCTGTACGTCGACGACGCCCACGGCATCGGCGTGCTCGGCCCGGAAGGCCGCGGCACGCTGGCCGTCGAGGGCCTGGGCGCGCGCGAAGTGCCGCTGCTGCTGGTGCCGCTGGGCAAGGCGTTCGGCGGCCAGGGTGCGGTGCTGCTCGGCAGCGATGCGCTGGTCGGGCATGTCGCCGAGACCGCTCGCCCGTACCTGTTCTCGACCGCGCCGGCGCCGGCGATGGCGGCGGCGATGCGCGCGAGCCTGCAGCTCATCCGCACGCAGCCGTGGCGGCGCGCCAAGCTGGCGTCGCTGGTCGCGCGGTTCCGTCGCGGCGCCTCGGCGCTGCGGCTGCCGCTGCAGGAATCGTTCACGCCGATCCAGCCGATCGTCGTCGGCGGCAATGCGCGCGCGCTGGCGGTGTCGGCGGCGCTGGAAACACGCGGTTATCTCGTCTCGGCGATCCGGCCGCCGACCGTTCCCGACGGCATGGCCCGGCTGCGCGTGACGCTGTCGGTGGACCATGGCGAAAGCGACGTCGACGGCCTGCTGCAGGCCCTGGCCGACGCGGTGAAGGCGGCGCCGGACCCGATCCCGGCATGAAGCTGTTCCATGAAGTGCGCGGCCGGGGCGAACCCCTGGTGCTGCTGCACGGCTGGGCGATGCACGCCGGCATCTTCGCGCCGCTGGCGCAGCGGCTCGAATCGCGGTTCGAACTGCACCTGGTCGACCTGCCGGGCCACGGCCGCAGCCGCGGCGCCGACGTCGCGTTGACGCTGCACGACGCCGCCGACGCGGTGCGCACGGTCGTGCCGGCGCGGGCGCTGTGGCTGGGCTGGTCGCTCGGCGGGCTGGTGGCGCTGCAGGCGGCGGCGACCGCGCCGGCGGCGGTGCGCGGCCTGGCGATGGTCGCCGCGAGTCCGCGCTTCGTCGCCGCCGGCGACTGGCCGCATGGCATGCCGGCCTCGGTGTTCCACGGCTTCGCGCAGGACCTGGAGCGCGACTACCGCGGCACGCTCGACCGCTTCCTGATGCTCGAGGCGCAGGGCTCGGCGCATATGCGCGACGAGCTGCGGCTGCTGCGCGCCGAGGCGTTCGCGCACGGCGAACCGTCGGCCGACGTGCTCTGCGCGGGCCTGGAGATCCTCGAGCACGCGGACCTGCGGGCGGTGCTGCCGTCGCTGCGGATGCCGGCGCTGTGGCTGGCCGGCCGCCGCGACCGGCTGGTGTCGCCCGAAGCGATGCGCGCGGCGTCCGA
>JAKFCL010000114.1:0-1707 GCA_036676665.1 Arenimonas sp. | reverse complement strand
GCCGTTGCCGTTGGCGGCGGCTTTCCGGGCAGGGCGCCGCGGCCGATCAGCCGTCGTCGGCATCGAACGCGCCGCGGATCCAGTCGATCGCCAGCGCGTGGTCGGGACCGGTGACCGAGACGATGTCGAAGCGGCAGGGCCGGGACGCGGCGCCGCGCTGCCGCTGCAGCCAGGCGCGCGCCGCCAGGATGATCCGGTGGCGCTTGCCGCGGTCCACCGATGCCGCGCCATCGCCGAAGCCGCAGGCTTTCCGGCGGCGCACCTCGACGAACACGAGGGTGTCGTCGTCGCGCATCACCAGATCGAGTTCGCCGAAGCGGAAGGCCACGTTGCGGGCGAGCAGCGCCAGGCCCCGGGCGAGCAGGTGCGCGCAGGCGGCGTCTTCCGCGGTGCTGCCCAGCGCGTGGCGATCGGGTGCGGGCATGGCGATCCTCCGGCACGCAGCATCGCGTGCGGAGGGCGGGGATGCCGATCGGATACCGCCGCGGTGCGGCGTCCGAAATCGCCGCGTTACTGGGTGACGGTGGTGGGCAGCAGCGCGCCGTCGAGCGCCGGCCGCGGCCGGCCGCCGCTGAAGACCGCCCACGAGACCCGGCGCGTGACGGCGCCGTTGGCGTCGAGCTGAAGTTCGCCGGTGGCGCCCTGGATCATCGCCGACGGGTCGGTCAGCAGCCTGTCGAGATAGCCCGACAGCTTCCACGCGTCGTGGCCGAACGCGAACAGGCGCGCGCCGCCGCCCTTGGCGCTGGGCAGGGTGCCGCCGATCGTGTCGGAGTCGGGCAGGCCGCCGCCGCGCAGGCCGAGCAGCCACGGCAGTTCCGGGAACTCGATGCCGTCCAGCTCGGTGTCCTGCCGCAGGTTCGAACCCGACAGGATCAGCGACGTCGCCACCCGCGGCACGCCGATCAGGCCGGCGGTTTCGACCTGGCTCGACAGCAGCCGCGCCGGCGCCGCCTTCAGCGCCAGGAACAGCGCGTCGGGGCGCATGCCGGCCATCGCCTGCTGCAGCGCCGGCACGTAGTCGGGCGTGGATTCGCTGACGCGGGCGTCGCCGACGACTTCGCCGCCACGCTCGGCCAGCCGGGACTTGAAGGCATTGAGCGCACGCATCGCGCCGTCGTCGTTCTGGCTGACGACCAGCACGCGCAGCAGGCGGCGGTCGGCCAGGCGGTCGGCGGCGGCCGCGCCTTCGTCTTCCGGGGACAGCGCGAACGTCGTGCTGCCCGGTGGCGGCAGGACCGCGCCGCGGTTCAGCGCGATCGTCGGCACGTCCAGCGGCGCGCCGAACAGGGCGTCGACCTCGTCGCGCATCAGCGGGCCGACCAGCATCTGCGCGCCTTCGGCCATGGCCTGGTCGCGGGCGCTGCGGGCGCCGGCGGCGTTGCCGTGGGTGTCGTAGAAGCTGATCTGCGGCCGGCGGCGCGACTCGCCGTAGAACCCGGCCAGCATGCCGTCGCGGACGCTGCGGCCGGCGGCCGCCAGCGGACCGCTCAGCGGCAGCAGCACCCCGAGTTTCTGCGGCGGACGGTAACCGTCGGACTCGGCCGGCGGCAGGCCGTCGAGGCCGGCCATCGAGCCGCCCCGCTCCAGCGGCCGCGGCAATGGCAGGCCGCGGCGTACCAGCGCGCGGCCGGCGTACGGGTACAGCGGATGCCCGGGCGGCAGCGAGGCGCTGCCCTGCGACAGCATCGGGTCGGACGTCTCGCC
>JAKFCL010000113.1:0-17142 GCA_036676665.1 Arenimonas sp. | reverse complement strand
CCGGGTCGACGCCTGCCTCACGGTGCAGTCAGGGGCCGCTGGTATCCTCGCCGGCATGACCGGAACCCCCCGATGATCGAGCACCGCCCCGACCCGGAACGGGCGCCCACCCTCGGCTCCCTGGACGGCCTGGACCTGGCCCGCCCGGGTCGCGCGGCGCTGCCGCCGGCACGGCCGCGGCGTTCGCGCGCGGGCCTGTGGACCGCGGCGATCCTGTTCGTCGGCGTGCTCGCCGGCGCGGGCTGGGCACTGACGCATTGGCGCGAATCGATCGGCGAACAGCTGCTGCCGGTGTCCGACCTGAACCAGCAGATGGAGCAGGCCCGCGCCGCCCTGGCCCGTGGCGAACTCAGTGCGGCCGATGGCAGCGGCGCCCGCGAGCGTTTCCAGGCCGTGCTCGCCCGCGACCCGGATCATCTCGGCGCGCGCGCCGGCCTGGCCGAGGTGCGCGACGCGGCGCTGGCCCAGGCCCGGGCGGCGATGGTGGCCGGCGACCTGACCACCGCCCGCGCGCGGCTGGAACTGGCGCGCGCAATGGCCGCACCGGCCGCCGATTTGACGCTGCTGGAAGTGGAGCTGCAGCGGGTCGAGAGCACCGGCGCCGACATCGCCGCGCTGCTGCAGCGGGCCCGCGACGCGCAGGCGGCCGGCCGGCTGGAACAGGTGCCCGACGGTGCGCTGGCACTGTATGGCGACGTGCTGCGCCTGCAGCCGGACAACGCGATCGCGCTCGAGGGTCGGCGGCTGATCCTGGGCGGTCTGCTCGCGCAGGCGCAGTCGGCGCTGCAGGCCGGCGACCTGGCCACGGCCGAAGCGCTCGTCGCCCGCGTCGTCGAGACCGACCCGAGCCACCTGGGCCTGCCGGCGGTGCGCGCGAGCGTCGGCGAAGCGTCGGCGCAGCGCGACCGCCAGCGCGAGGCGGCGCTGGCCGGGGCGTCGTCGGCCCTGCGCGCAGGCCGGCTCGAAGAGGCGGCGCAGGCCTACCTCAGCCTTCTCGCCGAGGCGCCGGGACTGGTGGAAGCCCGCAACGGCCTGGACGACGCGGCCGCGGCCGTCGCCGACCGGGCCGCGCGGCAGGCGGCCGATTTCGACTTCGAAGCGGCCGACGCATCCCTGCGGCTGGCGCGGGCGTGGGCACCGGATTCGCCGGCGATCGCCGTCGCCGAACGGCGCATCGGCGAATCGCACGCCTCGCGCGGGCAGCTGCCGGCGGCCGCCGAGGCGCCGCAGCTGCAGCGCCTGTTGCGGCAGGCGACGCAGGCGATGCGTCGCGGCCAGCTGATCGAACCGCCCGGCGATTCGGCCTGGGACCGCCTGCGCAGCGCCGCCGCGATCGCCCCCGACGATCCGGACGTGCGGCTCGCGCTGGCCGAGTACGACCGCCGTGCCCGCGCCTGTTTCGAGGACGAACTGGCCAGCAACCGGCTGTCGCGCGCGCAGGCTTGCCTGGATGCCATCGCGGCGCGCGACCGCAGCGGCGACGGGCTCGCACGCGAACGTCGACGTCTCGCCGACCGCTGGCTCGCCTTCGCCGAGGAACGCCTGGGCGCCAGCGAACTGGCGCTCGCGCGGCGGGCGATCCAGGCGGCGCAGCAACTCGACCCGGCCCATCCGGGCCTGGCCGCGATCGAGGAACGGCTCGCCCGCGCCGGCGGCTAGGCGCGCGGCAGCGTGTCGAGCAGCGTGCGCAGGGTCGTGCGCACGGTGTCGGTGGAGAAATGCCGGCGGGTGTTCTCCAGCCCGCCCTCGGCGAGCCGGCGCCACAGCGCCTCGTCCCCGTACAGGCGCACCACCGCGTCGGCGAACGTCGCCGCCTCGTCGGCGATCAACACGTCCTCGCCTTCGACCAGGTGCATGCCTTCGACGCCGCAACGCGTCGCCACCACCGGCAGGCCATGCGCGAGGGCCTGGTTGACCTTGCCCTTGACGCCGGCGCCGTAACGCAGCGGCGCCAGCCCCACGCGCGCGGACTCGAGCAGCGGCAGCAGGTCGGGCACGTAATCGTGGAACGTCACGCCGGGCTGCTGGCCGAGGGCACGCACTTCGTCGGGTGCATCGCCGCCGACCAGGTGCAGCACGACATCCGGCAGCCGCGCGCGCACGCGCGGCAGGATCTCGGCGACGAGCCAGCGGGCGGCGTCGACGTTCGGCGGGTGCCGGTAGCTGCCGACGAACAGCAGGCCTTCCCGCTCGTGCCAGCCCGGACCGGGGCCCTGGACGTCATGGATGTTGGACACCACCTCGATGCGCGCTTCCGGCACCTCGTCGGCCAGCAGCCGCCGTTCGGCCTCGCTGACGACCCAGGTGGTGTCGGCCTGGCGGATCAGCGCCAGTTCGGCGCGCCGGGTTCGCGCCGCGGTGCGCCACTGCGCCGGGTCGTCGCCCAGTTCGGCCTGCCGCTGTTCGCGCAGGTGGTGCAGGTCGACGGTGTCGAACACCAGGTGCGCGCGCGGCGCATGCCGTCGCAGCAGCGGCAGCAGCGGGCCGAGCACGTAGTGGCGGCTGGCGATCACCAGGTCGAACTGCGCGCCGTGCCGGGTCAGCCAGCGTGGCACGTCGGCGATGTGCGGATGCCACCACGCCTCGATGCCCTCCTGCTGCAGCGCCTCGGTATAACGGCCGTCGTGGGCGCGGTTCTCGGGAAAGAACACCACCGAACAGCCTTCCTGGCGCAGCACGCGCATCAGCGCGAACATGCGCATCGATCCCGAATCGCGGTCGGGCGTCGGCGTGCACGCGTCCAGCACGAGCACGCGCGGCCCGCGGCCGACGCCGCGGCTGCGGTCGGCGGCCACCTCCGGATCGCTTCCCGGCGGCATGTGCGACGTGCGCAGCGTCTCGGCCCAGCGCTCGAGGAACTTCGCGTGGTTGGCGACCTGGTAGGCCTTGACGCCCTCGCGGATGTCGGTGCCGGCTGTCCCGCCCTCGTGGTGCACCACCACCGACGCCGGCTGGTAACGCACCTTCAGGCCCTCCTGGCGCACGCGCATCGCCAGGTCGGTGTCCTCGTAGTACGCCGGCGCGTAGTGCATGTCGAAACCGCCGAGGCGCATGAACAATTCCCTCGGCAATGCGATCGCCGCGCCCGAGCAGTAGTCGACCTCGCGGACGAAGCCGAAGCGCGGATGCGACGGGTCGGCGAAGCGCTCGTAGTTCCAGCCCGAGCCGTCGGCGAAGACGATGCCGCCGGCTTCCTGCAGCCGGCCGTCCGGATAGACGAGCTTGCTGCCGGCCAGGCCGGTGTCGGGATAGGCGACGAAGGTCGCCAGCAGCGCGTCGAGCCAGCCCGGCTGCACGGTGGTGTCGTTGTTGAGGAAGACCAGGAACTGGCCGCGCGCCAGCTCCGCACCGGTGTTGCAGGCACCGATGAAACCCAGGTTGCGGGCATTGCGGTGGTAGCGAACGCCCGGGATGCTCGGAAGCAGGCGCTGGCTGGCGTCGCTGGAGCCGTCGTCGACGACGATGACCTCGAACCCGGTGCGGTCGCCGCAGTCGGCCAGTGCGCGCAGGCAGGCCAGGCTCAGGTGCAGCTGGTTGTACACCGGAACGATGATGCTGGCCCGCGGCGCCCGCGCCTGCGGCACCCGCAGTTCGTCCGCACCGGAGGCCAGCGGCAGCGGCTTCGCACCGCTCGAGTCGCTTGCGGTGGTGCCGCGGCGTTCGCGCATGCGTTTGAGCGTGCCGGCCAGGCCGCGCATGCGCAGGCTGTTGAGCCCGCGGCCGGCCAGCTGGCGCAGGTAGCGTCCGTGATAGACGCCGGCCAGCAGACGGTTGCGGATCCCCGACGCGATCGCCCGCGGCCAGGCGCTGATGCGCCAGAACATGCTGGCGCGGATGCGTGCGAGCTCGGCGTTGGCCTGGTCGCGCTGCGCGACGGCGACGTCGCGCTGCCGGGCCAGGTCGGTGCTGTCGCGCTGGTAATAGCCGTGCGCTTCGGCCAGCTGGTGATCGAGCTCGCGGATGTAGTCCTCGAGCCGGCCCAGCTCCAGCTCGCGTTCCTCGGCGTCCGCCCGCAGGCGGCGCACCGACACCTGGTCCCCGTATCGCTCGTCGGTGGCGTCGGCGGCCGCCCGGCGCAGGGCATCGAGTTCGGCGAGCGCGGCGTCGTGCCGGCGCACCGCACCGGCGAGCGAGGCCTGCGCCTGGTCCAGTTCGCCCTTCAGCCCCAGCGCCCACTGCGCACGACGCGCCAGTTCCGCCTGCGAATCGGCCAGGGCCGTGCGGGCCTGCTCCAGCTGCAGGTTCAGACCGCCGGCCCACGCGGCGCGACGGTCGAGTTCGAGTTGCGACTCGTCGATCTGCTTCCGTGCGCGATCCACCTGCGCCTGCAGGTCGTGCGCCCATTCGGCACGGGTGTCGAGTTCGGCGCGTGCCGCGACCAGTTCGTCGTGCTGGCGGCGGGCGCGATGGGCGAGGCGGCGCGCGCGGCGCTCGGCCGCGCGCAGCCGCAGCGTGATCGCGTCGGCGGGTGGCAGCCGCAGCGTCGACGGCGCCACGCTCAGCGCGAGGCGCCAGGCATCGGCCATCGCCTGCACATCGTCGACCGCCGGGGCCGGTGCGGCGCGCAGCACCGCCAGTTCTTCGCGGTTGCCGGCCAGTCGGGCCAGCGCCGCGTTGACGGCGCCGGCATGCGCGGGCACTGCCCAGCCGCCGCCGGTCGCCGCGAGGCGTTCGACGGGCGCGCCGGGGGATGCGCAGAGCACCGGCACGCGCAATGCCAGCATTTCCGACAGCGTGTAGCCGAACGTCTCCGGCACCGTCGAGGGAAGCAGCGCGACGTCGGGCGCCAGCCGGTGGATCCAGTCGGGCAGGGTGTCGCGATCGTAGTCGGGAATCACCTGCACGCGGTCGCCGGCGAAGCGGGCGCCCTCGCGGCCGGCACCGAGCAGCACCAGTTCGACGCCGGCCGGCAGCGTGCCGATCATCGCGTCGAGCAGGCGCTCGCCCTTGCCGCCGTGGATGCGCCCGGGCACCAGCACGCGCAGCGGCGCATCGGCGCCGCGTGCGACGGAAGCGACCGTGGCCGGGGCGAACGGCGCCAGCCCGTGCCCGATCAACTGCCAGCGGTGTTCGCGCAGTTCCGGCTCGATCGCGCAGATCCGTTCGCGGGCAAAGCGGCTTGGCGCCACCAGCAGGATGTCGGCTTCGTCGAGGGTCGCCAGGAACGTGTCGCGCAGGCGTCGCCAGCCGGCGGCATCGCGGCCGCGGAATGGCGAGGCCGGATCGGCGGCCAGTCCGGCGGCCAGAGATGCGCCGTCGAAGGCGTCGGTGTGCGGGTCGCGTTCGTCATGCAGCAGCGGCCACAGCGGATACGCATCGTGCGTGCACAGCGCGGTCGGCAGCCCGGTGCGCAGGACATCCAGGCTGTGGCCGATCAACGAGGACACCAGCACGGCGCCGATGCCCCATTCGGGCAGCAGATCGGCCAGGATTGCCCGCACTTCGGCCGATTCCTCGGCCGTATCGGCGATCGGCTCGGCCAGCAGCCATTCGCGCAGCGGCGCCGCGTCCAGGTCGTGGTAGAGCGCCAGGCGCTCGCCGAGCGGCGGCCGGTCGTCGCGGTTGTGCGCCACCAGCACCAGGTGGGTGCGGCCGGCATCGCCGGCGACGAGGTCGCGCACGAAACGCTCGGCGCCGCCCCCCCAGCCATGCAGCACATGCAGCACGACATCCTCGTGCGGATGCGCGGGCCGGCCGGTGCCGACGTCGCCGTCTTCGTCGCCGTCGCCCGTCGTCGCGACGGTATCGGACGCCGCGCCGGCGGCGGCCACCGCGACGCACGGCAGCCATCCGCGTCGCGCGGGCGCGGCACCGGCAGCGCCGTCGCCGACGTGCCCGCCCCGCCACAGCGAGCAGTACGTCGCCACCCGCGCGCTCGCGAACGTGGCGTGTTCGGCGTGGGTCCATGCGATGGCGTCGGCCGTCGTCGCGGCCTGCTCGTCGGCCTGCGCGTCGATGGCGGCCGCCGCCGGCGACAGCACGTCCCAGTCGCCGTCGCGCCACGCCGCGGACAATCGTCGCCAGCCGTCCGGCGGAAGCCGCGCGTCGGCATGCATCAGCAGCACGTCGCGTCCCGGCCAGGCGTCCGCGGCCCGTCGCAGCGCTTCGCCGGGCGAACGCGCCAGCCCCGCCACGCGGGGCATCGCGTCCGGCAGGTTGCGCGGCGGGGTCTCGCCGTCGCTGGCGTGTTCGGTCCAGCGGGTCAGGACCGGGAGGGGAGAAGCATCCATGCGTCTGTTCAGTCTCGGGTGGGGGCGCGGCGGCGGCGGCCTGCTAGACTCGCCGCACCTCCGGATTATCCATGTCCGTGCCTCGTAGCGCTCCCCCCCGAAAATCCGGCTCTCCGAACCCACCGCGCCCGCGGTGGCGCGTCTGGCTGTTCCGGGCCGTGGCGCTGGCCGTCATCCTGATGGTTGGGATCGGGTTGCCGGTGTTCCTGGTGCTCGACCGGCAGGTGCGCAAGGAGTTCGACGAACTCGCCTGGCAGGTGCCGACCCGCGTCTACGCCCGGCCGCTGCGCCTCGTTCCCGGCGACCGTCTCGACAGCGCCACGCTGGAGCTGGAGCTGGCCGTCGCCGGTTACCGCAACGACGCCGCCGGCGACCTGCCCGGCACCTACAGCCGCGACGGCCTGCGCTTCAACATCGGCACGCGCGCGTTCACCGATCTCGACGGGCCGGTGCCGGCGCAGCGCCTGCAGGTGGTGCTCGGTGACGGCGAAGTGCGCTCGCTGCGCGACCGTCGCGGCGAACGCGCCCTCGACGAGGCGCGCATCGACCCGGCGCGCATCGCCACGCTGTACGGCGCGGTTCAGGAAGAGCGTCGCCTCGTGCGCCTCGAGGAAGTGCCGTCGCTGCTGGTGACCGGGCTGCAGGCCGTCGAGGACCGCAATTTCAAGAGCCACATGGGCATCGACCCGTGGGGCGTGATGCGCGCGATGTGGGTGAACGTGCGCGAGGGCGAAATCGAGCAGGGCGCCAGCACGCTGACCCAGCAGCTGGTGCGCAGCCTGTTCCTGACCCGCGACCGCAGCTTCCGCCGAAAGGCCAAGGAAGCCGGTTACGCGGTGGTGATCGAACTGCGCTACGACAAGCGGCGGATCCTCGAGGCGTACTTCAACCAGGTCTACCTCGGCCAGCAGGGCAGCCAGGCGATCCACGGGTTCGCCGCCGGTTCGGAATTCTGGTTCGGCCGCGAGCTGTCGAGCCTGCGCACGCAGGAGATGGCGCTGCTGGTGGGCATGATCCAGGGGCCGTCGGTCTTCGATCCGCGCCGGCACCCGGAAGCGGCCAGGAAGCGCCGCGACCTCGTGCTGTCGGTGTGGGAAGAGCTGGCCCTGATCGACAGCGCCGAAGCCGAACGCGCCCGGGAATCGCCGCTCGGCGTGTCGTCGAAGCCCGGCGTGGCGAGCAACCGCAACCCGGCCTTCATGGATCTGGTGCGCCGGCAGCTGGCGCGCGACTACCCGGCCGATGCGCTCAAGGGCGCCGGCCTGAGCGTGATGACGACGCTGTCCCCGTCGGCGCAGCTGCTGTCCGAGCGCGCGGTGTCGTCGACGCTCAAGCAGGTGCAGCGCAAGGACGGGCCGGAGCTGCAGTCCGGCATGGTCGTCACCGACACCGCCACCGGCGAGGTGCTGGCGATGGTCGGCAACAAGGCGATCGACCAGCCGGGCTTCAACCGTGCGCTCGAGGCGCAGCGGCCGGTCGGCTCGCTGCTCAAGCCGATGGTGTACCTGCTGGCGCTGGCGCAGCCGGGGCGGTGGTCGCTGGCGACGCCGGTGAGCGACGCACCGGTCGACATCACGCTGCCCAACGGCCGCTCGTGGAAGCCGGGCAATTCCGACGGCCGCAGCCACGGCACGATCCCGGTGGTGGACGCGCTCGCGCAGTCCTACAACCAGGCGACCGTGCGCGTCGGCATGGAAGTGGGGCCCGAGCGGCTGTCGGAACTGCTGAAGGTGCTGGCGGGGCTGCGCGCGGAGCCCAATCCGTCGCTGATCCTCGGCTCGGTCGACCTGAGCCCGTACGCGATGGCGCAGGTCTACCAGTTCCTCGCGTCCGGCGGCGAGGTGCAGCCGCTGCGGGCCGTGCGCGGCGTGCTCGACCCCAAGGGCGCGGCGATCAACCGCTACGATTTCGCCACCGACCCGGCCCAGGAAGGCGATTCCATCGCCGCCCGGCTGGTGACGCTGGCGCTGCAGGAGGCCGTGACCCGCGGCACCGGCCGGGCGCTGCTCGCCGATGGCCTGGGCGACCTGCACGCGGCCGGCAAGACCGGCACCAGCAACGACAGCCGCGACAGCTGGTTCGCCGGCTACACCGGCGACCACCTCGCCGTGGTGTGGGTCGGCAACGACAGGAACGAGCCGACCGGGCTGTACGGCGCCACCGGCGCGATGAAGGTGTGGTCGGCGCTGTTCGCCAAGCTGCCCAGCGCGCCGCTGGATGTCGGTTCCGAGGGCCTGGAGTTCGCGCACGTATCGCCGTACCGCTTCGCGACCACCGACGCCGGCTGCAGCGGTGCGCGCCGTTACGCGTTCGTCGCCGGGTTCCTGCCGACCGAGCACGCCGGCTGCGGCGCCAGCCCCTACGAGGGCGAGGGCGGCTGGCGCGACTGGTTCCGCTTCGGCGACGATGCCGACGAACAGGAAGAGCGCCGGCAGGAACGCCGGCAGGAAGAAATCGAGCGGGCGCGCGAACGCGTCCGCGAAGACGAAGCGCGCGATCGCGATCGCGACCGCGACCGCCGTCGGCCCTACCGGGAGTGAGTCACATGAGAACCGTGCTGATCGTGTCCATCCTGCTGTCGCTGGCGGCCTGCGGCGGCCCGTCGTCGCCCAGCTCGGCGCGGCGCACGCCGGCCGGCAAGTCCGATCCGGCGGCGCTGGTGGCCGCCGTGCGCGCCGCCGGCCAGTCGGTGGTGGAACTGGAAGTGCAACCGCTGCGCGACCCGCAGGTGCAGGACCTGCGCGACGAGGCCGAAGCGCTCGAAAGCCGCGGCAGGCACGCCGAGGCCGAGGCGCGCATCGACCAGGCGCTGGCGGTGAGCGTGGACGATCCCGACCTGCTGCAGTGGAAGGCCGAGCTGTCGATGTACCGTCGCAACTGGGCCGTGGCCGAGCAGCTCGCGGGTCGATCGTTCGCGATGGGCCCGAAGCTGGGCGGCCTGTGCCGCCGCAACTGGGCGACGATGCAGCACGCGCGCGCCAGCCGCGGCGATGCCGCCGGCGCCGAGGCGGCGCGGCAGAAGATCGCGGGCTGCACGGTGGCCCCGCCGGTACGGATGTAGGTGGACGGACTGGCCGAACGCACGCGCGCGGCGCTCGTCGCCGGCGGACCGCTGGCCGAGGGGCTCGAGGGCTACACGCCGCGCGAGGCGCAGCAGCATCTGGCCGAGGCGGTCGCCGAGGCGATCGACCAGCGCGCGACGCTGATCGCCGAGGCGGGCACCGGCACCGGCAAGACCTATGCGTACCTGGTGCCGGCGCTGCTGTCGGGGCAGCGGGTGATCATCTCCACCGGCACGCGGGCGCTGCAGGACCAGCTCTACCACCGCGACCTGCCGCGCGTGCGCGCGGCGCTGGGCACCGGGCTGAAGACGGCGCTGCTCAAGGGCCGCGCCAACTATCTGTGCCTGTACCGGATGGAACAGGCCAAGAGCGAGCGCTTCGTCTCCCGCGACGTCGTCGCGCAGTTCCAGCGTGTCGTGGCGTGGAGCGGGCGGACGATGCGCGGCGACCTCTCCGAACTGGCCGACATCGCCGAGGACTCGCCGCTGTGGCCGCATGTGACCTCGACCGCCGACAACTGCCTGGGCGGTGAATGCCCGTTCTGGAGCGAGTGCCACGTCGCCAAGGCGCGGCAGGCGGCGCAGGCGGCCGACCTGGTCGTCGTCAACCACCACCTGCTGCTGGCCGACCTGGCGATCCGCCAGGAAGGCTTCGGCGAGATCCTGCCCGGCGCGTCCGCGTTCGTGCTCGACGAGGCGCACCAGCTGCCGGAACTGGCCGCGCAGTTCTTCGGCGAAGGCCTCGGCGCGCGGCAGATGCTGGACCTGGCGCGCGACGCGCTCGCCGAATGCAAGAACGTCACCGCGTCGCTGTCCACCGTGCTGGGCCCGGCCCGCGCGCTCGAACAGGCGATGCGCGAGACCCGGTTGGCGATGGAGGGCCTGCCGCAGCGCGGCCCGCAGGCGCGCATGCTCGCCTTCCCGAAGGGGGCGCCGGCGATCGACGCCCTCGAACATGCGCTGGCCGAGCTCGCACGCGCGCTGGCGCCGCTGTCGGAATCCGCACCGGGATTCGCCGCGTGTTCCGACCGCGCCGTCGAACTGCAGCGCCGCCTGCACGCCTGGCGCGACGCCGAGCCGGTGCAGGATGCCGGAGCCGATTTCGCCGTGCGCTGGTACGAACTGACGCAGCGCGGCTTCATGCTGCAGCGCACGCCGCTGGACGTGTCCGAACCGCTGCGCAGGTATCGCGAGCAGAGCCGGGCCGCGTGGATATTCACCTCGGCGACGATGGCGGTGGGCGGCGATTTCGACCACGTCGGCAAGCGCCTCGGGCTCGACCAGCCGCGCACGCTGCTGCAGCCCAGCCCGTTCGACTGGCAGCGGCAGGCGCTGTGCTACCTGCCGCGCGGGCTGCCCGAGCCGTCCGACCGCGACTACGTCTACGCGATGCTCGACGCGGTGTGGCCCGTGCTCGAGGCGTCCAACGGCCGCGCGTTCCTGCTGTTCACCTCGCACCGGGCGCTGCGCGAGGCGGCCGAGGCGATGCGCGAAGCGCCGTGGCCGCTGTTCGTGCAGGGCACGGCGCCGCGCAACACGCTGCTCGAGCAGTTCCGCGCGTCGGGCAACGGGGTGCTGCTGGGCGCCGCCAGCTTCTGGGAAGGCGTCGACGTCGCCGGCGAGGCGCTCAGCGTGGTGGTGATCGACCGCCTGCCGTTCGCCGCACCCGACGACCCGGTGCTCGAGGCACGGCTGGAGGCCGTGCGCCGCTCCGGCGGCAACCCGTTCCGCGACGAACAATTGCCGCAGTCGGTGCTGGCGCTCAAGCAGGGCGTCGGCCGGCTCATCCGCAGCTACACCGACCGCGGCGTGCTGGTGCTGTGCGACCCGCGGCTGTCGAGCAAGAGTTACGGCCGCACGTTCCTCGACAGCCTGCCGCCGTTCCCGCGCACCCGCGAGGAAGCCGACGTCGTGGCGTTCTTCGCGGCGAATCCACCGGCCGCGACCGCCGCCGCCGAAAGCACCACCGAGGAGGCGTGGCCATGAAACTGCTCGCGATCGAGACCAGCACCGAGGCCTGCTCGGTCGCGCTGATGGTCGACGGCCAGATCCGCGAGCGGCACGAACTGGCGCCGCGCCGGCACACGCAGCTGGTGCTGCCGTGGGCCGACGAACTGCTGGCGGACGCCGGCCTGTCCCGCACCCAGCTCGACGCGATCGCCGTCGGCCGCGGCCCGGGCGCGTTCACCGGCGTGCGGCTGGCGATCGCGCTGGTGCAGGGCATGGCGCTGGCGCTGGACCGGCCGGTGCTGCCGGTGTCGACGCTCGCGGTGCTGGCGATGCAGGGTCGCGGGCCGCGCATCCTGGCGGCGATCGACGCGCGCATGGGCGAGGTCTATGTCGGCGCGTTCGCTCGCGGCGACGACGGTCTCGTCGTCGCCATGGCGCCCGAGCTGCTCGCGCCGCCGGGTGAAATCGCCCTGCCGGACGCGGCGATGTCGGCGGTGGGCACCGGTTTCGGCGCCGAGGGCGGGCGGCTGGTGCAGCGGCTGCAGGGGAGGCTGTCGGACGTCGATGCCGGCGCGCTGCCGCATGCGGCCGACCTGGCCCGGCTCGCCGCCGCCGCCTGGCGACGCGGCGAGGCGATCGCGCCCGACCTCGTCGAACCGGCCTACCTGCGCGACAAGGTCGCGCTGACGCTGGCGGAGCAGGGCAAGGCCTGAGCCCGTTCAGAGGGCCCGGTTGCGCGCCGACTGCAGGGCGACCAGCCGCGAGATGATCAGTGCCAGGTACAGCACGCCCATCATCTGTTCGATCATCACCAGCGAGCGCGCGTGGTCGTTCACCGGCGTCATGTCGCCGAAGCCGACGCTGGTGAGGCAGGTGAAGCTGAAATACAGCAGCTCCCACCAGCCGATGTGCCCGTCGGGGTTGTTGGCGGCGTTCATCACGAACGAACCGGGCGTGAAGCGCTCGACCATCGCGTACAGGTAGGCGAACACGAACGCCATCAGCACGTACAGGCCCGCCGCCGCGAACAGCTCGTCCAAGGTCATCACCTCGTCGCGCAGGATGTAGCGCATCAGGCAGACGACCACGAACGCATGGAACATCGCCTGCGTGGCGAAGTTGGCCAGCATCAGGAACGACGATTCCGCCGGCCACAGCGCCGCGGCCATGTGCAGCGCCATCGCGGGCACCACCAGCACGTAGCCGATGCGCGTCTCCGGGCCGGTCGCGCGCGCGGCGCGCAACGCCAGCACCAGGATCACCAGGTCGAACACCGCGATCGCCGCACGCCCCTCGCGGAACGGCTCGAGGAACGGGTACACCAGCACCAGCGCCAGCAGCGACAGCAGCAGCCACGCGTTGGGCAGCTTGACGATCCGGCGGAAGAACTGCACGGCCATCGGTCAATCCAGCAGGACGAGGGTCGCGAGCCCCAGGAACGAGAAGAATCCCATCACGTCCGTGACGGTGGTGAGCACCACGCCGCCGGCCAGCGCCGGGTCGATGTTCATGCGCCGCAGCAGCAGCGGCACTCCGACCCCGGCGACCGCCGCGGTCACCAGGTTGATCAGCATCGCCGCGGCGATCACCGTGCCCAGCGGCGCGTCCTGGAACCACAGCGCGGCGACCACGCCGACCACGACGGCCCAGACCGTGCCGTTGACGAGCCCGACCATCGCCTCCTTCGACAGCAGCGCCTTCAGGTTGCCGATGCCGACCTGGCCCAGCGCCATGCCGCGCACCATCAGCGTCAGCGTCTGCGTGCCGGCGACGCCGCCCATGCTGGCGACGATCGGCATCAACACCGCCAGCGCCACGAGCCGCTCGAGGGTGGCCTCGAAGCGGCCGATCACCCACGACGCCAGGAACGCCGTCGCCAGGTTGATGCCCAGCCAGATCGCGCGGCGGCGGGCGGCGCGCTGCACCGGGCTGAACAGGTCTTCTTCCTCGTTCAGGCCGGCGGCGCTCATCGCCTGGTGCTCGGCCTGTTCGCGGATGATGTCGACGACGTCGTCGATCGTGATGCGTCCCAGCAGGATGTTGTTGGCGTCCACCACCGGCGCCGAGATCCAGTCGTGGTCGGAGAATTGCGTCGCCACCTCGGTGTCGCGCGTGTCCACCGCGATCGCCGGCTGTTCGTCGTCGATCAGCTCGTTGATCGGCGTCGACACGTCGTGCGTGAGCAGCGAAGCGATCGACACGCGGCCCAGGTACTGGTGCCGGCGGCTGACGACGAACAGGTGGTCGGTGTGCTCGGGGATCTCGCCGCGCAGCCGCAGGTAGCGCATCACCACGTCGACGGTGACGTCGGTGCGCACCGTGATGACATCGGGGTTCATCAGGCGGCCGGCGGTGTCCTCGCCGTAGCTGAGCACCTGCTCGAGCCGTTCCCGGTTCTCCCGGTCCATCGACTTGAGCACTTCCTCGATGACCGTGTCGGGCAGGTCCTCGGCGAGCTCGGCGAGGTCGTCGATGTCGAGGTCTTCGACCGCGGCGACGATCTCGTCCGGGTCCATCTCGGCCAGCAGGCTCTCGCGCACGTCGTCGCCGACGTGCACGAGGACCTCGCCGTCGTCCTCCGGGTCCACCAGCCCCCAGACGATGCCGCGCTTGCCGGCGGGCAGCGACTCGAGCAGGTTGCCGATCTCGGCCGGCGACAGGCTGTTGACCAGCCGCCGCACCGGGCCGAGGCGGCCGGTGTCGAGCGCGTCCGAGAGCAGGCGCAGCTGGCGGGCGGTCTTGTCGTGGCGAACGGCGTCGGCCATCGGCGGCTCCCGGAAAGGCGCGCGTATTATGCGGGGCGCGCCCGCCACCGCCTACCCGCATGCCAGGACTCGACAATCCGTTCTTCGCTGCGCTCGCCAGCATCCACGCGCCGCTGGCGCGGGTGGCCGGCGACGTGCGCCGTTATCCGCCCGAGTTCGCGCCGTTCCTCGGCGTCGCCGCAGAGGGCGAAGACGTCGCCGGCGACCTCGCGGCGGTGCTGCCGCCCGGTGACACCGCCTACCTGCTCGGCGTGGTGCCGGCGGTCCCGGCCGGCTGGACGCTGCAGTCGTTCCGGCCGCTGGCGCAGATGGTGTGCCCCGGGCCGCTACCGGTCGCCGACGGACCCGACCCGGTGCCGCTCGGTCCCGGACACCGCGCCGACGTGCTGGCGCTGACCGCCCTGGTCTATCCGCATTACTTCCGCGAACGCACGGTGGAACTCGGTCGCTACTTCGGCATCTACCGGCAGGGCCGGCTCGCGGCGATGATCGGCGAGCGCCTCGGCGACGACCACCATCGTGAGCTCAGCGCGATCTGCACCCACCCGGACTTCCACGGTCGCGGGTATGCCGGCCGGCTGACGGCCCTGCTGGCGAACGACCTGCTCGCCGCCGGCAGGGTGCCGTTCCTGCATGTCAGTTACGAAAACGGCCGCGCCCTGTCGCTGTACGAGCGGCTCGGCTTCCGCCTGCGCCGCGACATCGCTTTCCACGCCCTGCATCGCCCCTGACCACCGCGAGGCCGCCGGTCGGTCTGGTATGGTTTCCCCATGTCCGTCGGCATCCTGATCCTGAGCCACGAAGGCGTCGGTCCAGCCCTGCTGGCCGCGGCCCGGCGGCTGCTCGCGGCGCTGCCGCTGGCGACGGAGGCCTGCGAGGTCGGCTGGGACAGCGATGCCGATGCGCTGCTGCCGGCCGGCAGCGCGGCGCTGCGCCGGGTCGACGGCGGCGATGGCGTGCTGCTGCTGGTGGACCTCTACGGCGCGACCCCGGCGCGACTGGCCGCGAAGCTCGCGCACCTGGGCACGCCGTGCCGGCGCGTCAGCGGCCTGAGCCTGCCGATGCTGCTGCGCGTGCAGAACTATCCCGAACAATCCCTCGACGAACTGGCGCGCACGGCGGCGGCCGGCGCCCGCAACGGTGTGGTGATCGACGATGCTTGAGAAGGAACTGAAGGTGGCCAACCGGCTCGGCCTGCATGCGCGCGCGGCCGCCAAGCTGGTGCAGCTGCTGTCGGGCTTCAAGTCGCAGGCGACGCTGACCGGCCGCGGCCGCGAGGTCAACGCCAAGAGCATCATGGGCGTGCTGCTGCTGGCGGCCGCGCCCGGCGCGACGCTGCTGCTGCGGGTGGACGGCGAGGACGAGGCCGCGGCTGCCGACGCCTGTGCCGCGCTGTTCGAACGCCGGTTCGACGAGGACGGCTGATGCGGCGCGCGCTGCGCGGGCAGGGCGCATCGCGGGGCATCGCCCTGGGCCGCGTTCGCGTCCGCCATCCGCAGGCGCTGATGGTCGACGAACGGCGCATCGATGCCGACCAGGTCGACGAGGAACTGGACCGGCTGCACCGCGCCCTGGACGCGACCCGCGACGAACTGCGCGGGCTGCGCGAACGTCTGCACGGCGCGCTGGCGCAGGAGGTCGGCGAATTCATCGACCTGCACGCGATGATCCTCGACGATCCGGAACTGCTGCACGGCCTGGACGACCTGGTGCGCACCGGCCGCTACAGCGCCGACTACGCCCTGAAGCTGCAGCGAGACCGCCTCGCGGCGGTGTTCGAGGGCATGCACGACGACTATTTCCGCAGCCGGCGAGAGGACCTCGACCACGTGATCGGCCGCGTGCACGCCGCCCTGCACCGGCGCGCCGACGACGGCGGCAGCGGCCTGTCGGGCGAAGTCCTCGTCTGCGACGCGGTTTCGCCGTCGGAACTGGCTGAACTGCAGTCGCAGGGCGTGGTGGCGGTGGTCGCGGCTTCCGGCAGCCCGTTGTCGCACAGCGCGATCCTGGCGCGCAGCCTGCACCTGCCGCTGGTGCTGGGCGCCGCCGAACTGCTGGCCGTCGCCAACGACGGCGACGCGCTGATGGTCGACGGCAGCACCGGCGAGATCGTGCTCGAGCCGGGCGCCGACGACCTGCGCCACTACCACCGCCGCCGTGCCGAGATCGGCCGCGAGCAGAGCCAGCTTTCGCGCCTGCGCCGGCAGCCGACGCGGACCCTCGACGGCGTCGACATCCGCCTGTACGCGAACGCCGAATCGCGCCAGGACGTCACCGAGGCGCATGCGCTCGGCGCCGACGGCATCGGCCTGTACCGGACCGAGTTCCTGTTCATGCAGCGGCGCGAACTGCCGACCGAGGAGGAACAGTTCCTCGCCTATCGCGACCTCGTGCTGGGCATGGCCGGGCGGGTGGTGACGATCCGGACCCTCGACCTGGGCGCCGACAAGGCCGACCACACCGGCCTGACGCTGCGCAGCGAACCGAATCCGGCGCTCGGCCTGCGCGGCGTGCGGCTGTCGCTGGCGCACGAGTCGCTGTTCCTCACCCAGCTGCGGGCGATCCTGCGCGCCGCCGCCTACGGTCCGGTGCGCGCGCTGGTGCCGATGATCAGCGGCCGCGAGGAGATGCTCCAGGTCGCGACGTTGCTGGAGAAGGCGCGCGCCTCGCTGCTGGCCGACGGCCTGCGTCCCAGCGAGCATCTCGAGCTCGGTGCGATGATCGAGGTGCCGTCGGCGGCGCTGGGCCTGCCCGACTTCGTCGACCTGGTCGATTTCGTCTCGGTGGGCACCAACGACCTGGTGCAGTACCTGCTGGCGGCCGACCGCAACCACGAATCGCTTGCCGACCTGTACACGCCGCGGCACCCGGCGCTGCTGCGGCTGCTCGGCGAGGTGTTCGCCTACGGGCGCCGCAACGGCATCCCGGTGGCGGTCTGCGGCGAGATGGCCGGCGAGGCAGCGAACGTGCCGATGCTGCTGGCGCTGGGGCTGCGCGATTTCAGCCTGCATCCCTCCAGCCTGCTCGAGGTCCGCCAGGCGATCCGCGCCGCCGACCTCGGCAGCCTGCGCCGGCGCGCCGCTTCGCTGCTGCGCGTGCACGACCGCGCGGGCATCGAGGCCTGGATCGCCCGCAC
>JAKFCL010000112.1:0-18891 GCA_036676665.1 Arenimonas sp. | reverse complement strand
CCGCCCTGGTCGAAGCCGACGTAGCCCGGAGGCGCGCCGATCAGGCGGCTCACCGAATGGGCCTCCATGTACTCGGACATGTCGAAGCGCACCAGCTCGATGCCCAGCTGCATCGCCAGCTGCTTGGTGACCTCGGTCTTGCCCACGCCGGTCGGGCCGGCGAACAGGAAGTTGCCGATCGGCTTGTCGGGGTTGGCCAGACCGGAGCGCGCCAGCTTGATCGCGCCCACCAGCGTCTCGATCGCCGGGTCCTGGCCGAAGATCACCATCTTGAGGTTGCGCTCGAGGTTGCGCAGCACGTCCTTGTCCGACGCACTGACCTGCTTGGTCGGGATGCGCGCCATCTTGGCGACGATCAGCTCGATCTCCTCGACGTCGACGATGCGCTTGCGCTTGTCGGCGTCGAGCAGGCGCTGGCGGGCACCGGCTTCGTCGATCACGTCGATGGCCTTGTCGGGCAGCAGGCGGTCGTTGATGTGCTTCACCGACAGGTCCACCGCCGCCTGCAGCGCATCGGACGCGTATTCGACGTCGTGGTGCGCCTCGAAGCGGGTCTTGAGGCCGGTGAGGATCGCCACGGCCTCGGCCACCGTCGGCTCGACCACGTCGATCTTCTGGAAGCGGCGGGCCAGCGCGCGGTCCTTCTCGAACACGCCCCGGTATTCCTGGAACGTGGTCGAGCCGATGCAGCGCAGCTCGCCGTTCTGCAGGACGGGCTTGATCAGGTTGGAGGCATCCATCGTGCCGCCCGACGCCGAGCCGGCGCCGATGATCGTGTGGATCTCGTCGACGAACAGGATCGCGCCCGGCTCCTTCTTGATCTGCTGGATCACCGCCTTCAGGCGCTTCTCGAAGTCGCCGCGGTACTTGGTGCCGGCGACCAGCGCGCCGAGGTCGAGCGAATAGATCGTCGCGTCCTTGAGCACGGCCGGGACCTTGCCCTCGACGATGCGCCACGCCAGCCCTTCGGCCAGCGCGGTCTTGCCGACGCCGGCTTCGCCGACGAACAGCGGGTTGTTCTTGCGACGGCGGCAGAGCACCTGGATCGTGCGTTCGACCTCGTCTTCGCGGCCGATCAGCGGATCGATCTTGCCTTCGCGCGCCAGCTCGTTGAGGTTGCTGGCGAATTCCTGCAGCGGGTTGCCCTTGGCGTCGCCGCCTTCTTCCGTCTCGGCCTTGGCTTCGGGCGCCGGCTTGTCCTCCGGACCGTCGCCGATCTTGGCGATGCCGTGCGAGAGGTAGTTGACTACGTCCAGCCGGGTGATCTCCTGCTGGTTGAGGAAATACACCGCGTGCGAATCCTTCTCGCCGAAGATCGCCACCAGCACGTTGGCGCCGGTGACCTCCTTCTTGCCCGAGGACTGCACGTGGTAGACGGCGCGCTGCAGCACGCGCTGGAAGCCGAGTGTGGGCTGGGTATCGCGCGGATCGTCGCCCGGCAGCACCGGCACGGTGTCGGCAATGATCTGCCGCAGGCCGGTGGCGAGCTTGGGCTGGTCGGCGCCGCAGGCCTTGAGCACGCTGGCGGCCGACGGATTGTCCAGCAGCGCCAGCAGCAGGTGCTCGACCGTCATGAACTCGTGCCGGGCTTCGCGGGCCTGCTTGTAGCACTGGCCGATGGTGTACTCGAGATCCTTGCTGAACATGGGCTACTCCGAACGTTTGCCCCGATATGGAGCCAGCCTAGGCTTTTTCCATGGTGCACAACAGGGGGTGCTGGTGCTGGCGGGAAAACTCGTTGACCTGCGTCACCTTCGATTCAGCCACCTCCCTCGTGTAGACCCCGCAAATGCCCTTGCCGCGGGTGTGGACGTGCAGCATCACCTGGGTGGCCTTCTCGCGGTTCATCGCGAAGAACACCTGCAGCACCTCGACGACGAAGTCCATCGGCGTGAAGTCGTCGTTGAGCAGGACGACCTGGTACAGCGGCGGCCGCACGACCTCCGGTCGGGCGGTTTCCACCGCCAGTCCATGGTCGTGCTCGCGTTCGGGATGGGGGTCCTGGGGCATGCCGGAAGTATAAGTCGGGGCCGGCGCAGGCGGTTGCAAGCCGGGGCGCCCCGCGTGGACGGCCCGCGGGTTTTGGGCCGACAATGGTCGGGCCGGAACCCGGCATCCAACCTACCAGGGGAATCGCCATGAAACTGCGTGCTGCCTGCATCGTCGCCACCCTGCTCGCCCTGCCCTTCGCCGCCCAGGCGGCCACCACTCCGGACGCCGTGGTCAAGGCGCAGCTGGAGAAGAAGGGCACTCCGTTCGAAGTGGACTCCGACGGCGACTACCAGATCCTCGTGCGGATCGACGACGAACGCACGCAGCAGGTCTGGGTGCGCAGCGTCGTCGAGGAAACCGACCACCTGCGCGTGCGCGAGATCTGGTCGCCCGGCTACCGCTCCGAAGGCGCGGCGTTCCCGGCCGGCATCGCCAACGACCTGCTCGAGCGCAGCAACAACCTCAAGCTGGGCTCCTGGGTGAAGCAGGACCGCACCGCGATGCTCGTCACCAAGATCTCGGCCGACGCCAGCGCCGACCAGCTCGACGAGGCCATCGACCTGACGGCGATCGCCGCCGACGCGGTGGAGCTGGACCTCACCGGCAAGGACGACCTTTGACCTATCGCCAGGGACGGTTCTGGCAGCCTGACGTCACCGTCGCGACCGTCGTCGTCCGCGACGGTCGCCTGCTGATGGTCGAGGAACAGGTGCGCGGCGAGCTGGTGATCAACCAGCCCGCCGGGCACCTGGAACCCGACGAAAGCCTGCTGGCCGCCGCCCTGCGCGAAACGCTCGAGGAAACCGGCTGGGAAGTCGAACTCACCGCCTTCATCGGCGCCTACCAGTGGAAATCGCCGGCCGACGGCCGGCACTTCCTGCGCATGGCGTTCGCCGCCACGCCGGTGCGCCACCATGCCGACCGCGCGCTGGACGACGGCATCGTCCGCGCCCTGTGGCTGGCGCCCGACGAGCTGGCCGCCTGCGGCGACCGCCACCGCAGCCCGCTGGTCTGGCAGGTGGTCGAGGATTTCCTGTCCGGACGCCGCTATCCGCTGCAGGCGCTGACGCACAGCGCATGACGGCGGCGCGCACCCTCGTCGGCATGTCCGGCGGCGTCGATTCCTCGGTGGCGGCCCTGCTCCTGCATCGCCAGGGCGAACCGATCGCCGGGCTGTTCATGCAGAACTGGAACGACGACGGCTCCGGGGACTGCCGCGCCGACGACGACCGCCGCGACGCGCTCGGCATCTGCGGCCGCCTGGGCATCCCGTTCTTCTCCCGCAATTTCGCCGCCGAATACTGGAACGGAGTGTTCCGGCATTTCCTCGACGAGTACCGCGCCGGCCGCACGCCCAATCCGGACGTGCTGTGCAACCGCGAGATCAAGTTCCGCACCTTCCTGGACGAGGCGCGGGCGCTCGGCGCCGAGCGCATCGCCACCGGCCACTACGCCCGCATCGACCACGCCGGCGGCAGGTGGCGGCTGCTGCGCGGCGCCGACGCCGGCAAGGACCAGAGTTATTTCCTGCACCAGCTCGGCCAGGACGCCCTGTCGGCGACGCTGTTCCCGATCGGCCACCTGCAGAAGGCGCAGGTGCGCGCCCTGGCGGCGGAGGCGGGCCTGCCGACCGCCGGCAAGAAGGATTCCACCGGCATCTGCTTCATCGGCGAGCGCGACTTCCGCAGTTTCCTGGCGCAGTACCTGCCGGCGCAGGCCGGCGAGATCCGCGACGTCGACGACCGGGCCGTCGGGCAGCACCAGGGCGTCTGGTACTACACGCTCGGCCAGCGCGAGGGCCTGAACATCGGCGGCGTGCGCGGGCGCGCGGCGGCGCCGTGGTTCGTCGTCGGCAAGGACGTCGCGGCCAATGTGCTGTACGTCGACCAGGGCGGCGACAGCCGCTGGCTGATGTCGTCCAACGTCTCGACGGAAGCCGCGCACTGGACCGCCGGCAGCCCGCCGGCGGCCGATTTCGAGTGCACGGCCAAGACCCGCTACCGCCAGGACGACCAGGCCTGCCACGTGCGGGTGGACGCGGAGGGTCGGCTTTCCGTAGCCTTCGCGGTCGCGCAACGGGCGGTCACGCCCGGGCAGTCGCTGGTGCTCTATTCGGGCGAGGAATGCCTGGGCGGCGCCGTGATCGCCGGCACCGATTCGCCGCTGGAAACCAGGTTGACCACTCGATGAAGGATCGCGCCCTTGCCCTCGCCGGCCTGATGCAGGCCGTGCAGCTCGTGCAGCAGATGGCCCAGACCGGCCAGGCGGAAACCGCGCCGCTGTCGGCCAGCATCGAGAGCCTGTTCCGCTTCGACGCCGAAACGCCGGAGGCGGTGTTCGGCGGCGCCGCGCGGCTGGAGCCCGGCCTGCGCCGCCTGCTGGCCCAGCTCGACGGGGGCAGCGGCCGCGATCCGGCCCTGACCCGCATGGCGATGACGGTGCTGCACCTGGAACGACGCTTCATCGCCCATCCGACCGCCGCCGACGCCGTGCACGCCGGCCTGCAGGACATCGACCGGCAGCGGGAACACTGGGGCCCGACCCATCCGACCGTGCTGGCACGGCTGGGCGAACTGTATTCGGCGCAGCTGAGCACGATCGGCCCGCGCGTGCTCGTGCAGGGCAACCCGGTCTACCTGGGTCGGCCCGACCTCGTCGGCGAAGTGCGTGCCACGCTGCTGGCGGCGGTGCGCGCGGCGGTGCTGTGGCGGCAGCTGGGCGGCAGTTACTTCGATTTCCTGTTCTCGCGCCGCGCGCTCGCGACGGCCGTGCGCGAATGGCTCGACGGGCCGCGCTGACCGGCGGTTTTCCAGCCTCCATACGGGACGGGACGGGCAGGCTTCGGGCATAATGCGAGGCTGACGCGGCAGCCTGCGCGCCATCCGCCATCTCTCCCCCGATCCAGCCCCGGAGCCTGTCCATGAGCGACTCCTTCGCGACCCGCGACCAACTGTCCGTCAACGGCAAGACCTACACCTATTTCAGCCTCGGCAAGCTCGGCCAGCGCTTCGACCTCGCCCGCCTGCCGTATTCGATGAAGATCCTGCTCGAGAACCTGCTGCGCTGCGAGGACGGCGGCCTGACGGTCGGCAAGGAGCACATCGAGGCGGTCGCCCGCTGGGACGCCACCCGCGAGCCCGATACCGAAATCGCCTTCATGCCGGCGCGCGTCGTGCTGCAGGACTTCACCGGCGTGCCGTGCGTGGTGGACCTGGCGGCGATGCGCGACGCGGTGGTGCGGCTCGGCGGCGACGCCAAGTACATCAACCCGCTGATCCCGTCGGAACTGGTGATCGACCACTCGGTGCAGGTCGACGTGTTCGGCACGCCCGAGGCGCTGGACCGCAACGGCGAGATCGAGTTCGAGCGCAACATGGAGCGCTACAGCTTCCTGCGCTGGGGCCAGAAGGCGCTGGACAACTTTAAGGTCGTCCCGCCCAACACCGGCATCGTCCACCAGGTGAACCTGGAGCACCTGGCGCGCGTGGTGATGACCAGCGAGAAGGACGGCGTCGCTTACGCCTATCCGGACACGGTGTTCGGCACCGACTCGCACACGACGATGATCAACGGCATCGGCGTGCTGGGCTGGGGCGTCGGCGGCATCGAGGCGGAAGCGGCGATGCTCGGCCAGCCGTCGTCGATGCTGATCCCGCAGGTGGTCGGCTTCAAGCTGACCGGCCGCCTGCCGGAAGGCGCCACCGCGACCGACCTGGTGCTGACCGTGACGCAGATGCTGCGCAAGCACGGCGTCGTCGGCAAGTTCGTCGAGTTCTTCGGCGACGGCCTCGACCACCTGCCGCTGGCGGACCGCGCGACGATCGCCAACATGGCGCCGGAATACGGCGCCACCTGCGGCATCTTCCCGGTCGACGAGGAATCGCTGACCTACCTGCGCCTGTCAGGCCGCGAGGAAACGCAGATCGCGCTGGTCAAGGCCTACGCGCAGGCGCAGGGCCTGTGGCGCACGCCGGGCCAGCCCGACGCCGAGTACAGCTCGCTGCTGGCGCTGGACATGGGCGAGGTGCTGCCGTCGCTGGCGGGTCCGAAGCGGCCGCAGGACCGCGTGCTGCTGACCGACATGAAGGCCAACTTCAACGCCAACCTCGAAGGCCTGGTGGCCAACCGCAGGCCGAAGAAGGAAGAGACCGCGCGCATGGACGCCGAAGGCGCAGCGCAGCCGCAGGCCGAACACCTGGCGGCACGCCCGCGCTCGAAGATCCGCCTGCACGACAACGACCACCACCTGACCGACGGTTCGGTGGTCATCGCCGCGATCACGTCGTGCACCAACACCTCCAACCCGGCCGTGATGCTCGGTGCCGGCCTGCTGGCGCGCAATGCGGTCGACAAGGGCCTGAAGGCCGCGCCCTGGGTCAAGACCTCGCTCGGGCCGGGTTCGCTCGTGGTCACCGACTACCTGAAGAAGGCCGGCGTGCTCGGCGACCTCGAGCGCCTGGGCTTCTACGTCGTCGGCTACGGCTGCACCACCTGCATCGGCAACTCCGGGCCGCTGCCGGACGCTGTCTCGAAGGGCATCGCCGAGAACGACCTGGTCGTGACCTCGGTGCTGTCGGGCAACCGCAACTTCGAAGGCCGCGTGCACGCCGAGGTCAAGATGAACTACCTGGCATCGCCGCCGCTCGTGGTCGCGTATGCGATCGCCGGCACGGTCGACATCGACCTGGCGACCGACCCGCTCGGCACCGGCAGCGACGGCCAGCCGGTGTATCTGCGCGACATCTGGCCGAGCAACAAGGAGATCGGCGACTTCATCGCCCGGACCGTCGGCCCCGAGATGTTCAAGCACAACTACGCCAACGTCTTCGCCGGCGACAGCCGCTGGAACAAGATCGAGTCGCCGGACGGCGCCTCGTTCATGTGGGACGAGGCCTCCACCTACATCAAGAATCCACCCTACTTCGACGGCATGAAGATGTCGGTCGGCGCGATCGACGACATCCACGGCGCGCGGGTCATGGGCGTGTTCGGGGACTCGATCACCACCGACCACATCTCGCCGGCCGGCAACATCAAGGCCAGCTCGCCGGCGGGGCGTTTCCTGCAGGCGCGCGGCGTGCAGCCCGTCGACTTCAACAGCTACGGCTCGCGCCGCGGCAACGACGACGTGATGGTGCGCGGCACCTTCGCCAACATCCGCATCAAGAACCTGATGCTGGGTGGCGAGGAAGGCGGCAACACGATCCATTACCCGTCGGGCGAAAAGCTGGCGATCTACGACGCGGCGATGAAGTACAAGGCCGAAGGCGTGCCCCTGGTGGTGTTCGCCGGCAAGGAATACGGCACCGGTTCGTCGCGCGACTGGGCGGCCAAGGGCACCAACCTGCTCGGGGTCAAGGCGGTCGTGGCCGAGAGCTTCGAGCGCATCCACCGCTCGAACCTTGTCGGCATGGGCGTGCTGCCGTGCCAGTTCCTCGACGGCCAGAATGCACAGACGCTGGGGCTGAAGGGCGACGAGGTGATCGACATCACCGGGTTGCAGGACGGCGCCGCCCGCCAGGTCAACGTCGTGGCCAAGCGCCCGGACGGCAGCGAGCTGCGCTTCCCGGTGCAGGCGCTGCTGCTGACGCCGAAGGAAGTGGAGTACTTCCGCCACGGCGGCATCCTGCATTACGTGCTGCGGCAGCTGGCGGCGCGCAAGGCCGCCTGAGCCGGGCACGGCACGGCAGCGGCATCGACGGAAGGCGGCTGCGGCCGCCTTCCTCGTCCCCGGCGCCGGTGAACTAGACGCCGGGCTCCCACTCGGCCGAAATCAGCCGCCACTCGCCATCCACCAGGCGCCACGCGGTTTCCACGCGATAGAGGTTGGCGCTGTCGGGGAGCAGGCCCTCGCCACCGCGGGTGGCGGCCGTGAATCGCACCTGCGCGTGCTCGCCCGTCACTTCCACATCCAGCGGCCCCAGCGTCACTCCGACCGTGCGGCTGCGCAGCCAGGCGAGCGCGGCATAGCGTCGGAAGCCCTCGCGGTCCATGCCGCCCGGTCCGACGAAATCCTCCGCGACGTGGTCGGCCAGGGCGTCGGCGTCGCGCTGTTCGGCGGCGGCCTGCATGCCCGCGATCGTGTCGCGCAACGCCTGCTCCGGCGGCGGCCGCGAACAGCCTGCGAGCAACAGCAACAGCACCAGGAGCGTTGCCCGCAGCCGCACCAGGCGGCCGGGGATCGCCTTGCCCCATTCCGGGGGGTATGTTCCAATCGAGCGAATGCTCCAAACGGCTGCACCGCACCGCGGCGGCGCGCTCCGGGGGCTGCAGCGATCCTCCATCAGGGGTATGTGCATGGGTTCCGAACGTCCTTGGCTGGCCAGCTATCCGAAGGGTATCCCGGCGGAGATCGACATGGACAAGTACGCGTCCATCGTCTCCGTGCTGAACGAAGCCTGCGCCACCTACGGCCAGAACGGCGCGTTCGCCAACTTCGGCAAGCAGCTCACCTACGCCGACGTCGACCGGCTCAGCACCCGCTTCGCCAACTACCTCCTGCATGAACTCAAGCTCAAGAAGGGCGACCGGGTCGCCCTGATGATGCCCAACATCCTGCAGTACCCGATCGCCATCTTCGGCGTGCTGCGCGCCGGGCTGACGGTCGTCAACACCAACCCCATGTACACCGCGCGCGAACTGCGTCACCAGCTGACGGACTCGGGCGCCAGCGCCATCGTCGTGCTGGAGAACTTCGCGCACGTGGTGGCCGACGTGATCGGCCAGACGTCGGTCAGGCAGGTCGTGCTGACGGGCGTCGGCGACATGCTCGGCTTCCCGAAGGGCACGCTGATCAACTTCATGCTCCGGCACGTCAAGAAGCAGGTGCCGGAGTTCGACCTCCCGGGCGCTATCAGGTTCAACGACGCGCTGGAGCTGGGCGCGAAGCACACCCTGCCGCAGATCGACATCCGCGGCCACGACATCGCCTTCCTGCAGTACACCGGCGGCACGACCGGCGTCGCCAAGGGCGCGATGCTGACGCACCGCAACCTCGTCGCGAACATGCAGCAGTCGTCGATGTGGCTCGGCACCAACGCCAAGCCCGGCCACGAGATCATCATCACGGCGTTGCCGCTGTACCACATCTTCGCGTTGACGGCGAACTGCCTGGTCTTCATGAAGTTCGGCGGCCTCAACCACCTGATCACCAATCCGCGCGACATGAAGGGTTTCGTCGCGGAGCTGAAGAAGATCCCGTTCACGTCGATCACCGGCGTCAACACGCTGTTCAACGGCCTGCTGAACACGCCCGGCTTCGAGCAGGTCGACTTCTCGCACATGCACCTGTCGCTCGGCGGCGGCATGGCCGTGCAGCGCGCGGTGGCCGAGCGCTGGAAGAAGACCACCGGTGTCACCCTCGTGGAGGCCTACGGCCTGACCGAGACCTCGCCGGCCGCCTGCATGAACCCGATGGACCTGGCCGACTACAACGGCTCGATCGGCCTGCCGATCCCGTCCACCGACGCCTGCGTCAAGGACGACGACGGGAAGGAACTGGGCGTGGGCGAAGTCGGCGAACTGTGCATCCGCGGACCGCAGGTGATGGCCGGCTACTGGCAGCGTCCCGAGGAGACCGCCAAGGTCATCGACGCCGGCGGCTGGCTGCACACCGGCGACATGGCGAAGATGGACGAGAAGGGGTTCTTCTACATCGTCGACCGCAAGAAGGACATGATCCTGGTGTCGGGCTTCAACGTGTACCCGAACGAGGTCGAGGACGTCATCGCGCTGATGCCGGGGGTGCTCGAGGTCGCCGCGGTCGGTGTCCCCGACGAGAAGTCCGGCGAGGCGGTGAAGGTCGTCATCGTGAAGAAGGACCCGGCGCTGACCGCCGAGCAGGTGAAGGCGTTCTGCCGCGAGAACCTGACGCCGTACAAGCACCCGCGGGTCGTCGAATTCCGGACCGAGCTTCCCAAGTCCAACGTCGGCAAGATCCTGCGCCGCGAACTGCGCGACGCCCCGAAGGCCGTCGCCTGACCCGCCGTGATGGCGTGATCCGCCTGCCACGGGCCGGGTAAGCGTTTTCCTGATCTGGGAACCCGGTCCCTGGCCCCCCGGGGGGCCGGGTGTAGACTCGGCCGGTGCCTTGCACTCCATGAAGAGACCGTGTAGGGGCACGACCCGACCCTTGCCCGGAGAAACCGCCATGTCCGTCGTCGAGAGCATCAACCGCGAACCCGCGTTCAGCACGATCGAGCACAAGTCCGAGACCGAATCCGGCATCGAATGGTGCTTCATGCACCACGGCACCCGCCCCGGCTACCGGCCCTGCTTTTCCGAACCGCTGCTGGTCGAGTTGCGCGAATGCCAGCGCCAGATCGCCGCCCGGCTCGCCAACGAACCCGCCAACAGCCCGGAAATGCGCCACCTCGTGCTGGCGTCCAAATCCGACGTCTTCAACCTGGGCGGCGACCTCGAACTCTTCAGCCGCCTGATCCGTACCGGCGACCGCGCCCGCCTGCTCGCCTACGCCCAGCTGTGCGTATCGGTCGCGTTCCACTTCGCGCGCCTGGCCGACGACCGCGTCAACAGCATCGCCGTCGTGCAGGGCGACGCGCTCGGTGGCGGCTTCGAAGCGGCCCTGTGCTGCCACACGATCATCGCCGAGGAAGGCACCGGCATGGGCTTTCCCGAAGTGCTGTTCGACCTGTTCCCCGGCATGGGCGCCTATACGTTCCTGTCGCGCCGGGTCACGCCGGTGCAGGCCGAACGCATGATGCTCGACGGCGTCGTCTATTCCAGCGAGGACCTGTACCGCCTGGGCGTGGTCGACATGCTGGTGCCGCGCGGCGAGGGCCTGCAGGCCGCGCGCGAACTGGTGCGCCGGCGCCGCCGCATGGGCAATTCGCTGCGGGCGATGAACACCGTGCGCGCGACCGTCGCGCCGGTGAGCCTGGACGAGCTGATGCGCGTGACCGGCACCTGGGTCGACGCCGCGATGCGCCTGAGCGAGCGCGGCCTGCAGACGATGGAGCGGCTGGTTCGTGCGCAGAATCGCCGTGTCGGCGAAGCGCCGGCCCTGCGCCAGGTGATCTGAGCACGAAACGGACGGCCGGCGCGCAAGGGCGCCGGCCTTTCGCGGCTCAGCCGGACTCGTGGTCCGGCGGCCGCGAAGCCTCCCCTTGCGACGTCGCATCGATGCGCGCCACTTCCCGGCGGACCTGCTCGGCGGTGGCCTCCAGCAACGTGCCCAGCAGGCCGATGTGCCGGCGCCAGTCCTTCGCCAGCACGGCGTCGCTGGAGCGCATGATTTCCGAACTGCGTTCCACCAGGGCCTGGGCGCCCAGGTTTTCGGAGACCCCCTTGAGCGCGTGGGCCGCCTCGCGGACGGTTTCCCACTGCGACGACGCTGCGCCGCGTTCGGCTTCGGCCAGGCAGCGGCTGGCATCGCGCAGGCACTGGCCGGCGAAATCGGCGAGAAAGTCCTTGCCCAGCCCCATCGCCGCCAGCTCTTCGAGCACGTCGGTGCGCAGGGCCGGCACCAGCCTGTCCTTGCGCGGAACCGCCGGTTCGTCGGCCGTGCCGCCGGCGATCTCGGCCAGCGCCTCCAGCAGCCGCGTCGCCACCACGGGCTTGGTCAGGAAACCGAACGCGCCGGCCGCTTCCGCATCCTGCACCGCGTCCACCGTCGCGTCGGCGCTGAGCACCAGGATCGGCGTGCGCGCGCCGCCGGCCTGCATCACGCGTGCCTGCTTGATCACGTCCAGGCCGCCGAGCACGGGCATGTGCAGGTCGACGATCGCTGCGTCGATCACGTCCTCCTCCAGCCGCTCGAGCGCCTGTTCGCCATCCTCGGCGAAGATCGCGGTATGCCCTGCCCGCTCCAGCAGCCGCTGCAGCACGAGGCGGTTGGCCGGCTGGTCGTCGGCGACCAGCACGCGCATCGGCCGCACGCGGACGCGATGACGCACGAACGGATCGTCGAACGCGATGACCTTGCCGTCGCCGTCGCTCCCCGCGACCGCCTCCGGCTCCACCGCGACCGGGAACTCCAGGTCCACCCAGAAATGCGTGCCGCCGCCCGGGTTGTCTTCCAGGTCGATGCTGCCGCCGAGCAGCTCGGTCAGCGTCTTGGCGATCGTCGTGCCGAGGCCGGTGCCGCCGAAACGCCGGGTCGGCCCGCTGTCGGCCTGCTCGAAGGCCTTGAAGATCAGGTCGCGGAAATCGGCCGGGATACCGACGCCGGTGTCGCGCACCGAGAAGCGCAGCGCCACCGCCTGCCCGCTCCGGTGCCGCACCTGGACATCGAGCCGGACGCTGCCGCTGTCGGTGAACTTGATGGCGTTGTGCAGCAGGTTGAGCAGCACCTGGGTCAGGTGGCCGACGTCGCCATGAAGTCGCGCCGGCACGTCGTCGGCGATGTCGATCGTGAATGGCAGGCTCTTGCCGGCCGCCAGCGGCTGCAGCATCGTGCGGATGCGCCGGGCCATGTCGCGCGGGGAGAAGTCGATGTCCTGGCGCTTGAGCTTGCCGGCCTCGATCGCCGAGATGTCGAGCACGTCCTCGACCAGCAGCAGCAGTGTCTGCGCCGAGGTCTGGATCACGTCGGCGCACTCGCGCTGTTCCGGCGCCAGGCGGGTGTTCGCCAGCAGCTCGGCCATGCCGATGATGCCGTTGAGCGGCGAGCGGAACTCGTGGCTCATGTTGGCCAGGAAGCGGCTCTTGGCGGCATTCGCCCTTCGCGCCTCTTCGCCGGCGCGGCGCAGGTCCCGCAGCAGCGTGATCAGGTACGACGGGATCGCCACCAGGCCGACGGCCAGCCCCCAGGCCAGGTGCGAATTCTCCTGCCAGTACGCCGTGGTCGCGAACACCGTCAGGAAGGTCGCCAGCGCCAGCGCCATCGCCGCGAACAGGTAGCGGGTGCCGTAGCGCAGGCCGTTGCCGATCGTGACCCACAGGATGATCACGTACAGCGGCGCCAGCACCTCGCCGCGCAGCATCATCATCGCCGCCAGCGTGCCGTAGTCGCCGATCATGCCGATGACCCGCCGCGCATGCGACACGCCCGGCCGCAGCACGATCGCCAGCACGATCCCGAGGCCGAGCACCGTCTCGGCCAGCAGCACGAACGCACTCAGGCGAAGCTCCGGGCCGGCGTCGCGGCCACTGGCGAGGCCCGCCAGGTACGTGAGCAGCACGGCCGCGATCGCCAGCCGCACCAGCGCCTGGCCATGTTCGCTGTCGGGCCGGTTGGCGAAGGCGCGGATCATCGGGTCTGCATTGCGATTGGGGCGGCGCCGGCCGTCAGGCCGAGGCGGTGGCGCCGAGGTAGCGGTGGATCTCCTCGAAGCGTTCGCGGCGGTGGCCGACGGCGTCGACCACCGCCGGGTCGAACAGCGTCCCGGCCCGCTCGCGCAGGTATTCGAACGCCGCATCGGTCGACCACGCCTCGCGGTAGGGCCGCGTCGTGGTCAGCGCCTCGAACACAGACGCCACGGCGACGATCCGTGCCGACAGCGGGATGTCCTCGCCGCGCAGCCCCTGCGGATACCCGCTGCCGTCCCAGCGTTCCTGGTGGCCGCGGGCGATCGCGGCGCCGAGCTGCACGAAGCGGCTGCTGCTGTCGCTGAGGATGTCGTAGCCCAGCTGCGGATAGGTGCGCACCACCGCCATCTCGGCGGCATCGAGCCGGCCGGGCTTGAGCAGGATCGCATCGGAAACGCCGAGCTTGCCGATGTCGTGCAGCGGCGCCGCCAGCTCGATCATCTTGACCTCGTCCTCGGACTGGCCCATCGCCTCGGCCACCAGGCCCGAATAACGCGCCATGCGCTCGCAGTGCGCCAGGCTGCTGCCGTCGCGCAGCGAGGTGGCCCGTGCCAGGCGGTTGAGTACTTCGCGCTCGCGCTCGTCGAGCTCGTGCATGCGTGCCAGCAGCTGGCGTTCCAGCTCGTGCGCGCGCGACTTGAGGTTCTGCTGCTGCTGGCGCAGCGCCAGCAGGTTGCGGCAGCGCGAACGCAGTTCGCGCGGGCGCACCGGCTTGACCAGGAAATCGATCACGCCGGCTTCGAGCGCGGCGTTGCGGATCGGCTCGTCGCCGACGACGGTGATCAGGATGATCGGCACGTCGCGGTGCGAGAGCGGCCGGCGGAACCGGCGGGCGAACTCCAGCCCGTCGAGCTTGGGCATGCGGTAGTCGAGCAGCAGCAGGTCCGGTGCGCTGCGCTGGGACCACAGCAGGGCTTCGACCGGATCTCCGAAGTCGGTGACCTTGACCTCCGGGCTGATGTCCTCGAGCAGGTGGCGGAACATCGTCCGCTGCGAAGGCTGGTCATCGACGATCAGTACGTTCACCGAAGCTCCCGGGTGCGGACACCGTGATTGCCGCGGATCGCGGCTCGGGGCCAGCTTACTCCCGGGATTTCAATGCCGGCAAGGACTTGCCGACGATTCCTGCGGCCCTACGAAAGTTTCCATGGGGAGGAGCCCCCCCCTTGGCAAGGGGGGCCCGCCGAAGGCGCAGGGGATTGGAGGTGATGAGCCCGGGGCCCGCGATTCGCAAAGCGAATCGTGGGGGTGGCCGGGCGATCGCCCGGCCGTGAGCGAATCGCTCAGGACTCGGGCCGCATGTACGGGAACAGGAGGACGTCGCGGATCGAGGCCGAATCGGTCAGCAGCATCACCAGCCGGTCGATGCCGATCCCCAGGCCGCCGGTCGGGGCCATGCCGTACTCCAGGGCTCGGATGTAGTCCGCGTCGTAGTGCATCGCCTCGTCGTCGCCACCCTCCTTGGCTTCCACCTGGGCCAGGAAACGCGCCTTCTGGTCCTCCGGGTCGTTGAGCTCGGAGAAGCCGTTGGCGAGCTCGCGGCCACCGACGAACAGCTCGAACCGGTCGGTGACACCCGGGTCGGCGTCGCGCGCCCGCGCGAGCGGGCTGACCTCGGTGGGGTGCTCGGTGATGAAGGTCGGCTGCACCAGCGTGTGCTCGACGGTCTTCTCGAACACCTCCAGCAGCAGCTTGCCCCAGCCGTAGCTGTCCTTGATGCGGATGCCGAGCCGGCGGCAGTGGCCGCGCATGGCCTCGATGTCGCGCAGTTCCCCGCGCCCGATCTCCGGATTGAGCTCCAGCACCGCCTCGGACATCGACCAGCGGCGGAAGGCCGGACCCAGGTCGATGTCCATGCCCTCCCACTGCAGGCTCGTGGTACCGAGCGTGCGCAGCGCCGTCTCGCGGATCAGGCCCTCGGTGAGGTCCATGATTCCGTCGTAGGTCGCATACGCCTCGTACAGCTCGAGCATCGTGAACTCGGGGTTGTGCCGGGTCGACACGCCCTCGTTGCGGAAGTTGCGGTTGATCTCGTAGACACGTTCCATGCCGCCGACGACCAGGCGCTTGAGATAGAGCTCCGGCGCCACGCGCAGGTACAGGTCCAGGCCCAGCGCGTTGTGGTGCGTGGTGAACGGCTTGGCGGTGGCGCCGCCGGGGATGTAATGCATCATCGGCGTCTCCACTTCCAGGAAACGCCGCGCGTCGAGCCACGCGCGCATCGCCGAGACGATGCGCGAACGCTGCACGAACACCTCGCGCGCGTCCGGGTTCATCACCAGGTCGACGTAGCGCATGCGGTAGCGCTGCTCGACGTCGGCCAGGCCGTGGAACTTGTCCGGCAGCGGCCGCAGCGACTTGGTCAGCAGACGCAGCGCCGTCGCCTTCACCGACAGCTCGCCGGTGCGCGTGCGCGTCAGCCCGCCCTGCACCGCCACGATGTCGCCCACGTCCCAGCCCTTGAACGCGTCGTAGCTGGCGCCGAGGTCGGCACCCTGCAGGTAGAGCTGGATGCGCCCGCTCATGTCCTGGATCTGGGCGAAGCTGGCCTTGCCCATGACGCGTTTGGCCATCAGCCGGCCGGCGACCGCGACGCGGCGGTCGAGCGCCTCGAGCTTCTCGGCCGTCCACTGCTCCTTGTCGGCGTACTCGGCCTGCAGGTCGCCGGCATAGTCGGCGCGCACGAAGTCGTTCGGGAACGCGATGCCCTGCCCGCGCAGCGCGGCCAGTTTCGACCGGCGCTCGGCGATCAGGCTGTTCTCGTCGAGCTCGGGCGGCTGGGGCTGGGCGGGGGTCTTGTCGGTCATGGGGTTTAGCTTCTAGCTTCTAGAATCTACGTGGTAGTAAAGCGGCGTGCGGCGGGGAGGCGGGACGTGCATGGCTCCTACTATCACGTAGAAGCTGGAAGCTAGAAGCTGGAAGCTGCTCCTACGCGTCCGAGCGCTTCGCGCCGACCTCCAGCCCCGACTTCAGGCTGGCCTCGATGAACTCGTCCAGGTCGCCGTCGAGCACCTTCTGGGTGTCGCTGCGTTCGATGCCGGTGCGCAGGTCCTTGATGCGGCTCTGGTCGAGCACGTAGTTGCGGATCTGGCTGCCCCAGCCGATGTCGGACTTGGTGGCTTCCACCGCGTCCTTCTCGGCGTTGCGCTTCTGGATCTCGAGCTCGTAGAGCTTGGCGGCCAGCATCTTCATCGCGGTGTCGCGGTTCTGGTGCTGGCTGCGGCCGGTCTGGCAGGCGACGACGATGTTGGTCGGGATGTGGGTGATGCGCACCGCCGACTCGGTCTTGTTGACGTGCTGGCCGCCGGCGCCGGACGAGCGGTACACGTCGGTACGCAGGTCGGCCGGATTGATCACGATGTCGATGTTGTCGTCGACTTCCGGCGACACGAACACCGAGGTGAAGCTGGTGTGGCGGCGGTTGTCGGAATCGAACGGCGACTTGCGCACCAGACGGTGCACGCCGGTCTCGGTCTTGAGCCAGCCGTAGGCGTATTCGCCCTCGACCCGGAACGTGGCCGACTTGATGCCGGCGACGTCGCCGCCGCTGACTTCCATCAGCTCGGTCTTCCAGCCGCGCCATTCGCACCAGCGCAGGTACATGCGCAGCAGCATCTCGGCCCAGTCCTGCGCCTCGGTGCCGCCGGCGCCGGCCTGGATGTCGACGAACGCATTGCTCGCATCCATCTTGCCGGAGAACATCCGGCGGAATTCCAGCTTCTCGACTTCGCGGGCGGTCTTCTCGACGTCCTCGACCACCGCGTCGGCGGTGTCCTGGTCGTTTTCCATTTCCGCCAGGTCCAGCAGCTCGGAGGCGCCGGTCAGCGTGCCGGTCATCGAGCGGATGCCGTCGACGACCTTTTCCAGCGATGCACGCTCGCGGCCCAGGCCCTGGGCGCGCTCGGCGTCGTTCCAGATGTCGGGGCTTTCCAGCTCCCGGTTCACTTCTTCCAGACGTTCGACCTTCAGGTCGAAGTCAAAGATACCCCCTGAGCGAGTCGAGCCGGCCCTGGAGGTCGGCGATGCGCTGGCGGACGGGATTGAGTTCCATGGGGACCGTGATGTTCGTGAATGAATCGGTCGCGAATAATAGCAGCCAATCACATGTTTATTCAGGAAAAGTTGGAGTTTATTCGGTAAGGTGTGCGGCACATGAAGACCCCGCTCACTTCCCTTTCACTGGCCGCAGCCCTGCTGTGCCCGGTGCTGGCCTTCGCCGCGCCCGCGAAGCCGATGACCGCCGCCGACCTGGCCACGCTGGCGCCGGACGCCGATCCGGCCGTGCTGGCGCTGGGTCTGAAGGCGATGCGCTGCGCCCAGCGCGGCGGCATCGCCCCGGACGCGAACCGGCTGGCGGTGATCGACTACGGCCGCTCGTCGCGGCAGCCGCGGCTGTGGGTGTTCGACCTGGACAAGCGCGTGCGCCTGTACCGCGAGGCGGTCGCGCACGGCAAGAACTCCGGCGAGGACGTGCCCAACCGCTTCTCCAACACCGAAGGCAGCCTGCAGACCAGCCTGGGCCTGTTCGTCACGTCGAACACCTACATGGGTGGAAACGGCTACTCGATGCGCCTGGAGGGCCTGGAACCCGGCTTCAACGACCGGGCGATGTCGCGGGCGATCGTGATGCACGGGGCGCCCTACGTCGACCTGAAGATGGCCGAGAAGACCGGCCGCCTCGGCCGCAGCTTCGGCTGCCCGGCCGTGCGTCCGGAAATCAGCCGGCAGATGATCGACGACCTGCGCGACGGCCAGTTCCTGTTCGCCTATTACCCCGAGAAGGGCTACCTGCAGAAGTCGGCGCTGCTGGCCTGCGACGAGGGTGGCGGCCCGACTCAGGCGATCGCTTCGCACTGACGCACGAGCAGCTGCACGCCGCGGCGGCCGTTCCAGTCGTCGGTGTCGAGCTGGTACGCGATGCGCACCCGCGCCGGCTTCGGCGCGTCGGTCCACGCCCCGAACTGGATCGCCGGCAACGGCACCCCGCCCGCTTCGGGCGCCAGTGACATCTTCAGGTGGCGCTCGCCGACCGCGCGCCACTGCAGCACCCGGAACACGCCGTCGAACAGCGGCTCCGGGAACCCCTGCCCCCACGGACCGGCCAGCCGCAGCGCGTCGGCGAGGTCGCGGCCCAGCTCGTCGGCCGTCAGTTCGCCGTCGCTCGACAGCTCCCCGGCCAGCAGCTCGGGCGCCAGCATCGTTCCGACCTGCGCCTCCAGGGCCTGGCGGAAGGCGTCCAGATGGGCTGCCTCGAGCGTGAGCCCCGCCGCCATCGCGTGACCGCCGAAGCGTTCGATCAGGCCGGGATGGCGCGCATCCACCGCGGCCAGCGCGTCGCGCAGGTGCACGCCGGGGATCGAGCGCGCCGAACCCTTGAGCAACCGGCTGCCGGCCTCGGCCGGTGCGAAGGCGACGACCGGGCGATGCACCCGGTCCTTGATCCGCGACGCGACCAGGCCGACCACTCCCGCATGCCAACCCGGCTCGTACAGGCAGAAGACCGCCGGCAGGCCCTCCGCGGCGGGCGGCAACGCATCGGCCAGGCGTTCGGCTTCCTGCACCATCTGCTGCTGCAGGTCCCGGCGCTCGCCGTTGATGCGGTCCAGCACCACCGCCAGTTCGCGCGCCCGC
>JAKFCL010000111.1:0-34522 GCA_036676665.1 Arenimonas sp. | reverse complement strand
TCCGGGCATCCACCACCGGGTTCTTGAAGAAACTGCCGGCGTTGCCGATCAGCGCCGGGTTGGGCAGCTTGCGGGTGCGGATCCGGCTGATCGCCTCCGCCACGTGCACGGCGCGCGGCGCGTCCACGCCCATGCGCGCCAGTTCCTCGCGCACGCCGGCGTAGTCGGTACGCAGTTCGCGCCGGCGTGGCAGCCGCAGCTCGACGGCGGTGACCACCCAGCGGTCGGGTTCGCGCTTGAACCGGCTGTCGCGGTAACCGAACGCGCAGTCGGCCGCGGCGAGCCGCTTGATCTGGCCGGTGTCGCGGCGGAACGCCTCCACGGTCTCGATGAACTCGCCGACCTCGACGCCGTACGCGCCGATGTTCTGGATCGGCGCGGCGCCCACCGTGCCCGGGATCAGCGCCATGTTCTCCAGTCCGCACAGGCCCTTGGCGAGCGTCCAGCCGACCAGGTCGTTCCATCCCATGCCGGCTTCGGCGCGCACCAGCGCGCTGTCGCCGTCGTCGTGCAGGATCGACACGCCGGCCATCGTCAGGCAGATCGCCACGCCGGGAAAATCGGCGGCGAACAGCAGGTTGCTGCCTTCGCCGAGCACCAGCACCGGGCCGTCGCGCAGCATCGCGAAGCCGAACAGTTCCTCCAGCGCGTCCGCGCGCGAGACGTCGGCCATCATCGCGGCCCGGGCAGCGACGCGGAAGGTATTGCGGCCGGCCAGGGAGACGTCTTCGGCCAGCTGGTAGCCGCTCACAGCGGTCCGCCCTCGCGGCGGCGGCGGATCGCGTCGATGCATTCGCCGACCAGTTCCGGACCGCGGTAGATCATGCCGGTGTAGAACTGCACCATCAGCGCGCCGGCGGAGATCTTGCCGGCGGCATCGGCGCCGCGCAGGATCCCACCGACGCCGATCAGCGGGATCGCCGGGTCCAGGCGGCCGCGCAGGCGCCGCAGCACGGCGGTGGACTTGCCGTACAGCGGCGCGCCCGACAGGCCGCCGGCCTCGTGCGCGTGCCGGTGGCCTTCGACCGGCAGGCGGTCGATGGTGGTGTTGGTGGCGATCACGCCGTCGACCTTCAGGTCGCCCAGCACGCGCGCGCACGATTCGACGTCCTCGTCGGACAGGTCGGGCGCGATCTTCACCAGCATCGGCACCCGCCTGCCGTGCTGGGCGCCGAGTTTCTCCTGCGCCTCGCGCAGCGTGCCGACCAGCTGCCGCAGCGCCTGCTCCTCCTGCAGTTCGCGCAGGCCGGCGGTGTTGGGCGAGGAGATGTTGACCGTCACGTAGTCGGCCAGCGGATACACCCGTTCAAGGCAGTACAGGTAATCCTTGTAGGCGTCCTCGTTGGGCGTGTCCTTGTTCTTGCCGATGTTGATGCCCAGCAGCCCGGACCGGCGCCGCGCCCGCGACACGTTGGCCACCAGCGCGTCGACGCCGTCGTTGTTGAAACCGAGCCGGTTGATCACCGCCTGGAACTCGGGCAGCCGGAACATGCGCGGCTTCGGGTTGCCTTCCTGCGGCCGCGGGGTGGTGGTGCCCACCTCGACGAAGCCGAAACCCAGCCCGAGCAGGGCGTCGACATGGGCGCCGTTCTTGTCCAGGCCGGCCGCGCAGCCCACCGGGTTCGGGAACACGAGTCCCATCGCCCGGGTCGGGAGCGGTTTGGCGCGGCTCGCCAGCAGCGGGTTCAGGCCGGTGCGGTACGCCGCTTCCAGTGCGTGCAGCGCGAGGCCGTGGGCCCGTTCGGCGTCGAGGCCGAACAGGAAGGGACGGGCGAGTCCGTACATGCGTGGTGGGTGCTCAGCCGCCGTTGGCGGCGGCGAGGACCGCCGCCAGCCCGCCGAAGAACACGATCACGATCACGACCAGCACCACCGCGAGCACGCTCAGGCCGATCGCGGCCCAGCCGAGCACGAGCCCGGCGACCGCCATGCCGTCGCCGTCGATCGACGGATCGCGGCGGATCTCGGCGCGGGCCATGTGGCCGCAGATCACCGCGGCCAGGCTGCCCAGGAACGGCATCAGCGTCCAGCCGAGGATGCCGGCGATCAGGCTGACGATCGCCAGGGCGCTGGTCGGGCGCGCGGGCGCGCCCAGTGGTGCGGGCGGCATCGGTGCCGGCGGGGGAAGGCTCTGTTCGGTGGTCATGTCCGTGTCCTCAAAGGTCGAACTTGATGCCCTGGGCCAGCGGCAGCGCATCGGAGTAGTTGATGGTGTTGGTCTGGCGGCGCATGTAGACCTTCCACGCGTCGGAACCCGACTCGCGGCCGCCGCCGGTTTCCTTCTCGCCGCCGAACGCGCCGCCGATCTCGGCGCCGCTGGTGCCGATGTTGACGTTGGCGATGCCGCAGTCGGAACCCGATGCGGCCAGGAACGCCTCGGCCGCCTTCAGGTTGGTGGTGAAGATCGCCGACGACAGGCCCTGCGGCACGTCGTTCTGCATGTGGATCGCCTCGTCGAGCGTGTCGTAGCGCATCACGTACAGGATCGGCGCGAACGTCTCGTGCTGGACGATGTCGTCGGAATTCTTCAGGCCGGTGACGATCGTCGGCAGCACGTAGTTGCCCGGACGGTCGATCGCCGCGCCGCCGGTTTCGACCTTGCCGCCGGCAGCCTTCGCCGCGTTCACCGCGTCCAGGTACGCGTCGACCGCGTCCCTGCTGTTGAGCGGGCCCATCAGGTTGGCCGGGTCGGTCGGGTCGCCGATCTTCTTCTCGACCTGCTTGTAGGCGGCGACCAGCTTGGCCAGCACGTCGTCGTAGATCGACGTGTGGATGAAGCAGCGGCGGGTGGTGGTGCAGCGCTGGCCGGCGGTGCCGACGGCGCCGAAGGCGATCGCCGGGATCGCCAGCTTCAGGTCGGCGGTCGGGTCGACGATGATCGCGTTGTTGCCGCCCAGTTCCAGCAGCGAGCGGCCCATGCGGCGGGCGACGCGTTCGCCGACCATGCGGCCGATCTTGGTCGAGCCGGTGAAGCTGATCAGCGGGATGCGGCGATCGTCGACGAAATGACTGGCGAGGTCGCTGCCGGCGTCGTTGAACAGGAAGAAGATGTCCGGGAAGCCGCCGGCCACCAGCGCCTCGTTGCAGATCTTCATCGACGCGATCGCCGACAGCGGCGTCTTCGGCGACGGCTTCCAGATGCAGATGTCGCCGCAGACGCCGGCCAGGAACGAGTTCCAGGCCCACACCGCGACCGGGAAGTTGAACGCCGAGATGATGCCGACGATGCCCAGCGGCTGGTACTGCTCGTACATGCGGTGGCCAGGACGCTCGGAATGCATCGTCAGGCCGTAGAGCTGGCGCGAGAGGCCGACGGCGAACTCGCCGATGTCGATCATCTCCTGCACCTCGCCGTCGCCCTCGGGCTTGGACTTGCCCATCTCCAGCGCGACCAGCGAGCCGAGCGCGTCCTTGTGCTTCCGGAGCGCATCGGCGCACAGGCGGATGGCTTCGCCGCGCTTGGGCGCCGGGGTGGTGCGCCAGACTTTGAACGCCGCCTGGGCGCGCTCGAGGATCAGGTCGTAATCGGCCTGCGACGATGCGAACACGCGCCCGAGCACCTCGCCGTTGCCCGGATTCACCGGCTCGATGACGCCGGCATCGCGGGTCTTCGACCACTCGCCATGGCCGAGGTAGGTGCCGGATTCCTGGCCGGTCAGGCCGAGGGCGGTGAGGACTGCGTGGGTCATTGCGGAGCTCCAAGGGAACAAACGGCCAAGCTGGCCGGAATGGCGGCCCCGATACGATTCGAACGTACGACCTTCCCCTTAGGAGGGGGACGCTCTATCCAGCTGAGCTACGGGGCCTGCGGGGTTTCGGTGAGAACTGTGCCTTTTCCTGTGCCAACCCTTCGGCGCCAGCGCCCAACCAGGCTTCCATTGTAGCAACGGCCGCGGCCCCCGGCTGCACCAGCACCGTGCGGAACCCGTGCCACAGCCAGTGCCACAGCCGGTGCAGGACCCCGGCCTGTTCGGCGGCCAGGCTCTCGCGTTCGGCCTGGGCCCGGGCTTCGGCGTCTGCGTTGGCGCGGGCTGGGGCTTGGCAACGGGGGGCCCTGGAAGGGCGGAGTGGCCTGTCCTGTCGGAGCGGTGCCAGAATCGGGCCTTCGTTCTAACCGTGGCGAGACACCATGCCTTCCTTCACTTATGCCGGCAGAAACGTTGAATTTGTCGGCACCTACACCGGCAGTTACAACTGCATCAACAAGGGTCGATTCTATGAGCTGCCGTTCCTGGAGCACGTCCGCGCCCTGGACCTTGGCGGCACGTATCTGGACGTCGGGACGAACATCGGCAACCACGCCGTCTACTTTGCAGCGTTCTGCCCCAGCGAACAGGTCATCGGGTTCGAGCCGGTGGCCAGGTGGAGGTCGCTCGCGCTTTCCAACCTTGCGGCCAACGGCTGCGAAGGAAAGTCGAAGGTGTTCCCGACCGGTCTGCTCGATCGCACGGGAGCGATCGACTTCAACCCCTACGGCACGTCCATGGTCCTGAATTGCAGGACGCTGGACGAGTCCCTCCCAGACCTGACCGGCGTTTCCCTGATGAAGATGGACATCGAGGGGAGCGAGCCGCAGGCCCTGCTGGGTGGCAAGGAGTTCTTCAAGCGCAATCGCCCGTTGATCTATGCGGAAGTGCTCGGGTCTCCCGAAACTCTGCTTGCAGCGGCTTTCGCCGTCGGTTACCGCCATTCGGGTGTGGTCTTGGGCGGCGCCACGCCCATGTACGAGCTGGTCCCCGCGAGCTGAGCATCGGCGCCGAGGGCGCTTACCAGTCCCGCAGCAGCGCCGCCAGCGCGGCCGGTCCGGAGCCGATGTCTTCGGCGTGGCTGGGCCGGCCGAGCATTTCCGCCAGTGCCGCCGGCACCGGCACGGTTTCCCCGGCCAGCGGCTCGACGACTTCCGGGAATTTCGCCGGGTGGGCGGTGGCGACGATGCACCAGTCGCCCGGCTCGTCGCGGTCGCGCAGCCGCTGCAGCACGCGGGCGGCGGTGGCGGTGTGCGGGCAGACGGTTTCACCGCGGCGCCGGTGCAGGTCGCCGACTGTCGCCCGGATCTCGTCGTCGGCGACCGACTCGGCGCGCATCGCCTGCCGCAGCGCGTCGTCGTCGGCATGCAGCCAGCGCAGCCGCTCGAAGTTGTTCGGGGCGCCGACGTCCATCGCGTTCGCCAGCGTCGCGATGCCCGGCCGCGGCCGATAGTCGGCGCCGGCGAAGAAGTCGGCCAGCACGCGGTTGGCGTTCGATGCCAGCACGATCCCGCCGACCGGCAGGCCGCTGCGCTTCACCAGCAGGCAGGCGAGCGCGTTGCCGAGGTTGCCGGTGGGGATCACGAACGACAGCGGCCGTCGTGTCTGCCGCCAGTGCAGCACGGTCGCCTGGGCGTAGGCGGCCATCTGCGGCAACAGGCGCCCCAGGCTGATGCTGTTGGCCGAACTCATCGGCCGTTCGCGCTGCAGCTCGGCATCGGCGAGCAGTGACTTCGCCAGCGCCTGGCAATCGTCGAACGTGCCGGCGACGCGCAGCGTGCGGACGTTGCCGCCGAAGCAGCCGAGCTGGTGCGCCTGTCGCGGCGACACCCGTCCGTCCGGATAGAGGATCAGGACACGGAACCCCGGCCGGCCGTGGAATGCAGCGGCGACCGCGGCGCCGGTGTCGCCGGACGTCGCGACGACGATCGTCAGGGGGGTCTCGCGCGCCGGCAGCGCGGCGAGCGCGGCGGCGAGGAAACCCGCGCCGTAGTCCTTGAAGGCGGCCGTCGGCCCATGGAAAAGCTCGAGCACGAAGTCGCCCCCGGCGCCGAACGGCCGCAGCGGCGGTTCGACCGCGAACGCCGACGCGCAGATGCCCGGCAGCGCACCGGCCAGCGGATCGCCGGCGAAGAACGGCGACAGCAGCGTGGCGGCGATGTCCACGAGGCGGGTCTGGCCGGCGAAATCGTCGACCGCCAGGCGCGGCAGCGCCTCGGGCAGGTAGAGACCGCCATCGGGCGCCGGCCCGGCGGAGATCGCCGCGGTCGCGGACACCGGCGGTGCGGTCCCGCGCGTGCTGACCATCCTCACGGCAGCACCCGCGCGGCCGGTCCGGCCACCGGCGACACATGCACATCGCTGCCTGACCCGGCCGCGCGGAACGCGTCGGCCATGGCGCGACCGGCGCGCAGGGCGTCGTCGCGCCGTTCGAACCACGCGAACACGCTCGGCCCCGCGCCGGAGATGCTGGCGCCGAGCGCGCCGGCGTCCAGCGCCGCCTGTTTCACCGCGGCAAAACCCGGGATCAGCGCCGCCCGCCGCGGCTCGACCAGCGTATCGACCAGGCCGGGGCGCACCAGCGTGGCATCGCCGCGTTCGCAGCCGAGCAGGAGCTGCGACAGCGCGGCGCTCTGGGCGACGAATTCCGCCAGGGTGTACGCACCGGCCAGCGCCGCCCGCGCCTCGCGGGTCTCGAGCACGAAATGCGGGTGCACGACGGTGCAATGCCAGCCCGCGGGCACCGGCACCGGCGTCAGGCGTTCCGGCGTCGCCAGCACCAGCCCGCCGAGCAGCATCGGGCCGACGTTGTCGCCATGGAGCCCGCCGCTGGCGACCGCTTCGCCGGCCAGCGCGAACCGGTAGAGCGCCGACACCGGCAGCGGCGTGTCGAGCGTCGCGTTGGCCGCCACCAGCGCCGCCACGCACGACGCCGCCGAGCCCCCGAGTCCCGAGCCGAGCGCGATGCCCTTGTCCAGTTCCAGTTCGAACCCGTGCGCGAGCCCGAGCCCGTCGCGCAGCGCCAGCAGCGCCGCGCCGGCGGTATTGCGCGCCGCCTCGCGCGGCAGCGCCGCGACGACGCCGCGGATCGCCACGATGCGGACCTCCGGCGCGTCGATCCGGCGCACCGTGGCGATGTCGCCGATGCCTTCGATCGTGTGGCCGAGGATGTCGAAGCCCGTGCCGACGTTGCCGACCGATGCGGGCGCGAACGCCCGGATGCCGGCGCCGCTCACAGGCGCGCCCCCAGTGCGGCGCCGAGCCGCAGCAGATCGGAGAACACGCCACCGGCGGTGACTTCGGGGCCGGCCCCCGGACCCTGGACGATCAAAGGATTGTCGCGGTAGCGCGTGGTGGTGAACTGCACGATGTTGTCCGTCAGGCGCAGGTGGGCGAAGGCATGCGCGGCCGGCAGTTCGACGAGCCCGACACGCGCCGTGCCATCGTGCCCGAGCCGGGCGACGTAGCGAAGCACCTGGCCGCGCGCGGCCGCCGCGTGCAGGCGGGCGAGCATCGGCGCGTCCAGGGCTTCCAGCGCGGCGAGGAAGGCGTCGCGCGGTCCGGCGCGCAGGGGCTCCGGCACCAGGCTTTCCACCGCCACGTCCTCCAGCGACAGCGGCAGGCCGGCCTCGCGCGCCAGGATCACCAGCTTGCGCGCGACGTCCCGGCCCGACAGGTCCTCGCGCGGATCGGCTTCCGTGTAGCCCAGCGCCTGCGCCTCGCGCAGCAGGGTCGAAAACGGCTGCGAGCCGTCGAAACGGTTGAACAGCCACGCCAGCGTCCCCGAGAGGATGCCGTCGACGGCCAGCAGGCGGTCGCCGGTGTCGAGCAGGTCGCGTAGCGTCTGGATCACCGGCAGGCCGGCGCCGACGGTGGCCTCGTAACGGAGTCGCGCGCCGCCGGCCAGGCGCGCGGCCTCGATCGCCTGCCGCCGCGGCCACGGTCCGGCGACCGCGTGCTTGTTCGGCGTGATCACGTGGATGCCGGCGGCGAGCCAGCCGGCATAGCGGTCGGCGACGCGGTCGCTGCCGCTGCAGTCGACGATCACCGCGTGCGGCAGATGGGCGTCGAGCAGGTGCCCGGCGAGGGCATCGAGGTCGCCGGCCGGCGCCGAATCGAGCAGCGTGCGCCAGTCGCCCGGTTCGCCGCAATCGCCGCACCAGAGGCGGCGACTGTCGGCGAGCGCACGCAGGCGCAGGTCGAGTCCGGCGTCGTCGCGCAGGCGCGGCGCCGCGTCCTGCAACTGTGCCAGCAGTGTGGCCCCGACCTTGCCTGGACCGATCACGGCCAGCGCGATGGTCTGCGGTGACAACCAGAACCCGGCATGCGCCGCGCGCAGCGCGCGGGTGCCGTCCGCCGCCGCGATCGCGACGGAGATGTTGCGCTCCGACGCCCCCTGCGCGATTGCCCGCACGTTGACCCGTGCCCGCGCCAGCGCTCCGAACAGTCGTGCGGCGACGCCGGGCGTGCCGGCCATGCCGTCGCCGACCACCGCCAGCACGCTGACGCCGGCCTCGACCTGCACGCCCTGCACCTGGCTGGCGCGCAGCTCGCGCTCGAACGCCGCGGCGATCGCCGCCTGCGCGGCGTCCGCGTCGAGGTCGCGCACGACGCAGCAGATCGAATGCTCGGACGAACCCTGCGAGATCATCACCACCGAGATCCGCTCCGCGTGCAGCGCCGCGAACACCCGCTCGGCCGTGCCGGGCACGCCGATCAGGCCCGCGCCTTCCAGGCTCACCAGCGCGAGGCCGGCATTGAGCGTCAGGCCCTTGACCGGACCGCCGCCGCCGCCGGCCGCGTCGATGCGGGTGCCGGCGCCGTCGGGGCGGAACGTGTTGCGGATGCGGATCGGCAGGCCGCGGGCGATCGCCGGCGTCATCGTCTGCGGATGGATCACCTTGGCGCCGAAGTAGGCCAGTTCGCACGCCTCCCGATAGCTCAGCGCCGGCAGCGTCACCGCTTCGGGCACCAGCCGCGGGTCCGCCGAAAGCACGCCGTCGACATCGGTCCAGATGTGCAGCTCCTGCGCGCCGAACAGCACGGCGAAGATCGCCCCGGAGAAATCGCTGCCGTTGCGGCCGAGCACCGTCGCGCGGCCGTCGGCGTCCCCGGCGACGAAGCCGGTGATCACGACACGCGGCTGCGGATGCGCCGTGCGCCACGCCGCGAGGCGGGCGGCGCTGGTCTCCCAGTCGACCGCGACGCCGAGTTCGCCGTGCGAGACCCGCAGCACGTCGCGCGCGTCGAGCAGCGCGGCGTCGGCGCCACGCGCGTGCAGGTGCGCCCACAGCAGGCGCGCGCTCCAGATCTCGCCGAGGCCGTGGATGCGCGCCAGCGCCGAGCGGCCGGGCCGGCCGAGCAGGGCGACGGCGTCGAGCACGCCGGCCAGTTCGTCGAACTGGCCGTGCAGCCAGGCCACCAGCGGCCCCGGGCGTTCGGCCACCAGCTCGACGGCGGTGGCGAGGTGGCGCTCGCGCAGCGTGGTCCACGCCGGCCGCCAGCCGTCGCCGGCCGCGGCCGCGGTGGCCAGCGCGATCAGCGCATCGGTGACGCCCTGCATCGCCGATACGACGGTGACCTGGCGCACCTCGTCGGCCCGCAGCAGCAGGTCGGCGACATGGCGGATGCGGTCGGCGTCGGCGAGCGAGCTGCCGCCGAACTTGTGCGCGCGCAGCAGGCCGGCGGCAGCGGCCGGGGTGGGGCAGGCGGGTGTTTCCAGCAGCAGCGACGCGTCCATGGAGCCTCCGTGGGAGGCCGCCGCATCGTCTTCAGGAGGGGTGTGCCGCCGGCCCGCCCCTGTCGGGGTGCGGGGCCGTGAGTGGATGGGTTTATCCAGGCATGACGGACCGCACCACGAAGCGCGTGGTGGTAATGGTCGTCGTGGTGGTCATGCGGCGGGACATGGCCGCACTGTGGTCATCGTCCGCGCCGGCTGTCAAGCCGCGGGCAAAAAAAAAGGCCGGACGCGGGGTCCGGCCTTTCCTGATTCGTGGTGGAGAGGATGGGGATCGAACCCACGACCTCATCGATGCGAACGATGCGCTCTCCCAGCTGAGCTACCCCCCCACGGAAGGTCCGCGAATTATAGAGGCCTCCGCCGCCGATGGCTAGCGGGCCCCGGAGAGCGACCCGAGCAGCGGTCCGAGCACCGGCTCCAGCAGCTCGCGGCGCCAGCCGGAAAGGGCCTCGGGCCAGCCCCGGCCCTCCAGCAGCGATTCCAGGTGCCGGCGCGCGCACAACACGCCTTCGGGCAGGCCACGGGCCTGCGCCTCGGCGGCGACCGCTTCCTGCATCGCCTTCAGCGACTGCTTGTCGTAGGACTCCGGCCGTGCCAGCGGCAGTTCGCGTTCCTCGGCGGTCAGCGGCGCGGACACCAGCGCGAACAACTCGCCGCGCGACTTGCGCGGTGCCTTCGGATGGCGGTCGAGCAGCGCGGCGAAGTCGACCGGATCCGCCGGCGGGCGGCGCGCCAGCAGCACGGCCAGCTCGTTGTCGAGGATCCAGCTCTTGGGCCGGTCGCTGCGCCGCGCTTCGCGATCGCGCCAGCGCAGCAGGCGCGCCAGCCGGGCCTGGCCTTCGCCGTCGAGCGATTGCGCGCTGCGCACGCCCAGGTGCGGGTAGGGATCGTCGGTCTCGACCGCGGCCTGGCGCAGGGCGCGCTCGGCGTCGGCGCGCCGCCAGTCGTCGCGGCCCAGCTCGGCCAGCCGCGGCGCGAGGTGGTCGTGCACGGCATGCAGGTGGCGCACGTCGTCGGCGGCGTATTCACGCTGCGCCTCGCTCAGCGGGCGGCGCAGCCAGTCCGACCGGGTCTCGCCCTTCGCGAGCGTGACGCCGGTGACCAACTCCACCAGCTTCTGGTATCCCAGCCCGCTGCCCAGCCCGCACAGCGCCGCGGCGACCTGGGTGTCGAACAGCGGCGCCGGCAGCGCCGCGCAGCCGCGCTGCAGCGCCTGCAGGTCCTCGCTGGCGCTGTGCATCAGCTTCGTGACGGCCGGGTCCACCAGCAGCGGCCGGAGCGCGTCGTCCATGCCGGGCACGAGCGGATCCACCAGCAGGATCTCGCCGGGCACCGCCAGCTGCACCAGCGCCAGCTGCGGGTAGTAGGTGCGCTCGCGGATGAACTCGGTATCCAGCGCGACCAGCGGTTGGCCGGCCCAGCCGGCAAGGCGTTCGGAAAGGAGTTGCGGGGAATCGATCCAGAGACTCACGGGGGGCGCTGCGGTTGCCAGAAGGCGGCACCTTAGCCTAAGTTCGGACCGCCCAGGTCGATCCGACGTCACGGGCCCGGCCCTTGCGAATGACCCAGCCCCTGCGAATGCTGCTGCCGGGCGTGCTGCTGGCCGTCGCGCTGTCGACCGCCTGCAGCCGTTCCGATCCTGCGCCGGAGGATGACGCGCCGGCACCGGCGGCGGTGGATCCTGCCGATCTCGAGGCCGATGTCGAGCAGATCGCCGAAGCGCCGATGCCGCCGGTGGCGGACGTGCCCGACTGGCAGCCCGTGCTGCCGGAGGTGGCCGCGGCCGATGTCCGCAAGGCCCTGCGCGAGGCGAAGGCTGCGCACGAGGAAGGACGCCTGCTCGCGTCGACGACCGGGCCCGCCTCGACCGCGGAAGCCAGCACGGACGACACCACCGTCACGCCGCCGGGCGCGCTGGAACTTTACCTGGCCGTGCTCGACGTCGAGGCCGACAACGCCGAGGCGGTCGCCGCCGTTACCGCCATCAGCGACGAACTCGTGCGTCGCGGCGGCATCGCCCTGGTGCAGGGGCGCGTGCAGGCGGCGCAGCACCTGCAGCGGGTCGTCGAACGCGCGCAGCCGCAGCATCCCGGCCTCGCGGCGCTGCGCGAGCGCGTCGAGGCGGCACGGCGGGCGCAGGCGCTGGTGGAACGCGGCGACCAGCGCGCGCGCGCCGGGCGCGTGCTGCTGCCGGAAGGCCAGGGTGCCGTGGCCGCGTACCGGGAAGCGCTGGTCGAGGTTCCGGGCTTCGTGCCGGCGCGCGACGGCCTGGCGAAGCTGCAGGCCGATCGCCTGAACCGCGCGCTCGCCGCCGCCCAGGCCGGCGACTACGCGGCCGCCGAGAAGCTCCAGGCGGATGCGGGCCGCATCGTCGCCAATTCACCGGCGCTGCAGGACATGGCCGCGCGCCTGGTCGAGCTGCGCCGCAAGCGCACCGCCGAACTGCTGGCGCAGGGCAACGCCGCGGTGGACGCGCTGGACCTGGAGCTGGCCGCGCGGCGCCTCGAGCAGGCCGAGCAGGTTTCGGTGCAGGCCAACGGCCTGGACGCGCTGGCGCAGCGCATCGAACTGGCCCGGCATTACGGCCGGTTCCGTCCCGGCCAGGTGTTCAGCGAGCCGCTGCCGGCCGGCGGCGAGGGCCCGGAGATGGTCGTGCTCGCGCATGGCGAGTTCACGATGGGCTCGCCCGACGACGAGCCCGGGCGCCTGCAGAACGAGGGGCCGGCGCGGCCGGTGGCGTTCGCGCGCGGGTTCGCGATCGCCCGCAACGAGACCACCGTCGCCGAGTTCGCGCGCTTCGTGAAGGCCACCGGCTACCGCAGTGTCGCCACCCGCCGCGGCCGCTCCACCGTCTACGACGAACGCGCCGGTACGATGAGCGAGCGTGGCGGCGTCGACTGGCGCCGCGACCATGCCGGCAACGAGGCGGCGGCGACGTTGCCGGTGGTGCACGTGGCCTTCGAGGATGCCGAAGCCTACGCCGCCTGGCTGTCGGCGCAGACCGGCCAGCGCTACCGGCTGCCGAGCGAGGCCGAGTTCGAATACGCGATCCGCGCCGGACGCAGCGAGGCCTATCCGTGGGGCGCGGGCAAGCCGCCACGCGTGGTCGGCAACCTCACCGGCGACGGCGACCTGTCCCGGCTGAAGCGGCGCTGGTCGAACGCGATCGCCGGTTACGCCGACGGATTCTGGGGCCCGGCGCCGGTGCGCAGTTATCCGCCCGAAGCGTTCGGCACGTTCGACCTGGTCGGCAACGTCTCCGAGTGGGTGCTCGACTGCTGGCATGACAGCTACATGCGCGCGCCGGCGGACGGCTCGGCGTGGGTCAACCCCGGCTGCGAGGAGCGGGTGATCCGCGGTGCGTCGTGGGCCAGCACGCTCGACCGCGCGCGTTCGGCCTGGAGGCAGTCCACGCCGGTCGACACCACCCACGCGCGCCTGGGGTTCCGCGTCGTCCGCGACCTCTGAGGCTGCTCAGAAGCTGATGAACAGACCGCCGTTGACCGGCAGGTTCACGCCCGTCAGGTAACCGCTGTCGTCGGCGCACAGGAACGCGACCGCGCGGGCGACGTCGGCCGGTTCGCCGATCCGCCCGGCCGGCACCATCGCCAGGACCTGCTGCCGGACCTCCTCGGGCATCGCGTCGGTCATCGCGGTGCGGATGTAGCCGGGGCTGACCGAGTTGACGGTCACGCCCTTGCGCGCGACCTCGCGCGCCAGCGCCATCGTGAAACCGTGCATGCCGGCCTTGGACGCGGCGTAGTTGGTCTGGCCGAACTGCCCCGTCTGGCCGTTCACCGAGCTGATGTTGACGATGCGGCCGTGGCCGCGCGCGCACATGCCGTCGACGACGGCCCGGCACAGGTGGAAGACGCTGTCGAGGTTCACCGACATCACCTGGTCCCACTGCTCGCGGGTCATCTTGCGCAGCATCGCGTCGCGGGTGATGCCGGCGGCGTTGACCAGCACGTCGATGCCGCCCGCTTCGGCCTCGATGGCCGCGACCAGCGCCGCACAGGCGGCCGCATCGGTGACGTCGAGCGCCACCAGGCGCACGTCGCGGCCGCCCATGTCGGCGGCGAAGGATGCGGCGCGGGACGCGTCCGCTTCCAGGTCCGCGGCGACGACGTGGTGGCCGGCATCGGCCAGCTGCCGGCAGATCTCGCGGCCGATGCCGCCGCAGCCGCCGGTGACCAGGGCGATGCGTCGACCCATGCGCGGCTAGCGCTTGCGCTTGCTGTCGCGCAGGCGGGCCGCGCGGGCACGCGAAGCCGGTGCCGCCGGTGCGGACCCGGACGCCGAGGGACCGACACCGAGCCCCTGCGAGAACGATTTCCACAGTTCCATGTTGCGTTCGGCCAGCGTGTTCAGCAGCGACCATGGCGCCGCCTGGCCGACGATGCTGCCGATCTGCCCGCGCAGCTGCTGCTGCTGTTCCAGGAAGAAACCCAGGCTGCGCTCGAGGAAACTCGACATCGCGCCCTGCAGCACGTCGCCGCGGAAACGGATCACCTGGGTCAGCAGCTGCGTGCTGAAGATCGGCTCCCCGTGTTCCTCGTGCTCGGCGATGATCTGCATCAGCACCTGGCGGGTGAGGTCGGCGCCGCTGCGGGCGTCGCGGACCACGAAGTCCTCGCGCTCGAGGATCAGCTGGCGCACATCCTCCAGCGTGATGTAGCTGGAGATCTCGGTGTCGTAGAGCCGCCGGTTCGGATATTTCTTGATGATGCGCTGCTGCGTCATGGAGGCACCGGAGGGTCGAGACGCGTGTCGCGTTCGGACGGCCAGCATCACCCAGGGGACGCCGGCGCGCAACTTGCGACGCGCATCGCCTTTCCCGCGGTCACGGCGGTTCCAGCACCGCGTCGACGGCGAGCGTCTGCCGACGCGGTATCCGCCCCGGATCGAATGCGGCGAGCGCCGCATGCAGGGCCCGCACGGGTGTCGGACCCTGCAGCGCCGAAGGCTCCTGGCCGAGGAATCGCCAGGCGGCGCGCAGCGCCGGCATCGGCTCGGCATCCTCCACCGGCAGCGCGCCCAGCGACTTGGACAGCTTGGCGCCTTCGGCGTCGACGGCCAGCGGCAGGTGCGCGTAGTGCGGCGTCGGCAGCGCGAGGCGCTGCTGCAGCAGGATCTGCCGCGGCGTGGACTCGAGCAGGTCGGCGCCACGCACCACCTCGGTGATGCCCTGGTCGGCATCGTCGACCACGACGGCCAGCTGGTAGGCCCACAGGCCGTCCGCCCGCCGCAGCACGAAATCACCGACCGCGGTCGCCAGTGACTGCTCGTAGCGGCCCTGCACCGCGTCGTCGAAGCCGACGTCATGCTCCGGAACCCGCAGGCGGAATGCCGGTGCCCGATCCCGGTCGCTGGCGACGCAGCGCCGGTGGATGCCGCCGACCGCCTCCAGGTCGCTGCGGCTGCAGCGGCATTCGAACGCGTCGCCCGCGGCCAGCAGTCGTTCCAGGGCGGCCGCGTAGAGCGGCCCGCGCGTGGACTGGCGCAGCACCGGTCCGTCGGCCTGCATCCCGAACGCCTCCAGGCTCGCCAGCTGCCGCTCGGCGGCGCCGGGAACCTCGCGCGGGCCGTCGATGTCCTCGACCCTCACGAGCCAGTCACCACCGGCCCGCCGGGCCATCATCCAGCTGCCGAGCGCGGCGACCAGCGAACCGAAGTGCAGCGGTCCGGTGGGCGAGGGGGCGAAGCGTCCGCGGGGTCGGGGCAGGGGGCTCACCACTTGAATTTAACCGGCCTCGCGTACATTTGCTCCACAGCAGCCGAGGACCGGCCGCATCGATCGAAGGGAAAACCATGTTCAAGCGCATCGCATTGTTCCTCGCCACCAACCTGGCCGTCCTGGTCCTGCTGGGCATCGTCCTGAGCGTGCTCCAGAACGTGTTCGGCGTGAGCCTGGGCAACAACGGCACCCTGCTGGTGTTCGCGGCGGTGTTCGGTTTCGGCGGCGCCTTCTTCTCGCTGGCGATCTCCAAGTGGATGGCCAAGCGCGCCACCGGCATGATGCTGATCACCCAGCCGCGCAACCAGGACGAAGCCTGGCTCGTCGGCGTCGTGCAACGCCAGGCGGCCGAGGCCGGCATCAAGATGCCGGAAGTCGGCGTATTCGACGCGCCGGAAATCAACGCGTTCGCCACCGGCCCGAGTCGCAACAATTCGCTGGTCGCCGTCTCCACCGGCCTGCTGCGGGCGATGAACCGCGACGAGGCCGAGGCGGTGCTGGCGCACGAGGTCAGCCACGTCGCCAACGGCGACATGGTCACCATGGCGCTGATCCAGGGTGTGCTCAACACCTTCGTGATCTTCCTCGCGCGGGTGGTCGGCCGGGTCATCGACAGCGCGATCAGCGGCAATCGCGACGGCGGCGGACTGGCGTACTACGCCATCGTGTTCGCGCTCGACATCGTGTTCGGCATGCTGGCGTCGATCATCGCGATGTGGTTCAGCCGCTGGCGCGAGTTCCGGGCGGACGCCGGTGGTGCCCGCCTGGCCGGCCGCGAGAAGATGATCGCCGCGCTGCAGAAGCTGGCGGCCACGTATGGCCAGAGCACGCTGCCGAGCCAGGTGAAGGCATTCGGGATCTCGGGCAGCGTCGGCGGCGGCTTCAAGCGCCTGTTCATGAGCCACCCGCCGCTGGCCGAGCGCATCCAGGCCCTGCGCGACGCGCCGGCCGAGGGTGCCACCGTCCGCGGCTGAGGCGACGGCCCGCCGGAAACAGGAAAGCCCGCCTCGCGGCGGGCTTTCCTTTCGTGCTCCGGGGTGAACGGCGCGCGCCGTTCGCACCCTTACCCGAAGTCGTAGTTCATCGCGGGACCGGCGGCGGCGAGGAAATTGCCCTCGACGAAGTCCATGCCCATCCCGAAAAGCACGCTCATCGTCGTCGCGTCGGAGACGAACTCCGCCACCGTCAGCTTGCCGGCCTGGTGCGCCCTGTCGACGATGTCGCGCACCTGCTTCTGGACTTCGGCGTTCTTGGCCAGGTCCTGGATGAAACCGCGGTCGATCTTCAGGATCGCCGGATCGAAGTGCGTCAGCATCTGGAACGAGTTCAGGCCGGTGCCGAACTGCTCCAGCGCCACCCTGCACCCCAGCTTCGCGACCGCACTCTGGAACGCCTGCACCGACTTGAGGTGGGTGAACACCTTCGACTCCGGGATCTGCAGCACCAGCCGGTCGCCGGGGATGCCGTGCGCCTTGATCCGCTCGGCAATGAAGGTCTCCAGGCCGCCCTCGACCAGCGAGGCCGGCGTCACCTTCACGAACAGGTTCGTGTGCTTGCCCGCCTTCATGCGTTCGGCGATCACGCGCACCGAATGCTCGATCACCCAGCGGTCGATGTCGTCGAGCAGGCCATGCTCCTCGGCGATCGTCAGGTAGGTCATCGGCGGGATGATCTCGCCGCCCGGGCCCTTCAGGCGCAGGTAGACGTCGTAGTTTTCTTCCTCGGCCCCGGTCAGGCTGATGATCGGCTGGTAATGCAGCACGAACTGGTCGCCGGCGAGCGCCTCGCGGATGCGCTGCACCCAGGCCTGGATGCGCTCCTCCTCGGCGCGGTCGCGGGCAGCCGGATCGAAGATCTCGATGCGGTTGCCGCCCATGCCGACGCTGGAGGCCAGGCACTGGCTGGACTTGCCCATGACCTGCGAGACGCTGGCGATCCTCTCGCCGATCTGCACGCCGCCGATGCTGACGCCCAGGTTCAGCGAGCGGGAGCCGACCTCGACGATATGGGCCTGGAACGCGGCGCGGATCCGCTCGGCCTGCGCCAGGCTGTGCTTGTGGTCGTGCGCGAGGCAGAGCACGGCGAAGCCGTGGTCGCTGAGCCGGGCGGCGACGGTCTGTTCGTCCAGCGCGGACGCCAGCCGGTCGGCGATGCCTTTCACCAGTTCGTCGGCATGGGCCAGGCCGATCTCGCCGACCAGGTTCTCGTACTGGTCCGGCTCCACCAGCAGGAACGCCTGCTGGCCCTGGCCCTCGGCGGCGCGCGCCACCGCGCTTTCCAGTTCGGTCATGAAGTGCTGGCGGTTGTACAGGCCGGTCAGCGCGTCGCGCTGGCGGAGCGTGTCCAGCTCCTTGACCATGTCGGGATCGACCGTCTGCTGGCGGAAGACGATCTGCAGGCAGTTCTCGCCTTCGTACGTCGCCTGCGCGAATTCCATCACGGCGTCGAATTCATTGCCGTCGCTGGTCTGCGCCTTGAGTTCGAGCTGCTTGGGCGGCGGCTCGCCCTTGCCGAGGCGCTTGAGCAGCTGCCGGAACGAATCGGCGTCCTTCGACGCGACGAGGTCGAGCACCGACACGCCCTCGATGTCCTCGAACGACTCGAACCCGAACATCTCCAGGTACGCGTCGTTCGCGCGGATGTGCATGCCTTCGTGCACGTACGCGACCGGGTCGCGCGAGGAGGCGATCAGCGAATCGCAACGGCGCTCGGTCTCGCGCAGCGCCGCCTCGAGGTGGCGCAGCCCGCGGCGGGCGAGCAGGCCGGAGAATTCGGCGCGCACGACGGCCTGGACATGGTCCGGCCGATGCCGCAGCGCGATGTCGCGGATACCCAGGGCCAGCGCGGCGAGCGCCAGCTTCTCGTCGAGAGTCGCGCTCGACGCGACGACCGGGATGTCCTTGCCGGTCGCGTTCACGCGCTCCACGACGGTGGCGATCGGCAGGTATTTCGCGTCGAACGCGGCCAGCACCATGTCGATGCTCTGCGTACCCAGCAGCGCGACCAGTTCGTCTTCGTTGTCGGGGCGATGCGGCCGAACGGCCATGCCGCCATTGCGCAGATGGCTGATCAGCTGCTCGGCGTCCTCGAGCCGGTCTTCCACCAGGAGCAATCGGATCACGGCGTCCTGCTGTGCCATCCAGGGTTACTCCTTTACGTTTCAAACACTTGCATCGGGGGATTGAGAAGATACCAGAATGAACGTGATTGGACACTAGAGAGGCAGCTTGGCCGGCGCCCCGGCAACCTCGCGCACCAGCCGTGGCACCAGATAACCCGGCAGCCGGGCGGCCAGCCGTCCGTGCAGCGCCCGGGCCCGGTCCTCGTCGACTTCGAAATGGGCGGTGCCGGCGACCCGGTCCAGCTGGTGCAGGTAGTACGGCAGCACCCCGGCGTCGAAGAGGCGCTCGGACAGCGCCGCCAGGCTGTCGACATCGTCGTTGACGCCCCGCAGCAGCACGGCCTGGTTCAGCAGCGTCGCCCCGGTCGCGCGCAGGGCCGCCAGCGCCCGTCCGACGTCGGCGTCGATCTCGTGGGCGTGGTTGGCGTGCACCACCACGACCACCTGCTGCGGCAGCGCGGCGAGCCAGTCCAGCAGCGCCGGATCGACGCGTTCGGGCAGCACGATCGGCAGCCGGGTATGCAGGCGCAGCCGGCGCACATGCGGCAGGCCGGCCAGGGCGTCGGTGAACTCGGCGAGCTTGGGTGTCGCCAGCGACAGCGGGTCGCCGCCCGACAGCAGCACCTCCCGGATCGACGGGTCGGCCGCCAGATAGTCCAGCGCCTGCCGCCACTGGCCGGCCGCGGCGGTCTCCTCGCCGTAGGGGAAGTGCCGGCGGAAGCAGTACCGGCAGTGGATCGCGCAGCTGCCCGTCGCCACCAGCAGCGCACGGCCATCGTACTTGTGGATGATGCCGGTGCCGCCGCGGGCGGCACCGTCCCCGACCGCATCCAGGCCGAAACCCGGCACCACGCGGTCCTCGTCGTCCAGCGGCAGCACCTGCCGCAGCAGCGGATCGTCCGGGTCGCCGTGCCGCATGCGGGCGGCGAAGCCACGCGGCACCCGCAGCGGGAACGCGGCCCCGGTGTCCACCGGCAGCCGCGCCGCCAGCCCGGGCAGCCCCAGCAGCGCCAGCAGTTCATGCGGATCGCGGATCGCGTCGCGCCACAGCGCCTGCCACCGGGTCGGGCCCGGGGACGGCTGCGGCTGCGTGGACAGGGGCTGGGCGGTTATCATGTCGGGCTTGGACGGGCCCGCGCGGGTTCCGTGAAAGATCAACCATTGTAGCCGCTCGGACTTCCCCCACGCCGGGGCCGCGGCACACCAGGAGCGGAAGAGATGGCCAGCTACGGCATGAACGACGTCAAGAACGGCATGAAGATCATCGTCAACGGCGAGCCGTGCGTGATCACCGACACCGAATACGTCAAGCCGGGCAAGGGTCAGGCGTTCACCCGCATCAAGTACCGCTTCATCAAGTCCGGCCGCACCGTCGAGCTGACGATGAAGGCCACCGACAGCCTCGAGGCCGCCGACGTCGTCGACACCGACATGCAGTTCCTCTACGCCGACGGCGAGTACTGGCACTTCATGCAGCCCGAGACGTTCGAGCAGGTGCAGGCCGACGCCACCGGCGTGGGCGAGACCAAGAACTACCTGAAAGGCGAGGAAGCCTGCGTCGTGACGCTGTGGAACGGCACCCCGATCGCGGTGCAGGCGCCGAACTTCGTCGAGCTCAAGATCGTCGAGACCGACCCGGGCGTGCGCGGCGACACCTCGGGCGGCGGCGGCAAGCCGGCCAAGCTCGAGACCGGCGCGGTCGTGCGCGTGCCGCTGTTCGTGAACCAGGACGAGATCATCAAGGTCGACACCCGGTCGGGCGAATACGTCTCCCGGGTGAAGTGACCGCATGACGACGAGCGCCGCGACCGAGCCCCGCGACCTGCCCGAGGCCGTCGACCTGCTCGTGGAGGCCGGCTGGGTGGTGCCGGTCGAGCCGCACGCCGTCGTGCTGGAAGACCATGCGGTGGTGGTGCGCGACGGCCTGATCGTCGCGCTGCTGCCGCGCGCCGAGGCCCGCGCCCGGTTCACCGCCGCCGAAACCGTCAGCCGCCCCGGTTCGGTGCTGATCCCGGGCCTCGTGAACGCCCACTGCCACAACCCGATGACGCTGCTGCGCGGCGTCGCCGACGACCTGCCGCTGATGACCTGGCTGCAGAAGCACATCTGGCCGATCGAGGGCCAGGTGATCGGGCCGGAGTTCGTCGCCGACGGCATCGAGCTGGCGGTGGCGGAAATGCTGCGCGGCGGCACCACCTGCGCCAACGAGAACTACTTCTTCCCGGACGTGCAGGCGGCGACCTATTCGCGCCTGGGCTTCCGCGCGCTGGTCGGCCTGCCGGTGATCGAGTTCCCGACGGCATGGGCGCGCACGCAGGACGAATACTTCGACAAGGCGCTCGAGATCCACGACATGTGGCGGCGCGACCCGCTGGTGCGGACGTGCTTCGCGCCGCATGCGCCGTACACGGTGTCCGACGAATCGTTCGAGCGCATCCGCATGCTCACCGACCAGCTCGACCTGCTGGTGCACTGCCACACCCACGAGACCCAGCACGAGGTCGACGAGGCGCAGAAGCAGCACGGCATGCGCCAGATCGCCCGCCTGGACCGCCTCGGCCTGGTCAACGACCGGCTGATGGCCGTGCACATGACCGCGCTCACCGAGGCCGAGATCGCCCTGTGCGCCGAGCGCGGCGTGTCGGTCGTGCACTGCCCGGAGTCCAACCTCAAGCTCGCGTCCGGCTTCTGCCCGGTGCACCGGCTGCACCGGGCCGGCGTCAACCTGGCGCTGGGCACCGACGGCTGCGCCAGCAACAACGACCTGGACATGTTCGGCGAGATGCGCACGGCCGCGCTGCTGGCCAAGGCCGTGTCGGGCGACGCCTCGGCGATGGACGCGGCCAGCACGCTGCGCATGGCCACGCTCGGCGGCGCGCGGGCGATGGGCCTGGGCGAGCGGATCGGTTCGATCGAGCCCGGCAAGGCCGCCGACCTGACGCTGGTCGACCTGGATCCGCTGGAAACGCAGCCGACCTACGACCCGGTGTCGCAGCTGGTGTACGCCACCGGCCGCCACCAGGTCAGCGACGTCTGGATCGCCGGCCGGCGCAAGCTCGCCGACGGGCGCCTGGTCGACCTGGACACCGATGCGATCCGTGCCAAGACGCGGCAGTGGCGCCAGCGCATCGCCGGCCTGCGGATGCCCGCATGAACGGCCACGACGCGGCGCCCGCGACTCCGGTGAACGCCAGCGCCGCCGAACTGGAGAAGTTCGGCGCGCTCGCGCGGCGCTGGTGGGATCCGCAGGGGCCGCAGCGCCCGTTGCACGAACTCAATCCGGCGCGCCTGGGCTACGTGCGTGACCGGGCGCCGCTGGCCGGCCGGCGCGTGCTCGATGTCGGCTGCGGCGCCGGCCTGCTCAGCGAGGCGATGGCCCGCGAGGGCGCCGACGTGGTCGCGCTGGACCTGGCGCCGGAACTGGTGGAAGTCGCGAAGCTGCACCTGCTCGAATCCGGCCTGAAGGTCGACTACCGCCTGCAGCCGGTCGAGGCGCTGGCGGCCGAGGCGCCGGCGTCGTTCGACACCATCACCTGCATGGAGATGCTCGAACACGTGCCGGATCCGGCGGCGATCGTGCGGGCCTGCGCGGCGCTGCTCAAGCCCGGCGGCCGGCTGTTCGTGTCGACGATCAACCGCACGCCGCTGGCCTTCGCCGCGGCGATCGTCGGCGCCGAATACCTCGCCGGCCTGCTGCCGAAGGGCACGCACGACTACGGCAGCTTCATCCGGCCGTCGGAGCTGGCCCGCTGGCTGCGCGACGCCGGGCTGCAGGCCGAGGATGTCAGCGGCCTCGCCTACGACCCGCTGCGCCGCAAGGCCTGGGTCGGCGGCCCGACCGCGATCAACTACCTGTCGTGCGCCCGGAAGCCCTGACCGCCGCGCCGCCGCGCGCGGTGCTGTTCGACCTGGACGGCACGCTGGTCGATACCGCCCCGGACCTGTGCAATGCGGTGAACCGCGTGCTGGCCGACCTCGGCCGCGCGCCGGTGGCGCTGGAGCGCCTGCGCCAGGTCGTGTCCAAGGGCGGGCGGGCGATGCTGGCGGTCGCGCTGCCGGACGTCGACGCCGCCGCACGCGAGTCGCTGCTGCCGCCGTTCCTGGCCTATTACGGGCAGGCGCTGGCGGTCGACAGCCGCACGTTCGCCGGCGTCGACGACCTGCTGGCGGCACTCGATGCCCGCGGCGTGCGCTGGGGCATCGTCACCAACAAGCCCGAGGCGCTGGCGGTCGCGGTGCTGGCCGGGTTCGGCTGGAGCAGCCGCTGCGCGGTGCTCGTCGGTGGCGACACGCTGCCCCGGCGCAAGCCCGATCCGGACCCGCTGCTGCTGGCCTGCGAACGGCTCGGAATCGCCCCGGGCGAGGCGCTGTACGTCGGCGACGACGAACGCGACGTGCAGGCCGCGCGTGCGGCCGGCATGCCGTCGGTCGCGGCGCTGTGGGGATACCGCCTGCCGGGCGAGGACCCGTCGCAGTGGGGCGCCGACCACGCGTTCGCGCAGGCCGCCGACCTGCTGGCGGCGCCGGGGCTGTTGCCGTCGTGAGCGCGGCCGTGCATCCGCAGGACCATTTCGTCGCCAAATGGCATCGGCGCGAGCCGGAGATGGCGCTGGTCGAAGTGTTCTGCCCGCCGCCGCTGCGGCCGCGGTTCCGGGCGTGGGGCGGGCTGGTGACCGAGCTGCGTGAAGCGGTCTTCGAACTGAGCGACCCGCGGATCACCGCCGTGAAGGCACCCTGGTGGGCCGAGGAGTTGCTGCGCATGGCGCAGGGCCAGGGCCGGCATCCGCTGGCGGCCGAACTGCTCGCGCCGGCCCTGCCGTGGCGGGAGCTGGCCGCGGCGACGCTGCGGCAGCTGCAGGCCGACGATCGCCCCGCCGATCCCGCGCAGGCGCTGGCGCAGGTGCGTCCGCTGGCCGAGGCGCTGGCGGCGGTCGAGGCCGGCCTGTTCGCTGCGCCGGCCGCGGACCCGCAGGGCATCGCGGTGAACCTGCTGCTGCACCGCCTGCCGCACGGCCTCGCCGACGACGACCAGGCGCGGTTGCCGATGAGCCTGCTGGCGCGCCACGGCGTGACCGCCGCCGAGGTCGCGGCCGGGCAGGGCGAGCCGCTGCTGCGCGACTGGGCCGGTGCACTGCTGGCGGCCGATGTGGCGGACGTCCGCGGGCTGGCGCTGTTCCGGCGCCTGCGTGGCGGACTGGACCGGGTCGCGCTGCGACGGTTGGCCGGTGGCCGCGGTTTCACGCCCGAGCCCGCGCCGCTGACCGTGCTCCGGGCCTGGCGGCTCGCCCGGAGGGGCTGAAATGCAACGTTGCATCCGCATCCCGCCGACCCGCGTACGGTTGACGTAGCCTGCGTCCGACCTCACCTATCCCCCGTCCCTTTCCAGGAGCCGTGCATGGCCCCCGTCACCGACAACACCGCCCGCCCGCTGCCCGACATCGCCAATGAACCGCAGGCCGCCCTGGCCGGCGCGCTGGACTGGGTCGGCATGGGCGAGATAGAGATGCCGGTGACCCTGCTCGATGGCGACGGCCGCCCCGGCACCAGCCCGGCGCGCGTGGATGCCTTCGTCAACCTGCGGCGCCCCGACGTTCGTGGCATCCACATGTCGCGCCTGTACCTGCACGTCGATGCGGCCCTGTCGGCCGAGCCGGTGACGCCGGCGTCCGTGCGGCGGCTGCTGAAGGACTTCCTGGAATCGCACGCCGACCTCTCCGACCGGGCGATGCTGCGGCTGCGCTTCGAGCACCTGGTGCGGCGCAAGGCGCTGGCCAGCGACAACAGCGGCTGGAAGAGCTACCCGGTGACGCTGACCGCGGTGCTCGACCGCGGCCACTTCGCGATGGAGCTGGGGCTGCAGGTGCAGTACTCCAGCACCTGCCCGTGTTCGGCGGCGCTGGCGCGGCAGCTGATCCAGCAGCAGTTCGCCGGCGACTTCGCCGACGGCAAGGTCCTCGACCGCGACGCCGTGCTGGCGTGGCTGGGCAGCGAGCAGGGCATCGTCGCCACGCCGCACAGCCAGCGCAGCGTCGCCGAGGTGAAGCTGCGGCTGGTGCCGTCGTTCGCCGGTCTGCCGATCATCGAGGCGATCGACCGGATCGAGGAGGCACTGAAGACGCCGGTGCAGACCGCGGTGAAGCGGGTCGACGAGCAGGCGTTCGCGCTGCTCAATGGCCAGAACCTGATGTTCTGCGAGGACGCCGCCCGCCGCATCCAGGGCGCGCTGGTCCACGACGAGCGCATCGCCGACTTCTGGCTGCGCGTGTCGCACCACGAAAGCCTGCACCCGCACGACGCGGTGGCGGTCGCCACGCGTGGCGTGCCGGGTGGCTACACCGCGGTGCCGGACGGCCTGCTGCCGCGCTGAACGGTCATGCGGCGCGTTCGCGCCGCGTTGACCCCACCGGGGTTCCGATCGGCTCCAGGCGTCCCTGGAGCACGACGATGACCTTCCGCCACGTCAACGACCCGGCCCCGGCCAACAACGGCTGGAAGACCTGCTCGCGCGGCCACAAGTATCGCGGCCCGGGGCCGTGCCCGGTGTGCTGGAAGGGCACGAAGGGCGAGCCGCGCAAGCGCACGGCGCGCTGACGGCTGCCGGCTGCCCGGCGGCGTCAGCCGCAGTCCAGGCCGATCGTCCGCCCGAGCCGCTCGAGGTTGAGCACCTGGGTGCCGTCGATGCCGTCGAGTTCGGCGACCGCCGTCGTGCAGCTGACGAACGTGATGCGCGCCGTGCCCCAGGCCGGGCGCTGGATCAGCGCCGGGTCCAAGTCGGTCCAGCGGCCGCCCGTGGTCTGGTACATCTGGAACTCGACCTCCTGGCCGAAATCCCACATGCCGTTGCGCTGGCCGAGCAGGAAGAAATTGTCGCCGTTGTCGTGGTGGCCGTAGAAGAACACCAGCGCGATGTCGCCGTTGATCCAGTGCAGCTCGAACCCCTGGCCGGACGTGGCCGGCTCGAACCACGCGCCGATCAGCCCCTTCATGTCGGCGATCGCGGTCGTGGTGTTGCCGACGCGGAAGTGGTGACGTCGGGTGACGCCCTGGAACGTCGACTCGAACTGCCACAGCCCGTGCGGCGCGTTCGCCGGCAGCGTGTAGTTCCAGTACCAGTAGCTGGCGTTGTAGAAGTCCGGCGTCGAGCCGGTCTGGGCCATGTCGAAGTTCCAGCTCGCGAACACGCTCAGGTCCGGGCGCAGCACCCGGTACTGCGCCACCTGGCCACGGCCCTGGTCGTGGTAGGCGCTCAGGAAGAGGATCGATTCGCCGGGCAGGAACGCGTTCTTGAAGTTCGGCTGGTCGGTGCCGGGCATCGTCGTGCCGCTGCAGGTGGGCGACACCGGCGGCGTGCCGTGGGTGGAAAGCCGGTTGATCTTCGAGTCGCGATACGGACGCTGCTGCGCCCAGGCCGACGGCGCCGTGTTGCAGGTGCCGTTGTGCGGCTCGATCACGGCGGCGCCGGCGGTTTCGTTGGCGCGCAGTTCCAGGTGCAGGTGCGGGCCGGTGGAGATGCCGGAACTGCCGACCTTGCCCAGCACCTCGCCGGCGGCGATCGCCGAGCCGATCGGCCGCGTCGTCACCGAGCCGGACTTCATGTGCAAGTAGCGGGCGATCGTGCCGTCGGCGTGGCGCACGGTGGCGTAGTTGGGCGTGTCCGGCGCGTTCATCGAGCACGAGCGGTCGGCGTTGCCGTCGCCGCGGCCGACCAGGGTGCCGGCCGCGGCGGCGCGCACGTCGATCGCGCCGCTGTCGAGCAGGTGCCAGGGAAAGGGGAAGGTGAAGTAGTCGATGCCGCGGTGGTTGTAGCCGGAGGTGGTGTCGTACGTGCGGCTGGCGCAGGTGTAGTCGCGCAGCTGGTTCGGGAAGGCCGGGTCGAGATCGACGAAATTGGAGATGCCGTGCCAGTCGGTGCCGGCGCCGGCGACCGGGCCGAGCGGCCAGACCAGTCCGGACACCTTCGGGCGGACGCCCTGCGGCAGCCGGCCTTCGCGGCGCAGCCGCTCGATGTTGGCGGTCGCCTCCGCGGCCAGGCGCCGGTCGAGCTCGTCGGAAACCCGGTCGCTCGCGACTTCGGCCTGCATCGCCTGGCCGCCGTCGGGGCGGCGGGCGGACACCGCTTGCGCGCAGGTCAGGGTGAACAGCACGCAGGCGAGCAGGGCATACGCGGGGCGGCTCATCGGGATCTCCTGGCGGCGGGCGTGCGGTGGGCGTGGCTGCGGGGGCATCGGCATGCGGCGTTCATTGGCAATCCAGGCCGAGCGTGCGGCCGAGCCGTTCCAGCGTCAGCACCTGCGCGCCGTCGACCCCGTCGAGTTCGGCGACGGCATGCCCGCAGTCGACGAACGTGATCCGCAGCGTGCCCCACGTCGGCCGCTGGATCAGCGCCGGGTCGAGGCCGGTCCAGCGGCCGCCGGTGGTCTGGTACATCGAGAACACCAGTTCCTGGCCGAAGTCGAACGGGCCGTCGCGCTGGCCGAGCAGGAAGAAATTGCGGCCGTCGTCGTGGTGGCCGTAGAAGAAGACCAGGGCGGTATCGCCGTTGATCCAGTGGAACTCGAAACCCTGGCCGGACGTGGCCGGTTCGAACCACGCACCGATCAGGCCGCGCATGTCGGCGATGGCCGTGGTGGTGTTGCCGACGCGGAACGCGTGCCGCGACTTCGTGCCCGCGAACGTCGCGTCCACCCGCCACAATCCGTGCGGTGCGTCGGCCGGGAGCGTGTGGGTCCAGATCCAGTACGCGCCGTTGACGTATTCGGTGGTGACGTCCGGATCCTCGTCCGGATCGAACGACCATTCGCGGAACGTCGCGCCGGCGGCGTCGGTGACGCGGAAGTCCGTGACCTGGCCGATGCGCACGTCGCGGTAAGCGGCCAGGAACGTCACCGGCGCCCCGGGCGCGAACTGGTCCTGCAGGCGCGGCAGTTCGGTGGTGTCGGGGCAGGTCGGGTAGTGCGGCGGCGCCGAATGGGTCGACAGCCGGCTCAGCTTCGGGTCGTGGTAGGGCCGCTGCACCGCCCAGGCGGTCGCCCGCGTGTTGCACGTGCCGGTGTGCGGCTCGATCACCGGCGCGTCGACGGCGTTGCTCTGGCGCAGTTCGAAATGCAGGTGCGGCAGTTTCGAGATGCCGGAACTGCCGACCTTGCCAAGGAATTCGCCGGCGGTGATCGCCGAGCCGATCGGCCGGGTCGTCACCGTGCCGCGTTTCATGTGCAGGTAACGGGCGATCGTGCCGTCGGCATGCAGCACGATCACGTAGTTCATGACGTCGGGGACGTCCCAGCTGCAGTTGCGGTCGTAGGTGCCGTCGTTCTTCTCGATCAGGGTGCCGGGCGCGGCGGCGCGCACGTCGATCGCGCCGGTGTCCATCAGGTGCCACGGGAATGGCCAGATGATGTAGTCGATGCCGCGGTGGTTGTAGCCGGCGGCGGTGTCGTAGGTGCGGGCGGCGGTGCCGGTGGCGCAGGTGTAGTCGCGGCGCAGGTTCGGGAAGCGCGGGTCGAGGTCGACGAAGCCGCTGATCGCGTGCCAGTCGCTGCCGATGCCGGGCGTCGGCCCCATCGGCCAGACCAGCCCGGAGACCTTGGGCGGCACGGTGGCGGGGAGCCTGCCTTCGGCGCGCCGCTTCGCGAGGTTGCTCTCGACCGCGGCGACCATGTGCCGGTCCATCTCGGCGGACACGCGGTCGGTGGCTTCCGGGGCGAGCTGCAGGCCGCCGTCGGGCCGGCGCGCCTGCGCGGACGCAGCCAGCACGAGTCCGAGGGCGAGCAGGGCGGCGGCGACGCGGACGGCGGCAGGCTGATCCATCGGCGCGATTCCGGACGGGCGACGGCGCCAGCATAACGCCGGCGGAGCGGCCGCGGGCACCGCAGCGGCCGGTCAGCGGTCGGCGCCGTTCCCGGCAGGGTCGAGCAGCGCCTGCGGATCGATGCGCACGTCGAACCAGTTCATGCCCCAGTGCATGTGCGGACCGGTGGCCCGACCGGTGGCGCCGACCAGGCCGAGCGTCGCGCCGGCCTCCACGCGCTGGCCGACGACGACGTCGATCCGGCTCAGGTGCAGGAAGTTCGAGCTGACGCCGTGACCGTGGTCGAGCAGCACCGTGCCGCCGGTCAGGTACAGGTCGGGCTTGGCGAACGTGACGATGCCGGCCGCCGGCGCCCGGATCGGCGTGCCCTGCGCCGCGGCGACGTCGAGCCCCGAATGCGGCGATTTCGGCGTGCCGTTGTAGACCCGCTGGCTGCCGTAGACGCCGCTGATCCGGCCCGTGGCCGGCCAGCGGAAGCCGTGTGCGAAATCGCTGCGGTCGTCGTCGCGGGTGCGGGCGGCGACGACCTCGGCCTGTTCGCGGGCGATGCGGGCGGCGATCGCCGGCGGCGGCGTCACCGTCGACTGTGGCACGCCCTGGATGCGCTCGATCTTCCATTCGCGCGGGTCCACCGGCGTGTTGATCCACTCGGTGGCCCCGTCGGGCCAGGTGATCTTCACCGACAGCGGTCCGGTCTCGTCGCGGCCGACGCCGAACACGAAGCGTCCGTCCGCATCGACCCGCAGCGTGCGGCCGGCGTATTCGACGGTGCTGCCGGGCGCGGTGGTGCCGATCACCAGGTCGCCCTGCGACACGCGCTCGGGCAGCTCGGTCCGGCGGTCGGACGCCGCCGCGATTCCGGCGACCAGCAGCAGCGCCGGCAGTGCCGCGTGCCAGGCCCTCATCGTCCGAACACCAGGCGACGACCATTCACGGCGCCGACGTGGCGCCGGCCGTCCCAGGCCATCTCGCCGTTGACGAACGTCGCCGCGACGCGCGACCGGAAGCGCTCGCCCTCGAACGGCGACCAGCCGCATTTGGACAGCACGTCCTCGCGGCGCACCGTGTACGGCGCCTCCGGGTCCACCAGCACCAGATCGGCGAAATAGCCCTCGCGCAGGAACCCGCGCTCGCGGATGCCGAAGCGCAGCGCCGGCGCGTGGCAGATCTTCTTCACCAGGTGCGGCAGGCTGAAATGGCCGTCGTGCACCTTCTCCAGCGCGCACGAGAGGAAATCCTGCACGAGCGGCAGGCCCGACGGCGCGGTGAGGTAGGGCTGGGACTTTTCCGCCAGCGTGTGCGGCGCGTGGTCGGTGGCCAGCACGTCGACGCGGTCGTCGGCGACGGCGCGGAGGATCGCCGCGCGGTCGGACGCTTCCTTGATCGCCGGGTTGCACTTGATGAAATTGCCGCGCGTGGCGTAGTCGGCGCGGGCGAAGTGCAGGAAGTGCACGCAGGTTTCGGCGGTGATGCGCTTGCCCTCGACCGGGCCGGCTTCGAACAGCTCCAGCTCCTCGGCCGTGCTGATGTGCAGCACGTGCAGCTGGCTGCCGTGCCGGCGCGCCAGCTCCAGCGCCAGCCGCGTCGACTTGATGCAGGCTTCGCGCGAACGGATCTCGCCGTGCAGGTCGACCGGGATGTCGTCGCCGTACTTCGCCCGCGCCGCCGCCAGGTTGGCGTCGATCATCGGGGTGTCCTCGCAGTGCGTGATGATCGGCACGCGGCATTCGCGGAACATCGCGTCGAGGATCGCCGGGTCGTCGACCAGCATGTTGCCGGTGGACGCGCCCATGAAGATCTTCAGCCCGGGCGTGGTCGCCGGGTCGATGCGCTTGACGTTCTCGAGGTTGTCGTTGCTGGCGCCGAAGTAGAAGCCGAAGTTCGCGCGCGACCGTCCGCTGGCGCGCCGGTACTTGTCCTCGAGCGTGTCGTTGTCGAGCGCCGGCGGCTTGGTGTTGGGCATCTCCAGGAAGCTGGTGACGCCGCCGGCGACGGCGGCCGCGGGCTCGGTCGCGAGGTCGCCCTTGTGCTCCAGTCCCGGTTCGCGGAAATGCACCTGCGCGTCGATGACGCCGGGAAGCAGCCAGCGGCCGGCCGCGTCGTGGACGGTCTCGCCGTCGCGCGCGTCCAGGTCGGCGCCGATCGCCTCGATGCGGTCGCCGCGCACGCGCAGGTCGGCGTCGAACTCGCGCCCGTCGTCGACGAGGCGCGCGTTCTTGATCAGCAGTCGGTTCATGGGGTTCCTTTCTTGCGCCAGGTATCGGGCACCGGGTCGAAACCGCCCGGATGCAGGGGATGGCAGCGGCCGATGCGGCGCAGGCCGAGCCAGCTGCCGCGGAGCACGCCGAAGCGTTCCACCGCCTCCATGGTGTACACCGAACAGCTCGGATGGAAGCGGCAGCGCTGCCCGAGCAACGGGCTGACGAAGCGCTTGTAGCCGCGCAGCAACAGGATGAGCAGATTCTTCACGATTGCGCCGGCGATGCGGCAGGACTAAGGTTGCCGCTGGAGAGGGACTAGGCTATAACACGCCGCCTTCGAGCCTCAAGGAAAGAGAGGAATTGCCCTAGTGGCCGCTAAGAAACCAGTGAAGAAGGCCGCCAAGTCGGCCTCAAAGAAGCCCGCCAAGGCGGCCAAACCTGCAAAGAAGCCGGCGGCGAAAGCCGTCAAGCCCGCCAAGAAGGCGGTCAAGCCGGCGAAAAAGCCCGTGGCGAAAGCCAAGCCCGCGGCGAAGAAGGTCACCAAGGCTCCGGTGAAGAAGGCGGCGGCCAAGCCGGCGCCGAAGGCCAAGCCTGCGCCGAAGGCTGCCGCGAAGCCGGCCAAGCCGGCCGCCAGGCCGATGGCGAAGGCCGCGGTGAAGCCGGCGGCGAAGGCCGCGCCGGCCAAGCCCGTCGTCGTCGCCAAGGCGCCCGCCAAGGCGCCCGCCAAGGCCGCTGCGCCGGCGCCCAAGGGTCGTGCGGTTCCGGTCGTCGCGGCCAGGCCGGTGGCGCCACCGCCGGCACCGCCGCCGGTGCGTCGCGATGGCGGCGTCCGTGCGGGCTACGTCAAGCCGGCCACGCCGCGCCCGGAGCGCATGAAGCCGGCGCCGTCGCGCGAACGCGTGAACCTTCCCGACGGCTACAAGCCGTCGGCGAAGGAGGAATACATGGGCCCGATGCAGCTCGAGTACTTCCGCCAGCGCCTGCTGCAGTGGAAGGACGACCTGGTCGACGAGTCCAAGCAGACGATCGAGAACCTCAAGGAAGAGGTGCGCGACGTCGGCGACGAGGCCGAGCGCGCCAGCCGCGAATCGGAAAACTCGCTGGAACTGCGCACCCGCGACCGCTACCGCAAGCTGATCAGCAAGATCGACAGCACGCTCAAGCGCATCGAGGAAGGCAGCTACGGCTACTGCGTCGACACGGGCGAGGAAATCGGCCTGGAGCGGCTCGACGCGCGCCTGACCGCCGAGCGCACGATCGACGCGCAGGAACGCTGGGAACACCGCCAGAAGCAGATGGGCGACTGATCCACGCGCTTCGACGGAAACCGGAAAGCCCCGCGCAAGCGGGGCTTTCCTTTTGTGCCGTTCGGCGGCGCGCGCAGGCGCTGCCGGCGTCAGCGGGCGTCGAAGTCGTAGAAGCGCCAGTCCGCCGGCCGGCCGTCGGGCGGAAGCTGTCCGAGCAGGCGTGCGCGCACCATCGCCACCGGCATCGGACCGCCCTTGAGGATCGTGTCGTGGAACTCGCGCTCGGTCAGCTTCCCGGCGCCGACGATCTCGTCGTGCAGCGCCGCGAACTGCAGCCCGCCGACCATGTACGCGATCTGGTACAGCGGGCCGTATTCGCCGGCGAAGCTGCGCCGCACTTCCGCGCGGGCGTTCTCGCGCTCGTGGCCGACCCGTTCCACCAGCAGATCCACCGCTTCGTCCGGGGTCATCCGGCCGAGGTGGAAACCCAGCGAGAACAGGATCCGCGCCGCCCGGTGGCTGCGCCAGAAGAGCATGCCGATGCGGTCCTCCGGCGTCTTCGCGAAGCCGCGCTCGTACAGACGGAACTCCCAGTACAGGGCCCAGCCTTCGGTCCAGAACGGCGAGCCGAACAACTCCCGGTGCGGCTGGTAGCGCTCGTTGTAGAAGTGCTGCAGGTGGTGGCCGGGAATCAGCTCGTGGTGCACCACCGCGCGCGAGAAGTGCCGGTTGTTGCCGCGCAGCGCCATCATCTTCTTGTCGTGCGGCATGGTGTCGGTGGGGTAGGCGACCCAGACGTCGGTGCCGCCGAGGAAGAACGGCGCCTGCAACTGGTATTCGGGCGTCAGCATCGTCATGCGCCAGTCGCGCCGGGCCAGCTCCGGCACCGTCACCAGGTCGTTGGCCTCGACGTAGTCGATCGCCTCGTCGGCCAGCCGCACCACGAGCGCCGGCTGCTCGCCCGGGGCCGGGTAGCGGGTCTTGACCGTTTCCAGCGCCGCCTTCCAGTCCGGCGCGCCCATCTCCGCGGCGGCCTTCGCCAGTTCGCGCTGGCACCAGGCCAGTTCGCGCTCGGCCAGGTCCAGCAGTTCCTCCGGCGTGTACGGGATCATCTCCTCGCGAAGACCCTGCACCAGCGCGTCGCGTCCGATCGGGTCGCCGATGATGGTTTCCGGATCCGAGGCGCCGGCGAGCTTGTCGCGCAGGAGCTTCGCGTGCGCGGCCAGCGTCTTGTCGAGCGCCTCGTACGGCTGCTTGTTCCACCAGCCGAACTGCGGGTCGTAACCGGCGTGGAAGCCGTACCACTGCTTGAGGTCCTCGCGCACGCCGTCCAGCACCCGGGCGGCGCGGAAAGCGACGATCGGCGTGGTGCCGGCCGCGCCGGCATCCTTTTCCAGCCTCGCCTGCAGGTCGGCGAGGGCCCGCCGGCTGCGATCGAGGATTTCCGCGCTGGCGCGGGCGTCCGGGTAGGCCAGCTCCCGCCTCGCCTCGACCAGCGCCACCAGCGCATCGATGCCCGGCAGCAGCGGGGCGGCGTCGGCGAAGCGGCCGCGCTCGAAATCCAGCAGGCGCAGGCGGATGCCGAGGTCGCGCGCCATCAGGGCGTGGTCGATGCGGTCCTCGAGCCCGAGCGGGCCCGGGTCGATCTCGGCCAGGCGCGCCTGCCAGGCCCGGTACAGCGCCCGCAGCGCCGCTTCCCGGCGCGGGCCGGCGGTGCTGTCGCGCACATGCTCGACGCTCGCCAGGTCGTCGCGGAACCGCTGCACCACCGGCGCCATGCGCTGAGGTTCGCCGACGGCCAGGTCGGCCAGGGGCGGCGCCAGCGGCCGTTCCGGCGCGGCGGCGGCCGGAACCGCGAGCCCCGAGGCCAAGGCGAGGGCGAGGGCCAGCCCGGACACGGCCGGCGGGCGACAAGCAAGCATGCGGCTACTCCTGGGCCGGCAGATGCCGGCGGGCGGTGTCCTGGATGAAGGCCAGCATCGCCGCGAGGCCGTTGCTGCGCGTGGGGGAGAGCTGTTTCGCCAGGCCGATGCCGGCGATGTAGTCGGGCGCGGTCGACAGGATCTCGGCGGCGCTGCGGCCGGAGTACACGCGCAGCGCCAGGTAGGCCAGGCCCGAAACGATCGCCGAATCGCTGATCGCGTCGAACTCGATGTCGCCGGCATCGCCGCGGGCGACGATCCAGACCAGCGACTGGCAGCCGAGCAGGCGGTTCTCCTCGGTCTTCCATTCCTCGGGGAACGTCGGCAGCTTGCGGCCGAGGTCGATCAGGTACTGGTAGCGCTCCGACCAGTCGCCGAAATAGGCGAACTCCTCGGCGATCGCCGCCTGCGCCTGCGCGGCGGTGGGTTCGGTGGGTCGCATCAGCCGCGCCTCCAGCGCACGCCCTGGGCGGTGTCCTCGAGCAGCACGCCTTCGTCGGCCAGTTGCCGGCGGATCGCGTCGGCGCGGGCGAAATCGCGGGCAGCCTTCGCGGCGCCACGCTCGTCGACCAGCGCCTGGATGCGGGCGGCGTCGCCATCGGCGCTGCCGCGGCCGAACCAGTCGGCCGGCGCCTGCTGCAGCAGCCCGAGCAGCGCGCCGCCGGCCAGCAGCTCGCCTTTCAGGCGGGCGCGTTCGCCGGGGTCGGTCGCCTTGCGGGCGTCGCCGGCGATGCTCGCCAGCTCGGCCAGCGCGGCCGGCGTGTTGAGGTCGTCGCACAGGGGCGCCTCGACGGCGGCCGGAACCGGCACGGCCGCCGCGGCGACCGCCTCGAGGTCGCGCAGCGTGCCGTACAGGCGGTCGAGGGTGCGCACGCTCTGCTCGATCAGCGTGTCCGACCAGTCCAGCGGCTGCCGGTAATGCGCCGACAGCAGCGCGTAGCGCAGTGCCTCGGGCGGGTGCGCGTCGAGCAGGTCGTGCACGAGGGAGACGTTTCCGACC
>JAKFCL010000110.1:0-12779 GCA_036676665.1 Arenimonas sp. | reverse complement strand
CGCCGGCGGCGACCGCGCCGACCAGCACGCCCTGCCAGAGGAAATGCACCAGCGCCCAACCCAGCGCGCTCACCGGTCCGGCGATCGTGGCGGTCATTTGTCGTCTCCATGCAGCAGGCGGCGGATCTCCTCGCGTTCCTCGGCGCTGACGTGGCCGCCCTTGAGCGCCGCGACCACCAGTTCCTTGCCGGATCCGGAGAACGCCTTGTGGATGAAGTCCTTCAGCAGGCCCGTCCGCAGCGAGTCCTGCGCCTGCGCCGGCGCATAGACGTGCGAACGCTGGCTCTCGTCGCGGCGCAGCAGGCCCTTGCCGTGCATCACCTGCAGCTGCCGCAGCACGTTGGCGGCGCTGATGCCGGGTCGCTCGCGGGCGATCGCGTCGTGCACCTCGCGGGCCGTGGCCGAACCCAGCGGCCAGAGCACGCGCAGCAGGTCCAGTTCGGCGGCGGTGGGTTTGGGCGGGGCGGGTTTGCGGGGCATGGTCGTTCCGATGCGGAGTCGTGCTGGAACGAAGCCTCGCATGTCTAGAACATCTTGTCTAGAACAAATCGTCTATGACTGATGGCAGGGGGGGGGTGGCCGGTCGGCGGCCCCGGTCCCGCGATGAATCGCCCGCGCACGCTCGCGCGGCCTTCGTGCGGAATGCACGACTTCCTCACGCCGCGGTTTGCAGACTGCGGCAGCGGTCCGCCCCGCCATACGGCCGGCGGCCCTTCGCCCCGCTGCCGCTTCGCTGGCACGGGCCTTGCTGTTTCTGTTGCATGGACTGGAGCGGATTCGTGCCCGAAGCTTCCTTCGCCCCGGGCGGGCGGATTCTTGCCATCGATGACGATCGCGGGCTGCTCGACGCGTTCAGCATCTGCCTGGAAGGCGTCGGCTACCGGGTTTCGACGGCCACGTCCCTGCAGGACGGGCTGAGGCTCGCCGCCGTTCAGCCATTCCACGTGTGCCTGCTGGACCGCAACATCGGCTACGACTCGGGCATGGACGCGCTGCCGCGCCTGCGCGAGCTGGCGCCGAACATGCGCGTGATCATGGTCACCGCGCATTCGCGCGTGGACGACGCCGTGCTCGCGATCGCCGAAGGCGCCGCCGACTACCTGGTCAAGCCGTGTTCGCCCGAACAGCTGCGCATCGCCGTGGCCCGGCAGATGGACACGCTGCGCCTGCTGGACCGGATCGAGCGCCTGGAGCGCGAGGTGCCGGCCGTGCGCGAGCACCCGCCCAGCCGCAGTCCGAAGATGGCGCAGGTGCTGGCGGTCGCGCGGCAGGTCGCGCGCACCGACGCGAACGTGCTGCTGCTCGGCGAGAGCGGGACCGGCAAGGGCGTCATGGCGGCGGCGATCCACGACTGGAGCACGCGTGCCGCCGCGCCGTTCGCGACGATCAACTGCCCGTCGCTGTCGGCCGAGCTGCTCGAGAGCGAACTGTTCGGACATGCCAAGGGCTCGTTCACCGGTGCCACCCAGAGCACGCAGGGCCGCGTCAGCAACGCCGACGGCGGCACGCTGTTCCTGGACGAGGTCGGCGATTTCCCGCTGGCGCTGCAACCCAAGCTGCTGCGCTTCATCCAGGACAAGGAATACGAGCGCGTCGGCGACCCGACCAGGCGGCGCGCCGACGTGCGCATCGTCTCGGCGACCAATCGCGACCTGGAATCGATGGTGCGCGACAACAGCTTCCGCCTCGACCTGCTGTACCGGCTGAACGTGATCGCGCTGACGCTGCCGCCGCTGCGCGAGCGCCCCGAGGACATCGAGGCGCTCGCCAACGGCTTCGTGCAGCGGTACGCGCGCAGCTACCACCTGCCGGCCAAGCGGCTGTCGGATGCCGCCCTCGCGCGCATGCAGGCCTACGCGTGGCCGGGCAACGTGCGCGAACTGCAGAACGTGATCGAGCGGGCGGTGATCCTGTGCGCCGACGAGGTGGTCGGCGACGAGCACCTGTCGCTGGGCGCCCCATCCGCGTCGGCGGAGCGGCCGACCAATGGTGCGCACGCGCCGATCCTGGTTGGTGCGCCGGTGTCGCTGGACACGCTCGAACGCCGGCATATCGAGGCGGTGCTGGCCGGCAGCAACACGCTGGACGCGGCGGCACGCACGCTGGGCATCGACAGCTCGACGCTGTACCGCAAGCGCAAGGCGTACGGATTGTGAACCGGTCCCGGCCGGTTCCCATGGCGGGAGGCGGCCCCGGGCGAGGAGCAGGGCACGTGGGTGTGGAAAGGAAGATCCGTGGCATCCAGCCCGATCGCGACGCCGGCATGCTGGCGTTGCCGGAGCCGCGTGCGCCGATGGACGCCAGCGCCTGGGCCGGCCTGGCGGTGTGGGTGCTGGCGACGGTGACCGCCGGTGCGGCCGTCGGCGCGCTGTTCGCGCCCGATGCCTGGTTCGCCGCGCTCGCCAAGCCGACCTGGAACCCGCCGTCGTGGCTGTTCGCCCCGATGTGGACGCTGCTGTACGTGCTGCTGGGCGTGGCGTGCTGGCTGGTGGCGCGCGAACCCGGCGTCGCGCCGCAGGACCGGCAACTGGCGTGGCTGGCGTTCGGCCTGCAGGCGGCGCTCAACCTGGCCTGGACGCCGCTGTTTTTCGGCCTGCGGCAGCCGGGCTGGGCGTTCGTGGACATCTGCCTGCTGTGGCCGGCGGTGCTGTGGATGACGATGCGGTTCGGGCGGATCCGTCCGCTGGCCGGGTACCTGATGGCCCCGTACGTGTTGTGGGTCAGCTTCGCGCTGGTGCTCAATGGCACCATCTGGCTCATGAATGAGTGACCGCCGCGGCGGCGATCCGGGCAAGGCCGCCGGAGATGACGGGGATTCGATGCCGCACCAGCAACCCTCCAGGTTCCGATACCGGGTCTACAACGGCCTGCTGCTGTTCGCCGTGCTGGTGGTGATGGGCACGTCGATCATGTCGCTGCGCGCGACCAACGAGCTGCAGCGCTCGGTGGTGATGGCCAGCCATTCGCAGCGCATCCTCGAGCAGATCAGCCATTTCTGGGGCGTGCTGGGCGACAGCGAATCGCACGGCCTGCGTTTCCTGATGACCGGCCAGGAGCAGTACCTGATCGAGTACCGGCACACCAACGAGGAGATGGGCCGGGCGCTGGACCAGCTGGCGGCGCTGACCGCCGACAACCCGGCCCAGCTCGGCACCGTACGGGCGATGCAGCGGCTGTACACCCAGCGCGCGCAGTTCGCCAGCACCACCCAGCAGCTCAAGCTGCAGGCCAACGCCGGCGACGTGGTGGCCGAACGGGCGATCGCCGAGCGCCTGCGCAGCGGCGAAGGCTCGCGCTACCTGGCCGAGATCCGCGCGGTGCGCGACCGCCTGATGCGCGCCGAGAACGCCCTGCTGGCGCTGCGCAGCGAGCAGCGCAACCAGATGATCCGGCAGAACTGGGCGACGGTTCTGGTCGCCAACGGGCTGGCGCTGGTGGCCGGCCTGGTCGGCTTCTCGGCCACGCGGCGGCTGCAGCGGCGGGCGCAGGAAGCGTTCCGCGCCGAACTGCAGGCCGAGCAGGCGCGCCGCTCCAGTTCCGACAAGTCGGTGTTCCTGGCCAGCATGAGCCACGAGATCCGCACGCCGATGAACGCGATCTTCGGCTTCACCAACCTGCTCGCCGAATCGGTGAAGGACCCGACCCAGGTCGAATACGTCGCCTCGATCCGCAAGTCGGGCCAGGCGCTGCTGTCGCTGATCAACGACGTGCTCGACCTGTCGAAGATGGAAGCGGGCAAGCTCGAGCTGCGCGAGGAGCCGACCGACCTGCGCGAGATCGTCGACCAGATCCTGACGATGTTCCGCCACTCGGCCAGCGCCAAGGGCATCGACCTGCGCGCCGAATACGACGGCCGCGCCGACCAGCCGCTGATGGTGGACCCGGTGCGGTTCCGGCAGATCCTGATCAACCTGGTCAGCAACGCGGTGAAATACACCGACAGCGGCGGCATCGTCGTGCGCATCAGCTGCCGCCCCGGCGACCGCGAGGGCCACTGCAACCTGCGGGCCGAGGTCGCCGACAGCGGCACCGGCATCGCCGCGCACCAGCTGGGCGTGATCTTCGAACCGTTCGAGCAGGGCGACAGCCCGGACGGCAAGGCCCGCGAGGGCACCGGCCTGGGCCTGAGCATCGCCCGCCGGCTCGCGGTGCTGATGGGCGGCGAGCTGCGCGCCGAGAGTGCGCTCGGCGAGGGCTCCTGCTTCGTGCTCGAGGTGCCCGAACGGGCGATCGGCACCGACCCGGTGACCCAGCAGCCGATCACCGGCCCGGCGGTGGATTTCGACCGCCTGCCGCCGCTCGAGGTGCTGGTGGTGGACGACGTGGCGTGGAACCGGGAGCTGGTGGCCGCGTACCTGCGCGACTCCCACCACCAGGTCCGCCACGCCGGCGACGGCCAGGCGGCGGTGGAGGAGGTCCGGCGCGAACGCCCCGACGTCGTGCTGATGGACCTGCGCATGCCGCGGCTGTCCGGCGAGCAGGCGCTGCTGCGCATCAAGTCCGACCCCGACAGCGCCGAGGTGCCGGTGATCGCGGTCACCGCGTCGAGCATGAGCGCGGAGGAGAGCTGGCTGCGCACGCGCTTCGACGGTTACGTGCGCAAGCCGTTCTCCAAGGCCGACCTGTTCGAGGCGCTGGCGGCGCACTTCCAGCCCAGGCCCGACCCCGCCGGGAGCGCCGAAGCCGGCGTCGCGGCCGCCCCCGAGGTGCTGTCGCCGGTGCCCGGCCGCGAAGATGCGAAGGCGCTGGAGGCGCTCGCGCGCCTGCACCAGGACGAGATCCCGGCGCTGCGGGCCAACCTGCGCATGCGCGAGGCCGCGGCGCTGGCGGAGACGCTGGCGCGGCTGGCGCAGACCCTCGACTGGCCGCGGCTGGCGGCCTACGCGGCGGCGCTGGCGCAGGCGGTCGATTCGTTCGATGTTCCCGTGATCAAACAATTGCTGGATGATTGCCCGATGCCCGAGGTTGCCCCGAAATGACCGAGCCGACCCATGCGCTGGTGATGGTCGTAGACGACCAGGAAGCCAACGTCCGCACCGTCGGGGCGCTGCTGACCCGCGCCGGCTTCGACGTGGCTCCGTGCTTCAGCGGCATCGAGGCGATCGACCGGGTCGCGGTCGGGGCGCCGGACCTGATCCTGCTGGACATGCGGATGCCGGTGATGGACGGCTTCCAGGTGCTCGAGAAGCTGCGCGCCGACGAGGCCACCCGCGGCATCCCGGTGATCTTCCTGACCGCCGACCACGAACGCGAATCGCTGGTCAAGGCGTTCGGCGCCGGCGCGGTGGACTACGTGACCAAGCCGTTCGTGCCCGAGGAACTGCTGGCGCGCGTGCGCACGCATGCCGAGCTCAAACTGGTGCGCGACCGGCTGTCGCGGCTGGCCGAGGAACGCCAGCAGAGCCTGGAACTGATCGCCCACGACCTGCGCAACCATTTCACGAACGTGCTGTTCGCCTGCGACCTGATGGGCAACGACAGCGTGGTGCCGACCCAGCGCGCGCGCCTGGGCGAGAACATCCGCAGCTCGGCCAACGCCGGCATGATGTTCCTGCAGGCGGTGCTCGACCAGGCCGCCGACGAGGCCCGCGGCGTCGCGATGGAACCGCTGCTGGCCGCCCAGCTGGCACAGGACGCGGTGGATGCGTTCGCCGATCGCGCCGAATCCAAGGCGATGCGCTTCGACCTGCGGCTGGACCGCCACCTGCTGGTCAAGGGCCAGCGTGCGGCGATCTCGCACGTACTGCAGAACCTGATCTCCAATGCGATCAAGTACGCGCCGCGCGAGAGCCTGATCACCGTGGCGGCGCTGCGCCACGAGGGCTACGGCCGCCTCCAGGTGATGGACCAGGGCCCGGGCGTGTCGGCCGAGGAGCAGTCGATGCTGTTCCGGCGGTTCGCGCCGCTGTCGAGCCAGCCCACCGGCGGGGAGACCTCCACGGGCCTGGGCCTGAGCCTGGCCAAGCAGAAGGCGCGGGCGATGGGGGGCGACCTCTGGTACGACGCGCGCCCGGGCGGCGGCGCCTGCTTCACGCTGGAGCTGCCGCGCATCGACTGAGGCGCGGGCGGCAACGGCGCAAGAAAAAAAGGGCGTGCCGCGAGGCACGCCCTTCTTCGTCGCGGAACCGGCAACTCAGTTGCGGGTTTCTTCCGCGGTCTCTTCCACTTCCTCGCCGACTTCCTGGACGTCCTTGCCGATACCTTCGACGGTGTGGCAGGCCGAGAGCGTGCCGATGGCGCCCAGCAGGACGGCGACGGAAAGGGTGCGGGTGAACTTGTTCATGGCATGACTCCTTGGTGGGAAGGTTCGGCGTCGCGGCGGACGTCGTGCTAGCGGGAAACCGGGGCGATGTTCGTGTGCCGCAGCATCGGGCACGCCGGATCAATGCCGGGTGATTGCGGCCCCCCGGGAGCGCGCGGATTCATTGCGAATTCATCCCGGGCCTCCTGCCGGCCGGGCGCCGACCGCCTCCGCGGGCCTTTTCCGCCGTCCTCACGCCGCTTTCGTGCTTTCTGCACACTCCCGACACAGGGGGGTCTGCACCCTGCCATCGAGCCCGCCCCGTGGTGCCGCGTGCTGCGCCGGACCCCTTATCAACCGCAATGGAGCCAACCCCATGAAGACCCTGACCCTTACCGCCCTCGCCGCCGCGCTCGCGTTCTCGCTGGCCGCGTGCAAGCCCGCCGAGTCCCCGGAGCAGGTGGCCGAGGACGTGCGCGAAGAAGCCGTCCAGGCCGCCGACGAAGTCGCCGACCAGCAGGCCGAACTCGCCGACGCGATCGACGATGCGAACGAGGAAGTGGCCGGCGAGATGAACGACGGCGACGGTGCGCTCGACGACACGGCCGACGAAGTGGCCGACGGCATCGAGAACGTCGCGCAGGAGCGCTACGACGTCGCGGTCGCCAAGGCCGACGGCATCAAGCAGATGGAGCAGGAGCGCTGCGACGGCCTCGAGCTGGGCGAGCGCGGCGCCTGCAACGACGCCGCCGACGCGGCGTACGAAGCAGCCAAGGCCGCGGCCCAGGCCGAGCTGGACGCGGCGCAGGCCGAAGCCGAAGCGATCGACTGATTCCCCGCGGCATGCCCTGCCGCTGTTGAACCCGGTGCCGGCGAAAGCCGGCACCGGCGTTTCCGGCCCCCCGGAAGTCCGCCCCGCGGGGCGGGATGCACGCCGGAAGTGGGCCGATCCGGCCGCGAACGGGCCGTTTTTTTTGTCCGGAAGAAAAAAACCGCGGAAAAATGCCCTCGAACGCTTGGCGCAGCCGCGCACATGCCCTACATTCGCGTTGCCGGGGGGTTTACCCAGGCACCCCATCTCACCCACTGAGTAACAACGGGAAAAAACCAGAATGGCTACCAAGAAAGCTGCGAAGAAGAAGGCTGCCCCGAAGGCCGCTGCGAAGCCGGCCGCGCCGAAGCCGATCAAGGAAGCGTTGAGCAAGTCGGGCCTCGTCGCCCACATCGCCGAATCCACCTCGGTGGCTGCCAAGGACGTGCGCGCCGTGATGGCCGCGCTGGAAGGCGCCGTGCACGCCTCGGTCAGCAAGAAGGGCGCGGGTTCGTTCACCCTGCCGGGCCTGCTGAAGATCACCGTGGTCAACGTGCCGGCCAAGGCCAAGCGCAAGGGCATCAACCCGTTCACGAAGGAAGAGCAGTGGTTCGCCGCCAAGCCGGCTTCGGTCAAGGTCAAGGTGCGTCCGCTGAAGAAGCTCAAGGACGCCGCGGCCTGATCGGGCCGTGATCCGCGGCGCTCCGGCGCCGCTGCGATCCTGAAGGGTGGGGCCGTCCGCGGTCCCGCCCTTTTTCATGGCGCGCCGTCGTTACCGGTGGTCGCTGTCCGCCGCCGGCGCGTCGATCCGGAAGACGACCAGCATCTCGTCCTCGATGCGCTGCAGCCCGAGGCAGCGCATGCCCACCTTGTGCAGCAGCTGCTGCGAGGCCGCGTTGCCCTCGCTGACGATCGCCAGCACCCGCGGCCGCCGCAGCGGCCCGAACGCATGCGCCAGCACCGCCGTGGCCGCCTCGGCCGCGAGGCCCTGGCCGCGGAAGCGCGGCAGCCAGGCGTAGCCGATGTCGGCGTCGGGCAGGTGGTCGCGCTTGAGCAGGCCGCACATGCCCGCGGCCTCGCCGGTGGCCAGCAGCGTCGCCTTCCACAGCCCGAAGCCGTGCCGCGCGTAGCTCGTGCGCGGACCCTCGTCGATGTAGCGGCGGGCGTCGGTGGCGTCGCGTACCTGCTTGTCGCCGATGTGCCGGAGGAAATCCGGATCGTTGAGCAGTTCGACGACGAACGCCGCGTCGGCGTCGGTGGCCTGCAGTTCGTCCAGGCGCAACCGCGCCGTCGTCAGTACCGCCGGTGCCGCCTCAGCCACCGGTGACGTACTCGGCGACGCGGTCGCGGCCGTCGCGCTTGGCGCGGTACATCGCCTCGTCGGCGCGCGCCAGCAGCGGATGGAAATCGTGACCGGCAGTCGCCGAGGTGGCGACGCCGAAGCTGGCGGAAATGCGGAAATCGTGGCCGGTGGCCGCGGTGTCGATCGCGCGGATGCGGGCGCGGCACAGCTGCGCCAGTTCCGTCGCCGCGGCGACGTCGGCACCGACGAGCAGGAACGCGAACTCCTCGCCGCCCAGCCGCCCGAACAGGTCGTGCTTGCGGCAGATGCCGCGGCAGACCTCCGACACCTTCTCCAGCACCCAGTCGCCGACCGCGTGGCCGTAGTCGTCGTTGATCCCCTTGAACTTGTCCAGGTCGAACATCACCAGCGACACGTCCTCGCCGGTGCGCCGGCAGTACTCGAGCACCTCGCCGGCGCGCCGGCTGAAATGGTGTCGGTTGCTGACGCCGGTCAGCGCGTCGGTCTCGGCCAGCTTGCGGAACGACACCTGCGTGCGCTTGGTCTTGAATGCCCAGTAGCCGATGCTGGCCAGCAGCACCACCAGCAGCGCCACCAGCAGCTGCACGTTGCGCGCCGCCTGCTTCGCGACCTTCTGCTCGAGCTGCAGGACGCGGTTCTGGTTGTTGAGCAGCTCGATCTCCTGGGTCTTCTGCTGGGTCTCCTGGCGGACCATCTGATAGGCCATTTCGCGGGCCTTGACGGTGTCCAGGTAGGCCTTGTCGACCTCGCCGTGCCGGCGCAGGTGTTCCAGCGCCGCGGGCAGGTCGCCGCGCTGCATCGCGGCTTCGTACATCACCCGGTGGGCGGCTACCAGCGGCAACGAGAACTCGATGCCGCTGCTGCGGGCGATCGCGTTGGCGGCGTGGGCCTCGGCCCGGGCACGGTCGCCGTGCGCGAGGTTGAGTTCGGCCAGCAGCGAATGCATCTCGCCGATCAGGCGCGGATACCGGGTGGCCTCGACTTCGGCCAGGTGGCCGTCGAGCAGCCTGATGGCGTCCGCCGTGCGCCCGGAGTCGGCCATGCGTCGGGCGAGGAAGCCGCGCGCGAAGTTGGCGGCGACCGGCTCCCCGGTGCCGATGCAGTCATCCACGAGCGCCCGGACGGCGGCTTCGTCCTCGGTGAGCGGGCCCAGGTTGTACAGCGACTCCAGCCGCATCGCACCGGCGAAGCAGCGCGTGCGCGGGCTGGGATCGTCGGCCAGCATGCGTTCGGCGAAGCGCTTGCCCTCGGCAAACTGCCCCACCTGGTTGTGGATCACCCCGGCGGCGGACCACACGTGGTGGCGCACGTCACGCGCGCTCGCGCGGCCGACCAGCTGCAGCGTCTGGTCGAGGGTGCGCAGGCCGCCGGCGAAGTCGCGGGTGACGGCGTAGGCGTTGACCATCAGCGCACCGGCGCGCAGGCGCGTGTCGATGTCGGTTCCGCTGGCGAACAGTCCGCTCGCGGCGTCGATGGCCAGGTCGAACCGGCCGGTGTAGGCGAGGTCGTAGGCCTTCAGGTATTGCAGCTGCTCGCGCTGGCGCGGGCTGGCCGCGCCGCTCGATTCGTCGAGCTGGCCCAGCAGCGACTGGAACTGGGCCGGGTCGGAACTGCGGACCTGTTCGGCCTGGCGCAGCATCGCCTCGACGGCGGGCGATGCGGCGGCGGGCAGCGCCGCCATGCACAGCGCGGCCGCGAGCAGGGCGGCAGGACGCGGGCGCATGGCGGCGTTCCCGGTTCCGTCAGTGCCGCGCGGCGAAGCCGATGTTCTCGCGCTTCTCGTCGTCTGCCGGCTCGTCGTCGGTCGGCTCGTCTTCCTTCGGCGGCTCGCCGTCGGCCGGGAACAGCAGGCACATCATCTGCAGGCGGCCGCCAAGCAGGCCGTTGAGCGCATCGGCGTCGCGCGCCAGCAGTGCGGCACGGGCCGCATCGTCCAGCGCCAGGCTGTCGACGGCCGCGGCGAAGGCGGTGGCGTCCATGCCGGCCAGGCGCGGATCGCTGCCCAGCGTTTCGAGAAAGGCAATCACGTTCGACATCATTTTCCCCTGGTTGGTTTGCGATGGAATTGCAGCGGTGGAACAGGATGTTTCGGCGGGCGGCGCCCCGCTCAGGGTCGCCGGTCGAGTGCGGCCAGCCGCGCGAGCATGGCAGGATTCTGCGACAGCGGCTGCGCCGGCGGTAGCACCACGGTCGATTGCACCCGCAGCACGGCATCCGGCAGAGCGCCCAGCGGCACGGTCTCGATGCGCGGGGACTGGATCGGCAGCGTCGCGGCCTCGTAGATCGTGCAGGGATGGTCGAGCGGGTAGTCCTCGGCCAGCAGCTCCACCAGCAGGCGCACGTACTCCGGGGCGGTGCCGAAGCGGCGGAAGCTGCGGTCGCCGGCCACCCCCGCCTGCCACAGCACCAGGTAAGCACTGCTGTCGAGCCGCCGCCGGTAGAACATCAGCTGGCTGGCCTCGTAATGCTGACAGCCGAAACGGCCCGGGTCGATCCCCAGGTCGGCGTACAGGCAGTCCTCGGCGGAGACGCCCGGTTCCATGACGGCGTCGAAACCTTCCTCGCGGGCCTGTTCGACGGCGCGATGCGGCGCCTGCGCGAAGACGCCCGGATGGCCGTAGAACGCACCGCACACCCGGTGGCCCGCGCGCACCTGCACCAGCATCGCCTCGGCCATCTCCCGGTACGTGTCCTGCCGCGACTTGTCGCCGTCGCCGTACAGCGGCTGCAGGCTGCGCACGTCCGGGTGCATCTCCTGCACCCACAGTTCGACCAGCGGGTCGGATACCGCGACGAACACGACATCGGCCTGCTCGATGTGGCTGCGCGACCGCGGGGTGAGGTGCGCACCCAGGGTCATGCCGAGGCCGACGCAGGCGAGGCTTCCTTTCCGTTCCATCGTTCCCCAGGGTTCGGCGACATTCGCCGTCACGATAGCCGATCGGCCGGGGCCTGCGACGCGCCCCGCCAGCGGCCGCGCACCTGCCGCCAGCGAACGGGGGTCATCGTCCAGCGCTGGTCGAGATCCGCGCGCGACAGCGGCAGGCGCTCGAAGTCCAGCTTGGCCAGCAGCCGGGCGGTGGCCGTGTTCCCGACGCCGTGGCGGGCATCGAGCCGGGCCATGCCGAGGTCGTCGAACATGTGGTCGGCCAGCGCGGCGATCGCCGCCGCGGCGTGGTCGCGGCCGCGGTGGCGCGGGTCGACCAGGATGCCGACCTCGCCGGTCGTCCGGTCGTGCAGCGTCAGGCCCATCAGTCCCATCACCGCGGCATCCGCGTGCGCCTGCAGCATCCAGAAGCGCTGGTGCCCGTGCGGGTCGTGCTGCCGGGCCAGGGCCGCCGCGAAGACCGCGCGGGCCTTCGCCGGCGGCATCGGCCCGCCCAGGTGGTGCATCACCTCGGCATCGGCGTAAAGCGCCGCGACGGCGTCGCGATCGGCCGCCGCCAGCGGCCGCAGCGCGAAGTCCGGCGTGGCGAGCGTGGCCGTCATGCCGTCTCCCGCCGCGCCGCCACGCGCACGACCCCCAGGCCCTCGCCGGCGGCGCGGTCGAACACCGTGTAGCGCCCGGCGAACAGCGGCAGGCCGAGGATCGACTGCTTCGGGAAGTGCGGCAGCTGCGGCATCAACAGGCACAGTGCCTGCCCGTGCGCGAGCGCGTTGCGCGGCCAGTAGTGCGAGGCCGGCACGCGCAGCACGGTGTCGCCGCCGCCGGGCGCCTCGAGGTGGAAGTGCAGGTCGGGCCAGGCGTGCGGGTCGATGCGATCGTTCGCGAGGCCGCGGCCGTCGCGCAGGGCGGCCGCCGCTTCGGCGACGAGCCCCGGAAAGCCGGGATCGTGGCGCGCGAAGGCCGCCAGCACCGCGTCGTACGTCGACGTCTCGAGCACCAGGAAGCTGCTGCCGGTGTCGAGCAGGGCGTTGCCGGGCCGCGTGCCGGCCGCGGCCGGATCCAGGGCCGGCACGGCGATCGGCGCGTCGCTGCCGACCCGCACCGCACGCAGGTTCGCGCCGTAATACAGGTCGTGCACGATCCGGACGTCGTGGAATCCGCCCCGGTACAGGTGCTGCTGTCCGGCACCGCCGCCGAGGACCAGCGTGCCGGCATTGAGCGGGTCGCCGGCCAGCGTGTGTCCGCTGGCGCCCTCGGCCGCGACGTGCACGACGGCGCGGCCGACCGCCAGCGCGAAGCGGTCGCGCAGCACGCCTTCCTCCTCCAGCGCGCTGAAGGCAGGTCGCAGCGTCGTGCGCGGCTGGTGAGGCAGGAAGTCGGCGAACTTCGCCAGGTCGAGCGCGTGGCCGGCTTCGAACGGCCAGGCCCACGTCGCCGGCGGGTCGACGCCACGGTCGCGCAGCAGCGCTTCGAGGTCGTAGGCCGGGTCGAGCCCGCGATAGGCCAGGCCGAGGAT
>JAKFCL010000109.1:0-2324 GCA_036676665.1 Arenimonas sp. | reverse complement strand
TGTTTTTCGTCGAGGTGCCAGCCGCGCGGGCGCACGATCAGCACCGTCGTCGAGGCCGGGTCGAGCACGTAATGCCGGCTGCCGTCGGGCGCCATCCAGTCGAGCTGGCCGGTGACGGCCTTGCGCAGCGCGCGCTGGCCGGTCAGCAGGTTTTCCCAGGTCGGGCTGGTGGAATCCTCGAAATCGGCCATGTAGCAGCTGGCGCCCGAATTCAGCGCGTTGATCACCATCTTCGGGTCGACCGGCCCGGTGATCTCGACGCGGCGGTCCTGCAGGGCCGCCGGTAGCGGCGCCACGGTCCAGTCGCCGTCGCGGATCGCGCGGGTGTCGGCACGGAAGTCCGGCAGTTCGCCGGCGTCGAAGCGGGCCTGGCGCTGGCGGCGGGCGGCCAGGCGGGCCTGGCGCTCGCCGTCGAAGGCCCGGTGCAGGTCGGTCAGGAACGCCAGCGCGGCCGGGGTCAGCAGGTCTTCCTGGCCGGCCAGGTGCGGTCCGGCCAACTGCGCGCCGGGGGGCGGGGTGAGGATGCGAGCGGCGTCGCCGGCCATGGGTCTACTCCGGAATCTCTGGAGCTCGACCGTAGGCCTCGGCAGACCTATTTGACAAAACAAATGTTTTGATAGCTAGTATTTGCTCAGCTTATACATGAGCGTCAGCAACGGCTTATGGCCACCCAGACGGCGAGATTCTTCTACAAGGGCGATCGCCTGAAGCCGCTCCGGGCCTTCTGCCAGGTCGCGCGCCTGGGCTCGGTGTCGCGGGCCGCCGAGGCGCTGTTCCTCAGCCAGCCGGCCGTGACGCTGCAGCTGCAGGCGCTGGAACGCGACCTGGGCCAGGCGCTGTTCGAGCGGATCGGCCGCCGTTTCAGCCTCACCCGCGAGGGGCAGGTGCTGTACGACCTGGCCCGGCCGCTGGTGGAGGGCCTGGACGGGCTCGATGGTGAATTCCGCGGCCGCCTCAAGGGCCTGCAGGCCGGCGAGCTGCACGTCGCGGCCGGCAGCTCGACGATCCTGTACTTGCTGCCGACCCTGGTGCAGGCCTTCCGCGCCCAGCACCCGGAAGTGCAGCTGGTGCTGCACAACGTGACCGGCCAGGACGGGCTCGGGCTGCTGCGTTCGGACGGCGTCGACGTCGCGGTGGGGTCGATGCTCGACGTGCCGACCGACCTGGCCTACGCCCCGGTCTATTCCTTCGACCCGATGCTGATCTGCCCGCCCGGCCACCCGCTGGCCGAGAAGCCCGACCTGCGCCTGGAGGACCTGTCGCCGTACGGGCTGATCCTGCCGCCGCGGCGGCTGACGACCTACCGGCTGGTCGACCTGGTGTTCCAGCAGCGGCGCGTGCCGTACACCGTCGCACTGGAAGTCGGCGGCTGGGAAGTGATCAAGCAGTACGTGGCGATGGGCCTGGGCATCAGCATCGTGACCAGCATCTGCCTGACCGAGGCGGACCGCACGCGGCTGGTCGCCCGCAGCCTGGCCGACTATTTCCCGCCGCGCAGCTATGGCGTGGTGATGCGCAAGGGCAAATACCTCAGCCCGCAGGCGCGCGCGTTCGTCGACCTGATCAAGCCGGGGCTGTTCGAGCGCCGCGACCATTTCGACACCGGGCCGTCGGAACGCTAGAAAGCGCCGCGGTTCTTGCCCTGGTAGGGCCGGTAGATCTCGCGGATGCGCGCGATGTCGGCGACCGGATCGTCGGTCAGCGTCACCAGCGGCCCCAGCCCGATGGTGCGCTCCGGGTAGTGGAACCACGCGCAGAACACCGGCACGTCGGCGCGGCGGGCGATTTTCCAGAAGCCGGACTTCCACTGCTCGACGCGGCGGCGCGTGCCTTCCGGCGCCAGCACGAACCACATGCGCTCGGCGGCGCGGATCTGTTCGGCGGTCTGCTCGACGATGCCGCCCGGCGCGCTGCGGTTGACCGGGTGGCCACCGAACGCACGCAGCAGCCAGCCGAGCGGGCCGCGGAACAGTTCGGCCTTGGCGATGAAGGTGATATCGACGCCCATCGCCAGTTTCGCCGCCAGCCCCCACACCGCGTCCCAGCCGGACGAATGCGGCGCGGCGATCACCACCAGCCGTGGCAGATCGGGCCAGTCGCCGGCGATCGTCCAGCCGCCCAGCCGCAGGATCGTGCGGCCGAGCCAGCGCGTGAACGGGCCGCCGTCGCGCGGGGCGCTGGCGGGAAGCGTGGGAATCCGGGTCACGCGTCGCGGCTCATTCGCGGTCCCAGGCGGCGGCGCTGCGCTGGCGCTTCACCGTCGCGCGGTCGCGCTTGGCGCCGAGGCGGCGCTCCTTCGCACCCTTGGTCGGCTTGGTGGCGAC
>JAKFCL010000108.1:0-2181 GCA_036676665.1 Arenimonas sp. | reverse complement strand
TTCGTGCGCTGGATCGCGCCGGTGCTGGCGTTCACGGCCGACGAGATCTGGCAGCACCTGCCGGGCGAGCGCGCCGGCAACGTGCTGTTCGCGACGTTTTACGACGGCCTGGCGCCGCTGCCGGCCGACGCCGTGCTGTCCGCGGAGGATTTCGAGCGGTTGCTGCAGATGCGCGACCAGGTCAGCAAAGTGCTCGAGCCGATGCGTGCCGATGGCGCCATCGGCGCCTCGCTCGAGGCGGAGGTCGAGGTCCTGCTGAATCCGGAAGCGCTGGCGGCGTTCGCACCGGTCGCCGACGAACTGCGGTTCTTCTTCATCACCTCGCGCTTCGACATGAAGCCGGTGCCTGCCGACCGCACCGAGGCGCCGTGGATCCACGCCGTGTCGACCACGCACGGCAAGTGCGTGCGCTGCTGGCATTACCGCCCCGACGTCGGCAGCCATGCCGACGATCCGGAGCTGTGCGGTCGCTGCGTGGAGAACGTCGGCGGCGCCGGCGAGATCCGGAGGTTCTTCTGATGGCCGCGGCGAACCCCGCGCCGGGCTGGCGCGCGCAGCTTGCCGATCCGCCGCGGCCGAATGCCCTGGGCTGGCTGTGGCTTTCGCTCGTGCTGGTCGGTGTCGACCAATGGACCAAGTGGCTGGCGCTGACGCACCTGGAGTTCGCGCAGCCGGTGCCCTTCATCGACGGCTTCTGGAACTGGACGCTGGTCTACAACTACGGCGCCGCCTTCAGCTTCCTCGCCGACGCCGGCGGCTGGCAGAAGTGGTTCTTCGCCGGGCTGGCGCTGGTCATCAGCACCGCGATGGCGGTGTGGTTGCGGATCACCCCCCGGCACGACTGGCGTACGGCGCTGCCGCCGGCGCTGGTGATCGCCGGCGCCCTCGGCAACCTGGTCGACCGCATCCGCCTGGGCAAGGTCGTCGACTTCATCGACTGGTACCTGGGCTTCACCGACTGGCGGCACTGGCCGGCGTTCAACATCGCCGATTCCTGCATCGTGCTGGGCGCGATCCTGCTGGTGGCGTTCAGCTTCCGGGCGGCCCCGGCCGCCGCGAAGGGCGGATAATCGACCGATGGACGTGCTGCTCGCCAATCCCCGCGGCTTCTGCGCCGGCGTCGACCGGGCGATCGAGATCGTCAAGCGGGCGATCGATTCGCTCGGCGCGCCGATCTACGTGCGCCACGAGGTCGTGCACAACCGCTTCGTCGTCGAGGACCTGCGCCAGCGTGGCGCGGTGTTCGTCGAGGAGCTCGAAGAGGTGCCGGCCGGCGCCACCGTGATATTCAGTGCCCACGGCGTTTCGCAGGCGGTGCGCGCGGAGGCCGAGCGCCGCGGCCTGAAGGTCTTCGACGCCACCTGCCCGCTGGTGACCAAGGTGCACATCGAGGTGGCCAGGCACTGCCGCGCCGGCCGCGACGTGATCCTGATCGGCCACGCCGGCCATCCGGAGGTCGAGGGCACGATGGGGCAGTGGCGGCGCGAGTTCGGCGCCGGCCGCATCTACCTCGTCGAGGACGTCGCCGGCGTCGCCATGCTGCAGGTGAGCCAGCCCGACGCGCTCGCATTCACGACGCAGACCACGCTGTCGGTGGACGACACGAAGGAGATCATCTCGGCGCTGCAGGCGCGTTTCCCGGCGATCCAGGGCCCGAAGCACGACGACATCTGCTATGCCACCCAGAACCGTCAGGACGCGGTGCGCCTGCTGGCCGGCCGCTGCGAGGTCGTGCTGGTGGTCGGCTCGGTCAACAGCTCCAATTCCAACCGTCTGCGCGAGCTGGCCGAAAAGCAGGGTGCTGCCGCCCACCTGATCGACGGCGCCGAGCACATCGACCCGGCCTGGCTGGCCGGCGCGACCCGGATCGGCGTCACCGCCGGCGCCTCGGCCCCGGAAGTGCTGGTGCAGGGCGTGATCGCCCGGCTCAAGGAACTGGGCGCCGATCACGTCGAGCACCTGGAAGGCGAGCCGGAAAACGTCGTGTTCGCCCTGCCCAAGGAGCTGCGGATCTCGCTGGTGCCGTGACCGGGCGCCGTCCGGGGCCTGCGCCCGAACCGTCAAATTGACCCGGACCCCGGCGAACGCCTAGAATTCGCGCCTTCGCCGGAATAGCTCAGTTGGTAGAGCGGCGCATTCGTAATGCGTAGGTCGTAGGTTCGATTCCTATTTCCGGCACCA
>JAKFCL010000107.1:0-1664 GCA_036676665.1 Arenimonas sp. | reverse complement strand
AGGACAGCGGCTTGATCATGGTCGACGGGTTCATGGGGTTCTCCGGGATCAGAAGCCGACCTGCAGCGAGGCGTAGACGCCCCGCTGCGAGTCGCGGATGACGATGTTGCCGAGGTCGACGTAGGCGACGGTCAGCGAGACGTGCTTGCGCGGCGCCCAGGCCACAAACACGTCCCAGGCGTCGTCCTCGGCGGCGATGCCGAGGTTGTCGGGCTTCATGCGGTATTCGCCGCCGATGGCGAGATGGCGGTTGAGCAGGTAGGCGACCGAACCCTCGAACATCGGCTCGTAATCGTCATTGCGGTCGCCACCGAAACCGAGGATGCCGAACTGGTTGGCCTTCGTGAACCGCACGGTGCCGTTCACCAGCAGGCTGCGGTCGAGGAACAGCTTGGTGGCGCTGACGTACGCGTCGATGCCGCTGTCGTCGCGGGCGCCGACGAACGCGAGCACGCCGGGCTGGTCGTTGCGCTTGTACTGGGCGCCGATCGCGATCTGCGGCAGCCACGAGTCCTGCTCGAGCACCGCGTCGCCGGCGATCCGCACCTTCACCCCGAGTGTGTCCTGGGTGAACGCGAAGCCGTCGCCGAGACCGAGCGCGCCGCCGACCCGTTCGGTGTCGAAGCGCTGGCGCGACAGGCTGATCTCGACGCGGTCGTAGAGGCCGACCAGCACGCCGTAACTGTCGAGGTGGTAATCGTCCAGACCCACGCGCGTGTAATAGGCATTGCCGCCGATCTGGTCGCGGGTGCCGTAGCCGCCGATCACCGCCCACGGCGTCAGGCCGCCGCCGGCGGACCCTTCGACCTGGCTGACGCCGCCGGTCAGCAGCAGCTTGTTGCCGAAGCCTTCGCCGGCGTCGGCGGCCGGTCCGGAGTCCGTCGGCGGCTCGGTGGCGCCTCCGCCGCCCTCGCCTTCGGCCGGCGGGACGTCCGCCTGGGCATGGGCGGTGGCGGCCGCCAGCGCGAGACATAACAGGGTCCGGGGCCACACGGATCCGGGGCGGCGGCGCGGCAGGCGGTTCAAGGTCGAGGGCATCGGTCAGCGTCCAGGCGGGTTGGCGGAAGAAGGCGCCGCGGCGCGCGTCGGGGCGGCGCGCGGCATCGGCATCGGGAAATACGGGGTCACCTGCGCCTGCAGCGCGGCCGGCACCCGCACCAGGAACCAGACGTCGGCGACCCCGTCGCCGCCGGCGGCGCCGCGGCGGCGATCGGACACCCAGCGGTACAGCGGCTGGCCCCGCCAGGCCCACATCGGCCGGCCGTCGAAGCTGCGCGCCAGGGTGAACGGGCCGGACGGCTTCGCGCCCGGTTCGGCGTAGTGCGGTGGCCACAGGGCCATGCAGCGGTCGTCGCAGCGGCTGACGCCGGGCGTGTCCTGGTCGAACACGTACAACGCGCGCCCGCCCTGTTCCACCAGGATCCCGTTGCGGCGCCAGACCGGGACCGGGCTGGCGGCGGCGATCTCGGCCGGCGACTTCGCGCGGGGCGGCGCGGGGGCGGTGGCGAAAGCCGGCCCGATGGCGAGGGAAAGCAGAAGGAAGGAAATCAGGCGGCGGGGGTGTCGGCTCATGGCGGGCGCGGTCGGGTCCGTGGGCACGCGGCTGGCGTGCACCCCTCCCTACGCGCGGCCGCGCGGCGCGGATTCACGCGGACAAAAAAAAA
>JAKFCL010000106.1:0-8148 GCA_036676665.1 Arenimonas sp. | reverse complement strand
TCCGGCCAGGCCTCGACGAACGGAACGGTCATCACCAGCCGCCCGCCCGGCATGAGCACGCGGGCGAACTCTCGCAGCGCGGCCGGGTAGTCGGGCACGTGCTCGAGCACGTCGAAACTGCCGATCGCATCGAGCGACGCGTCGGCGAAATCGAGCTTCGTGATGTCGCGCTCGACCAGTTCGCCGCGGCCGCCGAGGCGTTCGTACCAGCCCTGCAGGCGTGCGCGCGCCGGCGCGTCGAGGCCGAATTCGCTGCCCTCCAGGCCCGGGCACCGCGCCTGCAGCCAGACATACGCGTGCGACGCCTGCTCGGTGAGGTAGACGCGGGCGCGGGCCAGGGGCAACCCGTCGCAGACCAGCGCCATCGCCGCGCGGTTGCGGGCGGTCAGCCGGCAGCGCGGGCAGACCAGTTCCTCGCGCAGGTTGGCGGCGGCGCCGGCCGCGGCCGACGGCAGCGCGAAGCGCACCGCCGCCTGGCACAGCCCGCACCAGCCCGGCCAGCCGTCCGTTCCGCAGGCCGGCGCGACCTCGCTCTGCAGGCGGAACTGCGCGTTGAACCTCTCGCGTTCGACCGGCGACGTCGCCTGCCATTCCGCCCACGAGGCCCAGGACCGGGACAGCGGCGGCTCGGCGAACGGCAGCCACGCGCCCGCGTTCGAGCGTGCCCAGCCGCGCAGGCGGCGCAGCAGGCGCATCAGTCCAGCAACGGCGTCGCGAGCACCTTCGACGGCGCCCCGGTGAGTTCCTCCACCTGCTCGCGCAGGTCCTCGCGCGACACCTCGCGCACCGGCATCAGCGCCCGCACGACATCGTCGAGGCTGCGCTTGCCCTTCGTGCGCGTCCGGATCTCCTTGTCCAGCGCCGCGAACAGCTGCACGGCGCGGGCGGTGCGCGGTCCGCGCGAGCGGTCCGACGTCAGCGTCTTCACCTTCTTGCCGTAGTCGCGCATCCAGTCGTGGGCGCGATCGGCGCGCGCCTCGCTGAGCAGCCCGGCGCGGCGCAGCAGTTCGATCGAGTAGTACTCGGCCAGGCCCTCGGCGATCCAGTCGTCGCCGTCGGCGCCGCGGATGCGGGTGATCACGTGCGTCAGTTCGTGGGTGAGCGTGCTGGTGCCGTTTTCGCTGATCAGCGGCCGGTCGGCGTGCAGGAAAAGCGAGCGCGGGCCGGACAGGCCGCCGCGCCACATCGGGTCGCCGGCACTGACGATCAGCAGCTTCGACGGCAGCTTGCCGAAAGCCTTGTGGAACTCCGGCACCAGCCCGTTGAAGAACGACAGCATGTCGAGCCGGCGCACGTCGCCGCTCTTGGGGCCGGCGACGCTGATGTGCACGCCCTCGAGGTCCTCGCGGCGGGTGCCGACGTCGCCGGCGATCACCCAGCCGACCGGCCGGTCGAAGCTGCGCTCGGGATTGACCACGACGAAATCGTTGCCGCGGCTGCTGCGCACGTACGGCGTGTCGGCGTTGCTCCAGCCCTTGGGCAGCACGAAATGCAGGCGGGCGCGCGAATCGGCATCGCGGGTCGTGCGCACCGACTGCGCCGGCACCAGGTCGTCGCCGCGCACGATCGCCCAGTCGTCGGTGATGCGGGCGTCGTAGCCGCCACCCGGGCGCTTGTCGTTGACCAGGTAGCGATAGCGCAGCTTCGAGATCCTGCTGCCCGCCGGGCGCCAGGTGACCGCGTCGCCCTTCCGGGTGATCGTGCCGTCGCCGGAAAGGTCGCTGTAGCGGGTGGCCGGCATGTCGAACTTCACTTCGCGCAGCTGGCCGTCGCCGGGTGTCACCGCGATGATGACCTGGGCCTGGCCTTCGTCGGGCAGGAAACCGATCGTGTAGTCGACGTCGTAGCTGGGGCGGTCGGCGAGCGCAGGCGACAGCGCGACGGCCGCGAGCACGCCCGCGCACAGGCGGAAGAGGCGGCCCCGCGGGACCGTCGGGAGGGAGAGGGCTTTCATAGGCCGGCGATTATAAACCTGACGCTCCGGGCCGACCCCGATCGGAGAGCCTCGAACGCTGCAAGCCCTCCGCCGGACCTCAGGAGGCTTTTCTCTGCCGGAACCATTCGCCGACGAAGACGGCCGTTGCCGCGGCGACGTTGAGGCTCTCCACCGCGCCGGTGCCGGGGATGGCCAGGCGCAGCACGGCCGCCTGCGCCAGCGCCGGGTCGATGCCGGCCTGTTCGGCACCCATCAGCAGCAGCAGCCGTTCGGGCAGCGCCTGCCGGTACAGCGACTCGCCGCCGCGCACGACCGTCGCCGCCGGCACGAAGCCGGCCGAGCGCAGCTGTGCGAGGCTGTTGTCGGCTCGCCCCAGCCGCACCAGCGGCACGCGTTCGGCGCCGCCCTCGGCCACGCGCGCGGCGGCCCCGGACAGGGCCAGCGGCGAGTGCTTGGGCAGCAGCAGCCCGGCGACGCCGAAATGCGCCGACGAACGCAGGATCGCTCCGAGGTTGTGCGGATTGCCGACGCCGTCGAGCCATATCGCCAGCTGCGGCCCGGGCGCGAGGTCGCGCAGCCAGGCCGACAGGCCGAGCTCGCCGGCAGGCATCGCCGCGAACACCACACCTTCGTGGTGTTCGCTGCCCGACAGCTTGCGCAGGTCGTCGTCGCTGACCACCGAATACCCCAGGCGGTGCTTCACGCAATGGGCGACGACGGCCTTGAGCACCGTCAGCCGGGATTCGAGCAGCCAGACCTTGCGCAGGTCGTCGGGCCGGTGCTGGAACATCGCCAGGCAGGCGTTGATGCCGTACAGGCGCTGTTCGCGCGGTTCGCGCGGTTCCGCCTCGACGTCCGGCTCGGCGCGGGCATGTCGCGGCCGGTCCGTCGCGTGCGCCGGGCGGGCGCGGTCCGCCGCCGGAGCCGGTCGCGCCGCGCGGTCCCGCTCCCGCTCCCGCTTGTCGCGTTTGCCCCCTTGGGGGCCTCGATACGGTGACTCGCTCATGTCCGCCCTCCAATGCCGCGCCGATTCTACCCCCCCACCCGTACATTCGATGGAGGAAAGCCCCCTTGGTAAGGGGGCGCGCCGAAGGCGCGGGGATCGGAAGGGATGAGCCCGGGGCCCGCGATTCGCGCAGCGGATCGTGGGTGACTTTCAGCCGAATGGCTGAAAGTCAGGCATGGCCTCCGACCGCGGGCGTCTCGCGCTCCAATCGCTCGAGCGTGCGCGTGATCGCGTCCGGCGATCGGGTGAACGGCGCCAGCAGCGCGTAGAACGCCGGCACGACGAACAGCGACAGCACGGTCGAGAACGCCACGCCGAAGATCACCACGATGCCGATCGTCGCGCGGCTGGCCGAACCGGGGCCGCCGGCCAGCACCAGCGGCAGCGCGCCCATGATGGTCGCGATCGAGGTCATCAGGATCGGCCGCATCCGCACCGTCGCCGACTCGACGATCGCCTGCGCGATCGTCCGGCCCTCGTCGCGCAGCTGGTTGGCGAACTCGACGATCAGGATGCCGTTTTTCGCCGCCAGCCCCACCAGCATGACGATGCCGATCTGGCTGAACAGGTTCAGCGAGCTGCCGAACAGCCACAGCCCGACCAGCGCGCCCAGCACCGCCAGCGGCACCGTCAGCATGATCACCAGCGGGTGCAGGAAACTCTCGAACTGCGCCGCCAGCACCAGGTAGACGATCAGCAGCGCCATCGCGAACGTGAACACCACCGCGCTGCCCGCGCGCTGGTACTCGCGCGACTCGCCCTTGTAGTCGAGCTGCGCGCGTTCGGGCAGTTCCTCTTCGGCGACCTGGCGCACCCATTCGATCGCCTCGCCGAGCGTGTAGCCGGGCGCCAGTCCGGCGCTGAGCGTGATCGCGCGCAGGCGGTTGAAGCGGTTGTACTGGCCCGGCTCGGCGAGCTCGCTCATCGTGACCAGGCTGGCCAGCGGCACCAGCTCGCCGGTCGTCGTCGAACGCACGTACAGGTTTTCCAGGTCGGCCGGCGAGGCGCGGTTGTCGCGCCGCGCCTGCAGGATCACGTCGTATTCCTCGCCGTCCTCGACGTAGGTGGTGACCCGGCGCGAGCCCATCATCGTCTCGAGCGTCCGACCGATCTCCTGCACCGGCACGCCCAGGTCGGCGGCGCGGTCGCGGTCGATCTCCACGCGCAGCTGCGGCCGGGTCTCCTTGTAGTCCGAGTCGGCGGAGAACAGCCGCGGATTGGCTTCCATGCGCGCCAGCATGCGGTCGCGCCACTGCGCGAGCTCCTGGTAGTCCGGACCGCCGAGCACGACCTGCAGCGGCTGGCCGCCGCCGCGCACCAGGCCCGTGCGCACCTGCGCGCGGGCGACCACGCCCGGCAGCGACGCCAGCTCGGCGCGCACCTGCTCCACCAGTTCGCCGGTGCTCTGCCCGCGCTGGTCCCACGGCTTGAGCAGCACGATCGCCTGGCCGGTGTGCATGTCGCCGCCGGCGCCGAACCCGGCCGGCACGCGCGTGTTCGCGCGGTCGATCGGCTGGCCCTCGCCGAGGTACTTGAACAGCTTCTCCTCGACCTGCTGCATCTGCGCCACGGTGTAGTCGTAGCCGGCGCCCTCGGGGCCGGACACGGTCACGAAGAAAGCGCCGCGGTCCTCCGGCGGCGCCAGTTCCTTCGGGATCGTCGAGAACACCGCCAGCGCGATGCCGATGCCGGCCAGAAGCAGCACGCCGGTGCCGAGCGCGAACAGGCGGGTCTTCGCCACCAGCCGGGCGAGCGTGCGGCCGTAGCTTTCGCCGAACGCAGCCAGCCGTCCCTGGATCCAGGCATTGAAGCCGCGCGGCGCCTCGTGCCGGCGGATCAGCAGCGAGCACATCATCGGCGTCAGCGTCAGCGCGACGAAGGCCGAGATGATCACCGCCGCCGCCATCGCCACGCTCAGCTCGCGGAACAGCCGGCCGGTGTTGCCTTCCATGAAGCCGATCGGCAGGAACACCGACGCCAGCACCGCGGTGGTCGCGACCACCGCGAAGGCGACCTGCTGCGTGCCTCGGCGGGCCGCCACCAGCGGCGGTTCGCCGAGGTCGGCGCGGCGCTGCACGTTCTCCAGCACGACGATCGCGTCGTCGACCACCAGGCCGATGCACAACACCAGCGCCAGCAGCGTCAGCAGGTTGATCGTGAATCCGAAGGCCCAGAGCGCGACGAACACGGTCATCAGGCACACCGGCACGGTGACCGCCGGGATCAGCGCCGCGCGCGCGCTGCCCAGGAACAGGTAGATCACCACCAGCACCAGCAGCACGGCCTCGACCAGCGTCATGTACACCCGGTCGACCGCGGCGTCGATGAAGGTCGTGCTGTCGAACGCGACGAAGATCGTCGTGCCTTCGGGCAGCATCTCCTGCAGCGACGGCAGCGCCGCCTTGACGTCGCGGGCGACGTCGAGGCTGTTGGCGGTGGACGTCTTGACGATCCCCAGGCCGACATTGGGCTGGCCGTTGCCGCGGAAATAGGCGCGGCGCTCCGCCGACGCGCGCTCGACGCGGGCGATGTCGCCCAGGCGCACGAGGTGGCCGTCCTCGCCCTTGGCGACGGTGAGCGCGGCGAAATCGCCCGGTTCGGAATAGCCGCGCATCACCCGCAGCGTGAAATCGCGGTCCTGCGACTCGAGACTGCCGGCCGGCAGCTCGACGTTCTCTCGGCGCAGCGCGTTCTCGACGTCGCCCACGGCCAGCCCGCGCGCCGCCAGCGCCTCGCGGTCGAGCCAGATGCGCATCGAATAGCGCTGCTGGCCGCCGATCCGCACCTGGGCGACGCCGTCGATCGCCGACAACCGGTCCACGACGTAGCGGTCGGCGAAATCGCTCAGCGCCAGCGTGTCCAGGTCCTTCGAATTCATGTTCAGCCAGAGGATCACCTCGGCGTCGCTCTCGACCTTCTCGATGCGCGGCGGGTCGGCCTCCTCGGGCATGCGGTCCATCACCCGGCTGGTGGCGTCGCGTACATCGTTGGCGGCCGCCTCGATGTCGCGCGACAGCGAGAACTCGATGGTGACGCTGCCCTCGCCGTTGCGGCTGCGCGACTCCACCGTCTGGATGCCCTCGATGCCGGCGACGGCGTCCTCGAGGATCTGGGTGATGCGCGTTTCCACCACCGCCGCCGAGGCGCCCGGGTACGCCACCTGCACCGACACGATCGGCGGATCGATGTTGGGCAGTTCGCGCAGCGTCAGCCGGGTGAATGCGATCACGCCCAGCACCACCAGCAGCAGGCTCATCACCGTCGCGAGCACGGGCCGGCGGATCGACAGGTCGGAAAGCTTCATCGGCTCAGCCTGCCGGTGCGGCCGCGGGGGCGGCGACCGGTGCTTCGTCCTTGCCGTCGGCAGGCGCCGGCGCCGGGGCTTCGACGATCGCGGCGCCATCGCGCAGCTTCACCGTGCCGTCGACGACGATGCGGTCGCCGGCCTGCAGCCCGCTCTTCACCTCGACCTCTCCGGCGCGGCGCGCGCCGAGGATCACCGGCACCTGCTCGACGGTGTCGTCGTCCTTCACGCGGAAGACGCTGGCGACCTGCGCGACCTGCACGACGGCGATCTCCGGCACCACCAGCGCCTCGCGACCGGGCTGGAACACGCGCAGCGTCAGCAGCATGCCCGGCCGCAGCTCGCGGTCCGGGTTCGGCACCTCGGCACGCACGGTGACCGCGCGCGACACCGGGTCCACCCGCGAATCCACCGTCGTCACGATGCCGGTGAAATCGCGGTCCGGCCAGGCCGGACTGCGCGCGGTGATGCCCTGCCCCTTCGCGACCGCCGACAGGTAGGCCTCGGGCACGGTGAAGTCGAGCTTGATCACCGAGATGTCGTCGAGGCTGGCGATCGTCGTGCCGGGTGTCACCAGCGAACCGGGGCTGACCTGGCGGAAACCGAGCACGCCGGCGAACGGCGCGGTGATGACCCGGTCGGCGAGGCGCGCACGGGTCGCGTCCAGGCGCGCGCGCGCCGACTCCATCGCGCCGCGCTGCGCATCGAGCTGCGAGGCCGGGATCAGCTTCTGCGCCGTCAGCTGCTGCAGGCGCTGGTACTGCTGCTGCGACTCGCGATAGGCGGCGGCGGCTTCCTCCAGCCCCGCCACTTCGGCGCGGCCCGACAGATCGACCAGCACGTCGCCGGCTTCCACGAGGTCGCCATCCTCGAAAGCGACCCGCACCACCGTCTCGGTGACCTTGGCGGTGACCAGCACGGACTCGTTGGCGCGGGCGGTGCCGAGCGCCTCGATCGCGTCGCTCCAGGGCTTGGCGGCCACCACCGTGGTGGTGACGGTCGCCGGCGGCGGCTTCTGGCGGGCCGCGGGCTCGTCGCTGCAGGCCGACAGCGAAAACAGCAGTGCCGCCAGGGCCAGGGGGTGACGCAGGTCGCGGGTCATCGGCGGATCGGTCCTCGGCGGCAGGCGCGGCGGGGGCCACGCGGGGTCGGTCCGGGTCGGACCCGATCGGCGCGCGAAAGTTCGCGGCCGCCACCGCACGAAGGCGGTGACGGCCGATTGTACGTGCGGCCCGTGACGATGGAGGCGCGCCCGCCGCGCGACGGATCGTCCTAGAGTTCGCAACCCTGCACGGTGTCGGCGCCGCCGAGCGGCTGCACCGTGTCATCGCCCGTCCATGCCCCCGGGATGCCGTCGGCGTAGATCGCATCGACCTCGATCCGGGTCAGCCGGCCGCCGGCGTAGGTGCGCGTGTAGGTGCCGATGGCCTCGCGCGCCGGCGCACCGGTGCGCGCGCACAGCGGGCAGAAACCGGTCAGCTGTTCGAGGTCGTACGTCGTGACGGCGGCGCCCGGCACCGGCAGTTCCGCCACGAGGAAACGCGGCCGCCCGTGGCCGTCGTAGACGAACGCGGCGTTGAACTCGTATCCGTTCGGGAACAGCTGCACGCTGTAGCCGCTGCCCGCGGTGGCCGGGTCGAACCAGGTCGAACTCGAATCGCGCTCGATGCTGTCGACCGTGGGACAGCCGCGGCCGAGCGCCGCCAGCGGCTCGGAGCCGCTGCGGCCGTCGAGGGTCCAGCTCCAGGTGAACTCGTCGGGTCCCGACGGCGTCAGCGTCGCCTGGCCGACCCGGGTCAGGTAGTTGCTGTCGCCGTCCCAGGCGCTGCGGTAGATGCCGCTGCTCCAGATGCCGTTGGCGCCGGGAGCCGCCGCCTCGAGGTAGTACCAGGTCGGCGAGCC
>JAKFCL010000105.1:0-6588 GCA_036676665.1 Arenimonas sp. | reverse complement strand
GTGCAGCTGCACCGCTACATCGCGATGCTGCTGCTGTTCCTGGCCAAGATCCTGTTCTGGGGCATGTTCGAGCAGGCCGGCTCGTCGCTGAACTTCTTCGCCAAGGACCACGTCGACGCGCCGTTCGACTTCACCGTGTTCCAGTCCGCCAACCCGGTGTTCATCATCGCGATGGCGCCGCTGTTCGCGTGGCTGTGGCCGGTGCTGGAGAAGCGCGGCATCAACCCGTCGATCCCGCGCAAGTTCGGCATCGCGGTGATCCTGGTGGCGATCGGTTTCAGCACGCTGGTATGGAGCATCACCACGCTGGCGGTCGACGGCATGGTGCCGTGGGAGATGCTGGCGCTGGCGTACCTGATCAACACGATGGGCGAGCTGTGCCTGTCGCCGATCGGCCTGTCGATGGTCAGCAAGCTCGCCGCGGTGCGCGACACCGGGCTGGCGATGGGCGCGTGGTTCCTGTGCACGGCGATCGGCAACTTCGTCGCCGGCGCGGTGGCGGCGGTGGCCTCGTCGGGCGGCGCCGCCGGCGGCCTGGACCAGTACGCGGCGACCTACACGCAGATCGCGATCGCCGGCTTCGCCTTCGGTGCCGCCTTCCTGCTGTTCGCGCCGCTCATCAACAAACTGATGCACGGCGTGAAGTAACCCCGGAAATGGGGACAGAGAATATTTTCGATTGATGCGACCGTTTTAATCGAAAATATTCTCTGTCCCCTTTTTTCAGGGCGGGCGGGTGGCGAGTTCGAGGGTTTCCAGGCGCGTGAGCAGGCGGTCGAGCGCGGCGCGTTCGTCCGGGCCCAGGCCCTCGAGCAGCCGCCGCTGGTAGGCCAGCGCCAGCGGCGCGACCTGGTCGTAGATCGCCCGGCCCTGCGCGCTCAGGCGCAGGCACGACCGGCGGCGGTCGCCGCCATGGGTCTCGCGTTCGATCCGGCCGGCCTCCAGCAGCGAGGCGATGGCCCGGCTCACGGCCACCTTGTCCATCGCCGTGCGCTCGGCGACCTCGCGGGCCGACACGTCGTCGTGCCGCCCCAGTACCGCCAGCACCCGCCATTCGGTGATCCCCAGGCCGAAACGCTCGACGTACAGGCGGGCGATGTCCTGGCTGATGCGGTTGGACAGCACCGACAGCCGGTACGGCAGGAAGTGCTCCAGGTCGAGGATGTCCCGGTCGGGCATGCCGCGGCGCGCCTTGCAAATGGTTTCAGTTGAAACTATAACGTCGCCGAGTCCGTGACAAGCGGGCACGACCCCGACCCCCAGGACGGCGCCCCGCCGACCGACAGCCAGGAGGACGCCATGAGCGCCCAGTCCCAGACTTCCCCCAATCTCGGCATGAAGCCCACGACCTTCGCCAATCCGATGGGTATCGACGGTTTCGAGTTCGTCGAATTCGCCGCCCCGGCGGGGCAGGGCGAGCAGCTGCATGCGCTGTTCCGGCGCATGGGTTTCACCGCGGTGCTGCGCCATCGCGGTCGCGCGATCACCGTCTACCGCCAGGGCGGCGTCAATTTCCTGGTGAACGAGGAGCCGAACGGCTTCGCCGCCGACTTCGCCGCCGCGCACGGCCTCAGCGCCTGCGGTTTCGCGATCCGCTTCACCGAGCCGGTGTCGAAGGTGCTCGAGACGGTCAAGGGCAACGGCGGCGAGGCCATCGAGGCCGCCGGCGCGATCGCCACGCCGACCGTCAAGGGCATCGGCGACTGCATGCTCTACCTGGTGCCGTCGGGCGAGGACGTCTACGACGCCGACTTCGTGCCGATTTCCGGCGCCGACCAGCATCCGGTCGGGTTCGGCCTGACCTTCATCGACCATCTCACGCACAACCTCTATTTCGGCAACATGCAGAAGTGGAGCGACTACTACGAGCGCCTGTTCAACTTCCGCGAGATCCGCTACTTCGACATCAAGGGCGTCAAGACCGGCCTGGTGTCGAAGGCGATGACGGCGCCCGACGGCGTCGTGCGCATCCCGCTCAACGAGTCCAACGACCCGAAGTCGCAGATCAACGAATACCTCGACGCCTACAAGGGCGAGGGCATCCAGCACATCGCCTGCTTCACCGACGACATCTACACGACGGTCGAGGCCATGCGCGCGCAGGGCGTCGAGTTCCTCGACACGCCGGACACGTATTTCGACGTGATCGACCAGCGCGTGCCCGACCACGGCGAGGACGTGCCGCGCCTGCGCAGCAACAAGATCCTGATCGACGCCGATCCGGAGACCAAGCAGCGCAAGCTGCTGCAGATCTTCACGACGAACGCGATCGGCCCGATCTTCTTCGAGATCATCCAGCGCAAGGGCAACGAGGGCTTCGGCGAAGGCAACTTCCAGGCGCTGTTCGAGTCGATCGAGCGCGACCAGATGCGCCGCGGCGTGCTCTGAGCCCATGGACTACCAGTCGGGGTTCGGCAACGAGTTCGCGACCGAGGCGCTGAAGGGCGCGCTGCCGGTCGGGCGCAATTCGCCGCAGAAGGTGCCGTACGGGCTGTATGCCGAGCAGATCAGCGGCACCGCGTTCACCGCCCCGCGTGCGGCGAACCGCCGCAGCTGGCTGTACCGGATCCGCCCGGCGGCGATGCACGGCCGCTTCGAGCCGGTCGCCACCGGCGCGTTCCACAACGATTTCGGCGGCGGCCCGGTCACGCCCGACCAGCTGCGCTGGAACCCGCTGCCGATGCCGCCGGCGCCGACCGACTGGCTCGACGGCCTGTACACGATGGCCGGCAACGGCGGTCCCGAGGCCGGCAACGGCATCGGCGTGCACCTGTACGCCGCCAACCGCGACATGGACGGGCGTTTTTTCTACGACGCCGACGGCGAGCTGCTGATCGTGCCGCAGCACGGCCGGCTGCGCATCGCCACCGAGATGGGCGTGCTGGACGTCGAGCCGCAGGAGATCGCGCTGATCCCGCGCGGCATCCGCTTCAGCGTGTCGCTGCCCGACGGCGAGGCGCGCGGTTACGTCTGCGAGAACTTCGGGGCGATGTTCCGCCTGCCCGACCTCGGCCCGATCGGCAGCAATGGCCTGGCCAACCCGCGCGACTTCCTGGCGCCGGTGGCGGCTTACGAGGACCGCGAGGGCGACTTCGAGCTGATCGCGAAGTTCCAGGGCCATCGGTGGCGCGCCCGCATCGGCCATTCGCCGCTGGACGTGGTGGCGTGGCACGGCAACTACACGCCGTGCAAATACGATCTGCGCCGCTTCAACACGATCGGTTCGATCAGCTACGACCACCCGGACCCGAGCATCTTCCTGGTGCTGCACTCGCCGTCCGACAGCGCCGGCGTCAGCAACATCGACTTCGTGATCTTCCCGCCGCGCTGGCTGGTGGCGCAGGACACGTTCCGGCCGCCGTGGTTCCACCGCAACATCGCCAGCGAGTTCATGGGCCTGGTGCACGGCGCCTACGACGCCAAGGCCGAGGGCTTCAGCCCCGGCGGCGCCTCGCTGCACAACTCGATGACCGGGCACGGCCCGGATGCGGCGACGTTCGAAAAGGCATCCGCGGCGGACCTGTCGAAGCCCGACGTGATCGCCGACACGATGGCCTTCATGTTCGAATCACGGCATGTGATGCGTCCTGTGGCCCAGGCCCTGGCCGCGGCGCACCGGCAGCTCGACTACACGGCGTGCTGGCAGGGTCTGACCCGCCACTTCACCCCGGAGCATCGCTGATGACCCCCCATCGCCTCACTTTGACCATCGCCATCGCGCTGGCGCTTGCCGCGTCCGCCTGCTCGTCGCCCGCCCCGGCCGTTCCCGCCGACACCGCCGCGCCGGTGACGCAGGCGCCCGCGCCGGCCGCGCCGGCCGCCCCCGCGCCGCCGGCCGCGCCGACCCCCGGGCCGGTGTACGACGAAACCCTGGTCAATTTCGGCGGCTACCGCACCGCGACGTTCAACAGCGACGCCGCCGCCGTGCGGTCCGCCTACGACGGCACGCTGGCGGCGACGCCGCCGCCGGAGTCGCCGGAAGCCTGCCATTACCTGCTGCCGCAGCCGATGGGTCCCGGGGGCTACCTGCGCGGCTTCATGTTCGAAGGCGGCCGGTTCGTCCGCGTCGACATCGACGACCCGGCGGTGGTCGCGCCCGGCGGGATCACGATCGGCATGACCGAGGCGGACGTGCGCGCCGCGTTCGCGGACGTCGAGGTGCAGCCGCACAAGTACAGCGACGGCAAGTACCTGGTCGTGGCGCCGCCGGACGGCGGCGAGGCGCGGCTGGTGTTCGAGACCGGCGCGGACGGCCGCATCGAGGAGTGGCGGATCGGGCTGCCGCCGCAGGTGCATTACGTCGAAGGCTGCAGTTGAACCCCCGCGGCGCGCGCGACGATGCGCGCGCCGTACCCCGGCGCCCGGCGCCGATGCGACAATCGAAGCGGCAAACAGAGGAAACCGGATGAAGCTGGGTTCGTTGAAGGAAGGCGGCCGCGACGGCACGCTGGTGGTGGTGTCGCGCGACCTGTCGCGGGCGGTGAAGGCGACCGGCATCGCGCCGACGCTGCAGCGCGCGCTCGAGGACTGGTCCAACACGGCGCCGCGCCTGGCCGGGGTCTACGAGGCGCTGGAAGGCAGCGACGCGAAGACCATCAACGGCGAGCCGGTGTTCGCCACCGACTTCGCGGCCTTCGCGGCGCCGCTGCCGCGGGCCTACGAGTTCGTCGACGGCAGTGCCTACCTGCCGCACGTCGCCCGCGTCCGCAAGGCGCGCGGCGCCGAGGTGCCGGAGAGCTTCTACACCGATCCGCTGATGTACCAGGCGGTCAGCGCCGGCTTCTACGGCCCGCGCGATCCGGTGAAGGTCGCCGACGAGGCATTCGGCATCGACCTGGAGGCCGAGGTGGTCGTCGTGACCGACGACGTGCCGGCCGGCGTGTCGGCCGCCGCGGCCGCCGGCCACATCCAGCTGGTCGGCCTGGTCAACGACGTGTCGCTGCGCAACCTGATCCCGGGCGAGCTCGCCAAGGGCTTCGGCTTCCTGCAGTCCAAGCCGCGTTCGGCGCTGAGCCCGGTGTTCGTGACGCCCGACGAGCTCGGCGACGCCTGGAAGGACAACAAGGTCCACCTGCCGCTGCTGACCCACATCAACGGCGAATGGTTCGGGGCCCCCGAGGCGGGCGTCGACATGCAGTTCGATTTCGCCCAGCTGGTCGCGCACGCGGCGAAGACGCGGCCGCTGTCGGCCGGCACGATCGTCGGCTCCGGGACAGTCGCCAACGAGGACACCTCGCTGGGCGCCTCGTGCTTCGCCGAACGGCGCACGGTCGAGACCCTGCGCGACGGCAAGCCGAGCACGCCGTTCATGTCGTTCGGCGACACCGTGCGCATCGAGATGATCGGTCGCGACGGCGCCAGCGTGTTCGGCGCGATCGAACAGCGCATCGACCGCGGCTGATTCCGGCCATCGGCCCGGCGCCGCCGTTGCTCGGCGGTCCCGCGGCCGCGCCGGGGGTGCCGTGGTCGCCGCGTGGACGGCGGCGTATGCTGGGACAGGGACCCCGGCCCAGACCGGGTCGGTACGGGGCAGGGAAGGGAGCAGGCCGATGAATCACGGGTCGATCCGGCTGTATTCGTACTGGCGCTCGAGCGCCGCGTACCGCGTGCGCATCGCGCTCAACCTCAAGGGCATCGAATACGAGACGATCCCGGTGCACCTGGTGCGCGACGGCGGCGAACAGCACGCCCAGGCCTTCAACGACCTCAACCCCCAGGAGATGGTGCCGGTGCTGCTGCACGGCAACCGCGTGCTGCGGCAGTCGATGGCGATCATCGAATACCTGGACGAGACCTTCCCCGAATCGCCGCTGATGCCGGCCACCGCCCGCGACCGCCAGCGCGTGCGGGCGATGGCGCAGATGATCGCCTGCGACATCCACCCGCTGAACAACCTGCGCGTGCTGCAGTTCTTCGAGAAGACCTGGAACGTGCCGCAGGCCGAGCGCGACCTGTGGGTGCGCCACTGGATCCGTGTGGGCATGGACGCGATCGAGGACACGCTGGCCGACAACCCGTCCACCGGCACCTTCGCCGACGGCGAGCAGCCGACGATGGCCGACTGCTGCCTGGTGCCGCAGGTGTTCAATGCCGAACGCTTCGGCGTGGACATGGCGCCGTACGCGACGATCCGCCGGGTCGTGCAGTCGTGCCTGGCGCTGGACGAGTTCCAGGCCGCCCGGCCGGAAAACCAGCCCGACGCACCGCAGGGGAACGGGGCGAACTGACCCCCGGAAGCGGAACGGGCGCCCTCGCGGCGCCCGTCCCCGTCAGCGGTCCCTGGAACCTCAGAAGCCCTGGGTGGTGGTCTCGCTGCCCGGGCCGCCGCCGCCGTACATGTCGGCGTAGGGGTCGTGCTCACCGGTGGCCGAGCCTTCCGAGAGGCGGATCTTCAGCGCCAGGCCGTCGCGCGAATCGGCCTTGCGCAGCGCCTCCTCCAATTCGACCTTGCCTTCCTTGTACATCCGGAACAGCGACTGGTCGAAGGTCTGCATGCCTTCCTGCAGCGACTTGTCCATCGCTTCCTTGATCTCGTGCACTTCGCCGCGGCGGATCAGGTCGCGGATCATCGGCGTGTTGATCAGGATC
>JAKFCL010000104.1:0-17975 GCA_036676665.1 Arenimonas sp. | reverse complement strand
TGTGGCCCAGCAGCCACGTCGCCAGGTAACCGCCGTAGCTGGCGCCGGCGGCGGCGACCTTGTCGCGGTCGATCGCCGGCACCTTCGCGAACAGGTAGTCGTTCGCCGCCAGGATGTCCTGCGTCGGCAGCTCGCCCCACTGGCCGTGGATGCCCAGCGCGAACTTCTCGCCGAAGCCGGTGGAGCCGTGCCGGTTCACCTGCGCGACGATCCAGCCGGGCGCGGCGAACACATGCGGGTTCCAGCGGTAGCCGAACGCGTCGCGCACCATCGTGTGCGGGCCGCCGTGCAGCACCTGCACCAGCGGGTACTTCTTCCCCGGGTCGTAGCCGGGCGGGTAGGTCACCCACATCTGCACGGTGTCGCCGCCGGCGCCGGCGAACGTGTGCGATTCCACCTTGCCCAGGTCCAACTGCGCCAGCAGCGCGTCGTTGAACCGCGTCAGCCGGCGCGGCGCGCGGGCACCGGCGTCGAGCGTGTACAGCTCGGCCGGATGGCTGCTGTCGTCCTGCAGGAACACCAGCGTGCCCCGGGCGCTGTCGAGGTCGGTGATGCTGCCGCCGGGCACGACTTCCGCCAGGCCGCTGCCGTCGGCCTTCATCCGGAACAGCGGCACGCGGCCGTCCTTTTCGGCCTGCAGCCACAGCGTGCGGCCGTCGGCGGACAGCGCGACGTCGTCGATGCTCAGGTCGAGGCCCTCGGTCAGCGGCGTGTTGCGGCCGCTGGCGAGATCATGCCGCCACAGTTTCCGCGAGACGCCCGCGTAGGGCGGCAGCGGCAGCGCCTGGCGCACGAACAGCAGCGATCCGCCGTCGGGCGTGAAGCGCGGCGCGTCGTCGACGCGGGCGTTGTCGGCGGTGAGCACCTTCGGCTCGCCGCGACCGTCGCTGGACAGCAGCAGGAGGTCGAGGTTCGGCGCCGCGACGTAGGGCGCCGGCGTGCGGTCGACCACCAGCACGATCTTCCTGCCGTCCGGCGACACCTGGAACTGCGCCTCGCCCGAGAACAGGAACAGCCGGTCGTAACGCGGCGTCAGGTCGGTCAGGCCCTTGGTCGCGAGATCGATCCGCACGAGCCGGTTCACCAGGCCGTCGGTGATGTTGCGGTCGAACCAGCGGAACTGCTGCACCTCGGTCGCGTACGCGGTCATCTTCGACCCGGCGCGGCGCTTGGCCTCCTTGCGCATCGCCGCGACCGCCGCCGGATCGAGCGAACCGGCCAGCGCCGGATCCACGCGCGTGCCGAACACGATCGCCGCATCGCCCGGCAGCCAGCGCGGCGACGACAGGCCCCAGGGCAGGTCGAAGATGCGCTCGGCTTCGCCGCCGTCGGCGCCGATCACGTACAGCGCCGCGGTTTCGTCGCTGCCGCGCTTGGACACGAACGCCAGCCGGCTGCCGTCGTGGCTCCAGGCCGGCGCACCGTCGCTGCCGTCGCTGTTGGTCAGCCGGCGCGTGTTGCCGGTGGCCACGTCCACGAGCCAGAGCCGTGCGACCGGCTTGTTCTTCTCGATCGACCACGTCTGCACGCTGATCGCCACGCGCTTGCCATCCGGCGACAGCACCGGCGCGCCGACGCGGTGGAACGCCCACAGGTCCTGCGCGGTGATCGGGCGGCGGCCGTCCGCGGCATCGGCGGCGCCGAGCGTCGCCAGCGAGAGCACGAGCGCGACGCAGGCGCGGGCGAGGAACGGAGCGGTCATCGGCGGTTTCCCCCGGGGCGTGGTCGCCCTTTATACCGGGATCGCCGAACGGTCGCCGGCCCGCGCCGTCAGTCCGAATCGCTGCGCTCGACCACCAGGATGCGGGCGGCGCCGCGCGGGTGCGCGACGTGGCGTTCGCCGGCGCGGATGATCGCGATCTGCCCGGGGTGCAGCGCCACCTGGCGCTCACCGCCGGCGTCGGCGTAATGCATGTCGACGATGCCGTCGAGCACGACGAACAGTTCGTCGCCGGTGTTCTCGTGCCAGCGGTACGGCTGGTCGGTCCAGTGCAGGCGGGCGGCGTGCGCGCCCATCGCCATCAGGGCGCGGCTGCCCCAGGCGCGGTCGGCGGTGAAGGTGGTGGCGTCGATGAGTTCCATGGCTCAGGTCCCGGTGGTTGCAGTCTGCGAGGGAAGAAGTTCGCGGGTGGCCCACGCCCGCACTTCGGGCAGCGGGTCCTGTCCCGACGACGGCGCGAAGTGGCCGCGGTCCGGGACCAGGTGGATGCGGGCGCCGAGCCCGTCGCGCAGCCGGCGCGCCAGCTGCCGCGGATCGGGCTTCAGGTACGGATCGGCGACCGACAGCACGGCGTCGAACCGGGCGGCGCGGCGGCGGGCCGCGGCCAGGTCCGGAGGCGGCGCCAGGAAGCGGTCGACCGCGGCGATGCCGGTGACCGCCATCGGCGGCGCCACCAGCAGCACGGCGCCGACCTGCGTGTCGGCCGCGGCCCGCGCCAGCCAGTGCAGCAGCGCCACCGCGCCGAGGCTGTGGCCGATCAGCAGCACGTCGTCGCCACCGTCGCCGATCGCCGCCGACAGCGTCGCCAGCCAGGCGGCGGGGTCGGGCGCATCGGGTTCGGGCAGCCGCGGGGCCTCGACCGGAAGGCCGAGCCGGCCCAGCTCCGCGCGCAGCGCCGGGTACCAGCCCGCCTCGGGCGTGCCGGTCCAGCAATGGGCGAGCACGGCGCGCGGGCTCATCGTCCGTCCCGGCCCGGCGCGTCGCCGCGGAATCGCTGCCGATAGCTCGACGGGTTGATGCCGAACACCGCCTCGAAGCGGTGGTTGAACGCCGACGCGCTGCCGTAGCCGCAGCGGCGGGCGATCTGCGCGACCTGCAGGTCGCCGTCGCTCAGCAGGCGCTGGGCGAATTCCATCACCGCGCCCTGGATGAAGTCGCGCGGACTCAGGCCGAGCCGGTCGCGAAACAGGCGGCGAAGGTGGCGTTCGGAGACGTGCACGTGTTCGGCCAGGCGACGCACCGTCCACGCGTCGGCGGGCCGGTCGAGGATCGCCCGGCGCGCACGCTCCACGGTCGGGTCGGCGCTCGCCTGCGTCTGCAGCGGCACGCTGTACTGGCTCTGGCCGCCCGGACGCTTCACGTACAGCACCAGCGCCCGCGCCGCCTCCAGCGCCAGCGCCGGGCCGTGGTCGGCCTGCACCAGCGCCAGCGCCAGGTCCATGCCGGCGGTGACGCCCGCCGACGTCCACACGTCGCCGTCGCGCAGGAAGATCGCGTCGGGTTCGACCTGCACGGCCGGGAAGCGCCGCGCCAGTTCGGCGGCGTGGCGCCAGTGGGTGGTGGCGCGGCGGCCGTCGAGCAGCCCCGCGGCGGCCAGCAGATAGGCGCCGGTGCAGACGGAGACGACCCGCCGCGCGCGTCCGGCCAGGCGGCGGATCGCCGCCAGCAGCGCCGGGTCGGCCAGCGCCGCCTCCAGGTCCGCGCCGCCGGGCACCACCAGCGTGTGCAGGTTCGCGGGCGCGCGGGCCAGCGGGGCGTCGGCGTGCAGCGCCACGCCGCTGCCGGTGCGCACGGGGCCGGCGTTCGCGGCAAGCAGGGTGATCGCGTAGTCGGCGTCCGGGTCGCGGTCGCGGGCGGCGTCGAACACGCCGGCCGGCCCGGTGACGTCGAGCAGGTCGACGCCGTCGAACAGCACGATGGCGATGCGCAGGGTCTTCTTCACGGCGCCCATCATGCGCCCGGCCGGCGTGGCCGATCGGACGGATGATTGATCCTGCCGGCCATCCTTCCGGCGGGCGACGCCGGCCGGCGCGCCTACCGGACTTTCAGAGATCGTTCTCCATCCCCTGCATCGCCGGAGCGATGATCGCCATGAGGTCGGGCCGCTCGGCCAGACGGGCCTGGGCGCTGGCGATCGCGGGCATCACCTCCGCCATCAGCGCCTGCATGGCCTCTTCATGCCGCTTTTCGGTGGCGGGATCGGGCCGGGGCAATTCGCGGGCACGTCGGGCGCAGTCGCGCATTTTCTCGCGTACCGCCTCGATCCTCGGGACGGCCGCCTTGGCGCTGGCCTCGTCGGTCACGCTGGTCAGGATCGCCGACATCTCGCGCAGGTTCGCGGACATGTCGGCGAACAGTTTGTCGCCCGCGTCGCTGCCGTTGTCCGCGCAACCACCCACCAGGAACAGCGCCAGCACCAGCACGAACATTTTCATCGTTCTCATTTCCGGTCTCCGTGTCATCCGGTGGGAAGAACGCTGTCGCCAAGGCTGCACGGCCACCGGCGTCGTCATCACCACACCAGATCGTCGGGCACCTTGAACTGGGCGTAGTACGCATCGTCCTCGGACGACGGCGCCGCGGCCTCGCTGCCGGCGGCCTGGCCATGGTCGAGCACGATCAGCGCCGCGTCGCGCTGGCGCACCTGGTCGCCGGCCGCGCGGGGCAGCAGTTCGTAGCGGTCGCCGAGGCGGGCGACCACCAGCGCGCCGGAGGCCAGCCTGCGGCGCTGGTCGTCGTCGACCAGCAGCGTGCGGATGGCACCGTCGGCGGTGAAGCGGTATTCGCTGTCGCCGGCGCGCGGCAGCTTCTTGTCCTGGATGATCTGCCGCGCCTGCGCGGCCAGTTCGCGCACGCGCGCCTGCGACTTCTGATCCGCGGCCAGCGCCCGGTCGCGCTCCGCCTTCTCCGCGCGCACGCGTTCGGCCTCGCGCTGGATGGCGACCGCGTCGGACGCCTCGGGCGTGCCCTTGCCGTGCCGGGCCTTGTCCTGGTCGCGGGCGACCTGGGCCACCTTCGACTTCTTGGCCAGGCCGGCCTTGAGCAGCTGTTCCTGCAGCGGATTGAGCTTGGCCATCGGAAGCTTTGTTCGTCGTGGGAATCGGCCCATCATACCGCCGGTCTCCTTCCGCACCCGCTGCCATGTCCGCGCTGAAATACCTCGCCGGTTATCCCGAGTCAGTGCAGGCGCGCGTCCGCGAGCTGATCGCGCAGGACCGGCTCGGCGCGATGCTGGCGGAGAAGTACGCGCAGCCGCACGCGGTGCGCAACGACCGCCAGCTGTACGACTACGTGCAGGCGCTCAAGGACCGGCACCTGCGCAAGGCGGTGCCGCTGGGCAAGGTGGCCTACGACGGCCGGTTGCAGGTGGTGCAGCACGCGCTCGGCACGCACACGGCGGTGTCGCGCGTGCAGGGCAGCCGCCTGAAGGCCAGCCGCGAGATCCGCATCGCCAGCGTGTTCCGCGACGCGCCGGCGGATTTCCTGCGCATGATCGTCGTGCACGAGCTGGCGCACCTGAAGGAGGCCGAGCACGGCAGGGCCTTCTACCAGCTGTGCACGCACATGGAGCCGGACTACCACCAGCTCGAGTTCGACCTGCGCCTGCACCTGACCCACCTGGACCTGCAGGCGCGCGGCGGCTAGTCCTCGTTTTCCGCCGCCTCGCGGCCCTGCTGGCGGATCACCGCCTCCTGGCGCGCGTCCTCGATCGACATCAGCACCGCGCCGACATCCGCCTCGGCGGTGCTGAAGTGGAACCTGCCGGTCAGCACCGTTTCGGGCTGCAGTTCGCCGGTCTCGTACAGCGCCCACATCTCCTCGCCGTAGTGCAGCAGCTCGAGCTCGGGCGCGAAGAACGCCAGCGTGGAGCGGATCTTGTTGACGTCGCGCAGCAGCATCGCCCGCGCGGCGTTGTTGCCGGCGGCGCTGACCGCCTGCGGCAGGTCGATGATCACCGGGCCGTGCGCATCGACCAGCACGTTGTACTCGGACAGGTCGCCGTGGATCATGCCTACGCACAGCATGCGGACGATCTGCCGCACCAGGAAGACGAAGTAACGGCGGGCGCTGTCCGCATCCAGCTCCACTTCGCCGAGCCGCGGCGCGCTGTGGCCGGCATCGTCGGTGATCAGTTCCATCACCAGCACGCCGTTGAAATAGCCATGCGGCTTCGGCACGCGCACGCCGGCGGCCGACAGCTTGTACAGCGCGTCGACCTCGGTGTTCTTCCAGGCCTCTTCCAGTTCCTTCTTGCCGAACTTGCTGCCCTTGCCCATCGCCCGCTGCTGCCGGCTGCCGCGCACCTTGCGGCCTTCCTGGTACTGGGCGCGCGCCTGGAAGCTGCGCTGGGCCAGGTCCTTGTAGACCTTGGCGCAGCAGATGCCGTCGGCCGTGCGCACGACGTACACCGAGGCTTCCTTGCCGCTCTTGAGCTGCCGGAGCACCTCGTGCACGACGCCGTCGTCGATCAGCGCCTGCAGGCCGGCGGGGGTTCTCATTCGGGGTGCGGCCGGGAAGGTGGGGGCGGCATTATCCCCCGATGCCGTCGCATCGGCGCTAGTGTATCGGCCACATGCGCAGCGAGTGCGAAGTGGCCGTGGTGGGGGGCGGCATCCTCGGCGTCGGGGCGGCGCAGGCGTGCGCGGCCGCCGGCTACCGCTGCACCCTCGTCGAGCAGGACGACTGGGCGGCCGGCACCTCGAGCCGCTCGAGCAAGCTGATCCACGGCGGCCTGCGCTATCTCGAGACCGGCCAGCTGGCGCTGGTGCGGGAAAGCCTTCGCGAGCGGGCGATCCTGCTGCGCATCGCCCCGGGCCTGGTGCGGCCGCTGGCCTTCCTGATCCCGGTGCAGGCGAACACGCGGCGACGGCCCTGGCAGCTCGCCGCGGGCCTGGGCCTGTACGCGCTGCTGGCGGGCTGGACACGGCTGGCGCGTTTCCAGGCGTTTTCGCCGCGGCGGCTGCCCGCCGCGCTGCGTGGCGCCGGACTGCAGGTCGACGGCCTGCAGGCGGTATTCCGCTACTGGGACGCGCAGACCGACGACGTGCAGCTGACGCATGCCGTGCTGCGGTCGGCGCAGGCACTCGGCGTCGACGCCTGCCGCCCGGCGCGCCTGCTCGCGGCCGAACGGACGCAGGACGGCTACACGCTGTCGATCGACGCCGACGGCGGCCCGCGCGGTCTGCGCTGCCGGTATCTGGTCAACGCCGGCGGCCCGTGGGTCAACGACGTGCTCGCGCGGATCGCGCCGCTGGCCACGCATCGTCCGATCGACCGCGTGCTCGGCAGCCACCTCGTGCTGGAGCCGGCGTTGCACGACGAGGCGTTCTATCTCGAATCGCCGATCGACCAGCGCGCGGTGTTCGTGCTGCCGTGGAAGGGCGCGACGCTGCTGGGCACGACGGAGCGCCCGTTCGAAGGCGATCCGGCCGAAGCCGCCGTGTCCGCGGCCGAGCGCGACTACCTGCTGGCCACGCTCCGGCACTACTTTCCCGACGTCCGCCCGACGATCGTCGGCGAGTTCGCCGGCGTGCGCGTGCTGCCGCATGGCGACGGCCGCGCCTTCCAGCGGCCGCGCGACTGCGTGTTCCATGTCGACCCGGCGCATCCGCGCCTGGTGAGCCTGTACGGCGGCAAGCTCACCGGCTACCGGCACACCGGCCAGGACGTCGTCGCGAAAGTGAGGCAGGCGCTCGGGCCGCGCCCGGAGAAAGCGGACACCGCGACCCTGCGACTGGTCTAGCCGCGCGCGGACAGCGCCGACGCCATTTCGTCGCACCAGCGCCGGTGCCGCGCCTGCAGCGATGGATTGGACGCCGGCTCGAAGCGCTCTTCCGGCAAGGCCGGCCATTGCGCCGGCCGCCCGGCGAGCAGGAACGCGGTGCCGCGCGCCGACGCCTCGCACTGCGCCGGTCGCCGCACCGGCAGTCCGCTGACATCGGCGAGCGTCTGGCAGAAGCGGTCGGCGCGCGACACGCCGCCGCTGGCCAGCACCTGCGTGCACGGCGCGCCCAGGGACTGCAGCAGCTCGAGGTTGCGCTGGACCAGGAACACGATGCTTTCGCCGATCGCGACCAGCTGCCGTTCCGGCGAGGCGTCGCCGACGAAGCGCGACGGGAACGCCGCACGCCAGTCCGGCGAGCCCAGGCCGCCGACGCCGTTGAGGAACACGACGTCGCCGGGCGCGTCACCGGTCCAGTGCGCCTGGAGCACGGGCGCGACGTCGGCGATGCCGTGCCGTTGCGCGAACGCCGCCAGCGCCGAGCCGGCCCCGTTGACCGTGCCTTCGACCACGTGCTGCGGCGCATCGCTCCAGTGCACGACGCTGCGCAGCAGCCGCGATGCCGCCGGGGGCGGAGCGGCCGCATCGGGCGCCGGCACCGGCGGCGCCAGCCGGTAGACGAAGGCGCCGGTGCCGACGTTGACGTACGCCGCGTCGGCGCGCAGCTCGCCGTAGGCGAATGCCGCCGTCGACTGGTCGCCGCTGAGCAGGCGCAGCGGCAGCGGCTGCGGCGCCTGCGCCGCCGGCAGCGCGAGATCGCCGTACGCGGCGTCGCTGCGGGCGAGGTCGGGCAGCCAGCGGCGGTCGATGCCGAAGCGATCGAGCAGGCCGCGGTGCCAGTCGCCGCGCGCGAGGTCGAACAGCAATGTGCGCGAGGCATTGGCCGGGTCGACCAGGCAGGGCCGCTGCGCCAGCAGGCGGAACGCCAGGAACGCGGCCAGCGGGCCGATCGCCAGGCGCCCCTCGTCGGCCGCCCGGCGCACCGGGTCGAGGTGGTCCAGGCACCAGCGCATCTTGCTGACGCCGAAATGCGCATTCGGGTACAGGCCGGTGGCCGCGCGGATCGCCTCGGCGTCCAGGGCCTGCGCCGCCAGCCAGTCGGCCGCGCGGGTGTCCTGCCAGCTCAGGACCGGCGACAGCGCGCCGCCGCGCTCGCGATCCCAGCAGACCAGGCTGGACCGCTGGCAGCTCAGGCCGGCGGCGGCGACGCGCGGCCGCTCCGCCGCCTCGAGCTGCGCCATCGCCTCGGCGGCGACCTGCCGCAGCGACGCGACGACGGTGTCGGGATCCTGTTCGACGCGGCCCGGGCCCGGCCGGGTGTCGGCGACCTCGATGCGCGCCGCCGCCCGTGCGCGGCCGCCGCCGTCGAACACGATCGCCCGGCTGGCGCTGCCGCCCTGGTCGAGCGCGAGGTACAGCGGGCTCCGGTCCATGGGGTCATCGTGCTCCGCCGGTCGCGGGGAGTACACCGCACCCGGTCGCCGGCGCGGCGCTCAGCCCGGTGGCCGGTGGCTCGGGCGGGTGAGTTCGCGCATCAGGTCCGGGCGCAGGTCGCGGAAGAGGAAAAGGGCGGTGACGACGATCGCCATCCCGACGACGCCGACGCGGCCGGCGTCGGCCGCATAGCCGGACAGGACCAGGATCAGGCCGCCGCACAGCAGCAGCCCGCCGACCACCGGCTGGTCGCGCCGCTTGCGCGTTTCCTCCGGCAGCCGCGCGGCCATGTCCTGCCGGTACTGCATGACGCCCTCCGGCAGTGCGGCGAGGACGATCGCCAGCGCGGACCAGCCGAGCGCCGCATTCCACAGGCCGTCGGCGGACGCCGATGCGATCAGCGCGATCACCCAGCCGAACAGCGCCGTCAGCAGCAGGGCGGCCACGATCCCGATCGCCGCCAGCAACGCCAGCGCCGCGAGCGCGTCGACGCCGCCGCGATCGCCGACCTCCTGGCGCGTCGATACCGCCACGCCGACCACCGCGATCGCGGCGATCGACACCGCGAGGTTGAACACGCTCAGCAGCAGGAAGTTTTCCGGCGAACCGCCCGGCAACCACAGCCCGGCCAGCGGCACGCCATGGCGCGCGCAGATCAGCAGGACCTGGACGGGCGTCAGCCGCTGGCGTGGCAGCGGTTCCCAGTACGGTTCCGGTGTCGCGGGCGGGCGTTTGAGCTTGCGGGTCATTGCGTCCTCGGCGCGGCGCGCCGGCTCAGTGCACCGCGTCGGCGGCGATCGGCAGGTCGTCGGGGTGGGCCAGCGTCGTGCGGACGATCCGCCGCAGCGCGTCGGTCACGGTGGCGACGGGCAGGCTGGCGGCGCCGTGCACCGCCGCCTGTTCCGGCGAATAGGGGATGTGGACGAAACCGCCGCGTACGCCGCGTCGCCGCAGCGCATGCATCAGGCCGTAGAACACGTGGTTGCAGACATAGGTGCCGGCGGTCTGGGAGATCTCCGCCGCGATGCCGGCGCGCCGCAGCTGCGCCGCGAGGCGCTTGATCGGCAACGTCGAGAAGTAGGCCGCGGGCCCGCCGGCGACGATCGGCGCGTCGACCGGTCGCTGACCGGCGTTGTCGGGCCGGCGGGCATCGTCGACATTGATCGCGACCCGTTCCAGCGACAGGTGCGTACGGCCACCGGCCTGGCCGACGCAGACCACCAGCGCCGGCCGGGTTTCGGCGAGCGCCCGGCGCAGCGCGTCCAGCGACGCACCGAACACCACCGGCAGGCAGCGCGTCTCGATGCGGTGGCCGCCGATGCGCTTGCCCTGCAGCACGCGCACGGCCTCCCACGACGGATTCACGACCTCGCCGCCGAACGGTTCGAAGCCGGTAAGCAGCACCGTCGGCAGCTTCTTCATCGGAACGCCAGCCAGTACATCAGTCCGAGGTTCACCGCCAGCAGCGGCAGCGCCGTGCCGATCTGCGCGCGGATGACGCCGTTCGGATCGTCCAGCTCCAGCAGCGCCGCCGGCACGATGTTGAAGTTGGCGGCCATCGGCGTCATCAGCGTGCCGCAGTAGCCGGTGACCATGCCGATCGCGCCGACCACCGCCGCGTGCGCGCCGTGGCCGTGCACCAGCAGCGGCAGTCCGATGCCGGCGGTGATGATCGGAAATGCCGCGAACGCATTGCCCATGATCATCGTGAACACCACCATGCCCAGGCCGTACGCGAGCACGCAGGCCAGCCGGCTGTCGGTCGGGATCGCCTGGCCGATCAGGGTGGCGACGATGTCGCCGACGCCGGTGGCGGCGAACACCGCGCCCAGGCCGGCGAGCAGCTGCGGCAGCAGCGCCGCCCAGCCGAGCGTGTCGAGCAGGCGGCGGCCCTCGATCGCTGGCGTGGCCGGCGGCGCGCCGGTGACGGCCAGCGCGGTGAAGCCCGCCAGCACGCAGGCCAGCGCCAGCCCCACCAGCGTCGGCGAGGCGTCGCCGACCAGCCAGTCGATGCTGCCCGGGGCGGTGTTCTTCAGCACCACCACGAGCACCGTCACCAGCGGGATCACCAGCGCCGGCAGGAACAGGCGGGCACCGAGGCGGTCGGCCGAGGCGCGGCGTTCCGGCTCGCCGCGTTCGGCGAGGTGCCCGCGCTTCATGCGCGGCGCCAGCGCCGCCAGCAACAGCACGCCGACGCCGGCGGCCTGGCCGGGTCCGTGGTTGCCGGCCTTCGCGGCGGCCAGGATCAGGTCGCCGGTCGCGAACAGCAGCGCCAGCACCGCCCAGAACGCCGTCGGGATCCATCGCCGCTGGCGCAGGTTGATCGCTGCGGTCAGCGCGAAGAAGGACGCCAGCAGCCAGTACGCATATTCAATGCGCAGCACGGTCGTCCCCCGTCGCGGGCGCGACCGTCGCGATCAGCCGCTGCTGGAACCGCCACACCCGCAGCGCGTGGATCACGAACGCGGCGATCGCCGTCGGCAGCGCCCACAGCGCGATCTGCAGCGGTTCGAACTCCATGCCGTTCTGGGCCAGGAAACCCTGGATCAGCAGCACGCCGCCGAACGCCAGGAACACGTCTTCGCCGAAGAACAGCCCGACGTTGTCGGTGCCCGCGGCCAGCGCGAGAACGCGCTGGCGCTGCGCGGCCGGGATCGGGCCGACGGTCTTTTCCACCGCCGCCTCGCTCATCGGCGCCAGCAGCGGCCGCACGGTCTGCGCGTGCCCGGCGACATTGGTCAGGCCGATCATGCTCAGCAGCTGGCGCGCGCCCAGGTAGCTGATCAGCAGCCGCGCCAGCGTCAGCCCCTGGAAGCCGGCGATCCAGCGCCGGGCCTGTTCGCGCAGGCCGGCCCACTCGAGCACGCCGATCACCGGCAGCGTCAGGTACACCAGGCTCAGCGCGCGCTGCGAGACGAAGCTCTCGCCGATCAGCGCCAGCAGCTCGGGGAACGTCATGCCGGCGGCGAGGCCGCTGGTGAGGCCGGCGCCGACGACGACGGCGATCGGATTCCAGCGCATCGCGAAACCGAGCACCACCACCAGCACGCCGAGCAGCGGCCAGTAGTTCATCGGCGCTCTCCGGCGGGCGCGGCGAAGCCCGGCGCGCGGATGCGCACGCCCTCGGCCTCGAGCGTGTCGCGCAGCGCGCGGGCGAACCCGGCGGCGTCGGCGCGGTCGCCGTGCAGGCACAGCGTGTCGACGCGCAGCGGCACGGCTTCGCCGGTGCGGGCGATCACCACGCCGTCTTGCAGCAGCCGGCGAACCTGCTGCAGCGACTCCTCCAGCGTGCCGAGCACCGCGCCGGGCAGCGTGCGCGGCGTCAGCGTGCCGTCGGCCTCGTAGCGGCGTTCGGCGAAGGCTTCGTGGGCGACGCGCAGGCCGGCGGCCTCGCCGGCGGCGGTCAGCGCCGAGCCCGACAGCCCGACCAGCCACAGGTCCGGATCAAAATCCCGGGTTGCCGCCGCGATCGCGTCGGCCAGTGCGCGGTCGCGGGCCGCCATGTTGTACAGCGCGCCGTGCGGTTTCAGGTGGTGCACGCGCGCGCCCTGCGCGCGGGCGATCGCCGCCAGTGCGCCGAGCTGGTAGAGCGTGTCGGCATAGACGGTCGCCGGCGTCACCGGCCGTTCGCGGCGCCCGAAGCCCTCGCGGTCCGCCAGCGACGGATGCGCGCCGATCGCGACGCCATGCCGGATGCAGAGCGCGACGGTGGCCTGCATCGTCGCCGCATCGCCGGCGTGGAAACCGCAGGCGATGCTGGCCGAACTCAGCCGCGGGATGATCGCCGCATCGTCGCCGCAGCCTTCGCCCAGGTCGCAATTGAAATCGAGTTCAGCGTTCACGTCGGCGCCGTTCGATGGCCAGCGCGATTCTGGCCAGACGCTGCCGCTGCGCACAAGCGAGCGCGTGTGCGGTGGCGGCGTCGACCGGTTCGAAATGCACGAGGTCGCCCGGACGCAGCTGCGCCAGGCGCGGCAGATCGGCGCCGATCACGTGGCCGATGCGCGGATAACCGCCGATCGTCTGCGCTTCGCCGAGCAGCACGATCGGCTGGCCGTCCGGAGGCAGCTGCACGGTCCCGGGGGCGACCGGTTCGGACAGGCGGTCGGCGGCGTCCACCGGCCGCAGCGGCGATCCCTGCAGGCGCAGGCCCTGGCGATTGCTCTGCGCGGTCGCGCGCCATGGCGACGAAAACAGCGTCGTCGTGGCCTCGACGGCGTCGTGCCCGGGCAGCACCCGGATCGACGGCGGCCGTTCGAAGTCCAGATCGGGCCGGTGATCGATCCACCAAGTGGCGATCGCGGGCGCCGACACGGGCGCCACGGACGCTTCTCCCAGCGCCAGCAGGTCGCCGGCCGCCAGGCAGCGGCCACCGGCGCCACCGAAGCCACCGCGCAGGTCGGTGCTCGCGCTGCCCAGCACCGGGGCCACCTGCACGCCGCCGGCAATCGCCAGGCAGGCGCGGGCGCCGCCACGGCAGGGGCCGAAGACCAGTTCGGCGCCGGCCGGCAGGTCCACCGGCCGCCAGCCGGGCAGGGCGATGTCGTCGACCCGCGCATCGACGGGCGCGCCGGTGATCGCGATGCGCGCCGCGTCGCGGAAGCGCAGCCGCGGCCCCTGCAGGGCGATCTCCAGCCCCGCGGCGTGTTCCGGATTGCCCACCAGCAGGTTGCCGACCCGCAGCGAATGGGTGTCGAGCATGCCGGCCGTGCCGACGCCGAGGTGGCGATGGCCGAAGCGGCCCAGGTCCTGCACCGTGGTCTGCAGGCCGCCGGCGAGCACGTGCAGCGTCATCGGCCGGCCCCGGCCAGCGCCGCGAACCGGGCGGCATCGATCGGCACGAAGCGCACGCGGTCGCCGGGCAGCAGGTGTGCCGGCGGCTCGCGCCGCACATCGAACATCGCCTGCGGCGTGCGGCCGACCAGCCGCCAGCCGCCGGGGCCGGCGTCTGGATAGATGCCGGTCTGGGGACCGCCGATGCCGACGCTGCCGGCCGGGACGCGCACACGCGGCGTCGCCAGCCGCGGCACGGCCAGCGCCGGGTCCAGGCCGAGCAGGTAGGGAAACCCCGGCGAGAAGCCCAGCATCGCGACGCGGTATTCGGCCCCGGCGTGCCGTTGCACGACCTCCGCCGCGCCCAGGCCGCAGGCGGCCGCGACCTCGTCCAGGTCCGGGCCGTGTTCGCCGCCGTAGCAGACGGGAATCTCGACCAGGCGCGGTTCCGTGGCCGCGACCGCCGACACCGGCGCGTCGACGAGGGCCTGCAGCCACGCGCGCACGCTCGCCGACGGATCGTCGCCCGGCACGGCGGCGTCGTCGAAATGGACCGCCAGGCTCGCGTAGGCCGGCACGCAGTCGCGCAGCCACGGGGCGCCGGCGGCGCGGATCGTCGCGGCCAGCGCATGCACCTGCCGGTTCATGGCCGGATCCGCGACCCGGCCCCAGCGCAACAGCAGCGCCTGGTCGCCGAGCGGTTCGATGGTCGGGGAGGTCATGGGGGCGGAACACTCGCCGCGGCGGGCAGGGGCGCCCGATCCGGGGAAAACCTAGCAGCTATCGGCGCCGCCCGCGCCCGGCCGGACACGGCTGCGGTTGACCTGGGTCAGCGTGCCGGCGCGAAGGCGGTGCGAACGTGGGCGCGCCCGGCCTTCGCGCGGGGCCGACGCCCCCGCTGGTATCAGCTAGGTTCCCGCGCGATCCGCGCACCCCCTTCTGGAGAACGCCATGAAAGCCCTGACCCCGACCCTGCTCGCCGTGCTGTGTTCGATGGCCCTCGCCGGCGGCGCGTTCGCCGCCGAGCCCGACGACCCGAAAGCCGATCCGGCCGAGAGCCACCATGGCGGCGGCGACGCCGCGCAGCATTCGCAGATGGTCCATCCGATCGAGGGCGTCGAGTCGCACGACCACGACGAGGCCGGCTCGCACAAGCACGGCGACGAGATCTCGCGACATTGCCCGATGCCGACCACCGGCGACGGCGACAACGACTACGCGCTGCGGCTGCGCCACCACCACCTGATGGAGGTCGCGCTCGCCCGCACGTACCTCGAGAGCGGCCGCGACGAGATGCTGCGCACCCGCGCGCAGGCGACGATCGACGCGCATTCGGCCCGGGTCGCCGAGCTCGACGCGTGGCTGGCGAACCGCGGCGTGAATCCGGACAAGTACAAGATGCAGTGCGACGTGCATTCGGGCATGGCCGACGGCCACCCGATGGGCCACGCGTACGGCACGCAGAAGTTCGAGACGCTCGACACCGACGGTGACGGCTTCCTCGAGCACGCCGAACTGGGCGACACCCATCCGATGCACCAGCATTTCGCGATGGCGGACACCGACAAGGACGGCAAGCTGTCGCGCGCCGAGGTCGAGGCGCACCACGCGGCGGTCGGTCGCGGCCACATGGTGGAACGCCTGACGGCGGCGCCGCATCCGACGCCGACCGAGGCGTTCGCGCAGATGGACGACAACGCGGACGGCTACCTGACGCTCACCGAACTGGCCGCCAGCGACATGCTGCACCAGCACTTCAACGTCGCCGACGCCGACAAGGACGGCCGCCTGACGCCGACCGAGGTCGACGCGCACGTCGCGGCGATGGGCGGTCACGACCACTGACGGCACCCGGCGCGCGGGGCGGCCGCCGGTCGCCCCGCGCCCTGCACGCGCAGCCCGGCCGGTGGCATCATGGCCGCCGGCAGCGGAACGGAAGGTGGGCGAATGCGTGTCTGCGTCTATGCGGCTTCGAGCGCCCGGGTCGCCCCGGAATTCCACGCCGCGGCGCGTTCGCTCGGCGAAACGCTTGCCGAAGCCGGCTGCAGCGTCGTCTACGGCGGCGGTTCGCAGGGGCTGATGGGGTCGCTGGCCGACGGGGCCCTGTCCCGCGGCGGCGAAGTGGTCGGCATCCTGCCGCGTTTCATGGCCGATCTCGAATGGGGCCACCCGGGGCTGACCCGGCTCGAACTGGTCGAGGACATGCGCGAGCGCAAGCACCGCCTGCTGACCGGCAGCGATGCGGTCGTGGCGCTGCCCGGCGGCTGCGGCACGCTCGAGGAGCTGTTCGAGGCGATCACGCTCAAGCGCCTGGGCCTGTACTTCAGCCCGATCCTGCTGCTGAACGTGCGCGGCTTCTATGCGCCGCTGCAGGGATTCATGGAGAGCGTCATCGCCGAGCGCTTCATGAACCCGGAACACGCGGCGATGTGGTCGCTGGTGGACCGCGTCGAGGACGTGCTTCCGGCGATCCGCGACACGCCGCCGTGGCGCGAGGACGCCCGCGACTACGCGGTGGTGCGCTAGGTCATTCCTCGACGGGACGGGTTTCGGCGTCGACGGGATCGAACCCGAAGGCGGACGCTGCGTCGTCGTCGTGCGCCGCGACCGCCCCCTCGCCATCGCCGCCGTCCGACTCGCGGGGCACGCGCTCGTATTCGGTGGTCGTCACCGCGCCGGCGACCGGCTTGCGCTTGCCCTTGGGCAGCGGCAGCTTCGCCACTTCCTCGCCGGCGGCGAGCACCAGTTCGCTGCGGCGTGCTTCCGGGATCTCCTGCCAGTGGCAGCCCAGCAACGCGCCCTCGAGCGCGTAGAGCAGGTTCAGGCTCGGCTTGAAGCCGGCGCGCTTGACGCGCACGTACGCGGCCAGGGAACCGACGGCTTCCAGGTCCTCCTGCGTGCGGATGCCGGTCTGGCGCAGCCAGGCCGCGGACTTGGGTCCGATGTTGCGCAGCTTGGTACCGGTCGTCGCGGTCGCGGTCGTGGTGGTGGTCGTCGTCATCCCGTCTCCCGTGCCGGTCATGCCGGCCTGATCGATTCGATGTAGGCGTGGGCGATCGCTTCCAGCCCCTGCTGGTCGACCGCGTCGAAACGGTCGAGCTGCGGGCTGTCGAGGTCGAACACGCCGATCAGCGTGTCGCCGTCGAACAGCGGTACGACCAGTTCCGAACGCGATGCGGAGTCGCAGGCGATATGGCCGGGGAACGCCTCGACGTCCGGTACGCGCTGGGTCTGCCGCTTCGCCGCGGCCGTGCCGCAGACGCCGCGCCCGAGCGCGATGCGCACGCATGCCGGCAGGCCCTGGAACGGGCCGACCACCAGTTCGGTGCCGTCGTAGAAGTAGAACCCCACCCAGTTCAGGCCCGGCAGCGAATTGAACACCAGCGCGGACAGGTTGGCGGCGTTGGCGATCCGGTCGCGCTCGCCGTGCAGCAGCCCGCGCGCCTGTTCCAGGAGCTGCGCGTACTGTTCGCTGCGATCGCCGCTGAGGGTGTCGGCCTTGAACATGGGGCTGTCGTCGGGTCCGCGGGAGCCGAAGTGTAGCAGCCGCGCCGGCCGGCCTCTCCTTGTTAAGCTTCGTGGAAAAGGAGGGGTGCCCATGGACCTGGCCCGGCTGCCGCGCGAGAACGGCTTCCGCCTGCGCGGCCAATCGGTGACGCGGCTGGAGACGTTCGTCGACGCCGCGTTCGCGTTCGCGCTGACACTGCTGGTGATCGCCGGCGACGACCTGCCGGGCAGCTTCGCCGAGCTGCGCGAGGCGCTGCGGCGGACGCCGGTGTTCGTGCTGTGTTTCGTGCTGATCGCGATGTTCTGGGCCGGGCACAATCGCTGGAGCCGGCGGTTCGGCCTCGAGGACACCCGGTCGACGGTGCTCAGCCTGGGCTTCGTGCTCGCGGTGCTCGTCTATGTCTATCCGTTGCGGATGGTGATCGCCAGCGGCCTGCATTTCATGACGCGCGGCTTCGTGCCGGCCGACATGACGTTCTCTTCGACGGACGTGATGTTCGACCTGCAGACCGCCTTCATCATCTACGGGCTCGGCTTCACGGTGCTGGCGGCGATCCTGCTGCTGCTCAACCGGCACGCGCTGACGCGCGCCGAACACCTGCAGCTCGACGAACCGGAGAAGATCGAGACGCGCGGTGAAATCGTGATCCAGGCGATGCTGGCCGCGACCGGCCTGCTGAGCGTCGCGATCAGCCTGTGGCTGCTGACGTACGACCACCCGAACGCCGCTCCCGTCACCCCGGGCCTGCCGATGTACGC
>JAKFCL010000103.1:0-2546 GCA_036676665.1 Arenimonas sp. | reverse complement strand
TCGTCGTACTCGGCATCGAGCCACGCCAGGTTGCCGCTGATCAGCCAGTTCTGCGTCGGCAGGAACTGGTATTCGACCTCGACGCCCTGCACGGTGCCCTGGCCGGCATTGGTGAAGTCGCCGAAGAAGCTCGTGCTGCCGTTGGGCAGCGTGTACGAGGTGAACACCGAGAGCTGGATGTCCTCGTACTTGTTGTGGAAGTAGGCCAGGTTCAGGAACGCGCGCTGGTCCCAGAACGACATCTTGGAGCCGATCTCGAAGCTGTCGACGACCTCGTCGTCGAACGGATCGCCCGAACGCGGCACCGCCGTGGTGTTGGCCCGGATGTTGTAGCCGCCCGACTTGAAGCCGCGGGTGGCCAGGCCGTAGACCATGATGTCGTCGGTGATCTGGTAGTCCAGCGAGACCTTCGGCGAGATGTTGCTGAAGTTCACCGTCTTGTCGAAGTTCGCCGCCGTGCCCCACGACGTGGTGTAACTCAGGTCGGTGTAGAAGCGGTTCAGGGCGACGGCGTGCTTGTCCTCGTCGGTCCAGCGCGCGCCCACGTCCAGCGTCAGTCGGTCGGTGAGGTCGAAGGTCCAGTCGGCGTAGAGCGCGATCGACTTCGTGTTGACGACGCCCTGGGTGTCGCCGTACAGCGGGTTGGTCAGCGCCGGCGGGTTGAGCGGGTTGAAGAAGTGGTTCAGCACCTGGCCGCCGGCGTCGCCGTTGAACAGGTACAGGCCCATCACGCCGCGGTGGCGGCCGCCGCCGTCGTAGTTCACCTGGAACTCGTTGCTGACCTGCTGGTCGCTGTAGAAGGCGCGCACGTCGACCAGGGTCAGCGGCGTGGTGTCGAAATCGATGTTGGTCTCGGTGTCGGACTGGCGCTTGGCGACCACGTACTTGGCCGACCAGTCGTCGTTGATGCGCCAGTTGGCGGTCAGCGAGAGGCCCTGCATGTCGGTGTCGTTGACGTTGCGCATGCCGCTGCGGATGTCGTAGCGGTCGTCGAGCGGCGGGAACGCCGGCGCCAGTGCGCTCGGCGCGAGCATCTGCGCGCCGCGCACGCCGGACTGGTCGTCCATCCAGTCGAAGGCGACCTGCACGTCGAAATTCTCGGTGACGTAGGCGCCGAGCTGGCCGCGCAGCGCCAGGATCTCCTTGTCGCTGACGTCCTGGTCGGTGAACTGATTGGTGCCGAAGCCGTCGCGGTTCAGGCTCGCGACCGCGAGGCGCCCGCGCAGCGTATCGCCTTCGTTGAACGAGCCGCCGATCGCCGCCTTGACGTCGAGCTGGCCGTAGTTGCCCACGGTCACCTGCGCCATGCCCTCGGTCTCGGTCGGCAGGCCGCGCGAGATGTACTTGATCGCGCCGCCGATGGTGTTCTTGCCGTACAGCGTGCCCTGCGGGCCGCGCAGCACCTCGATGCGCTCGACGTCGAACACGTCCAGCAGCGCGCCCTGCGGGCGGGCGATGTAGACGTCGTCGAGGTAGATGCCCACGCCCGGGTCGACGCCCCACAGCGGGTCGGACTGGCCGATGCCGCGGATGTAGGCGGTGACGGTGCTGCTGGAGCCGCGGGCGGCGTAGATCGTCAGGTTCGGCACCTGCGCGTCGAGGTCGCCGATGTCCTGCACGTTGAGCTTGTCGAGCGTTTCCGGGGTGAAGGCGGTGACCGCGACCGGCACTTCCTGCAGCGTTTCCTCGCGCTTGCGGGCGGTGACCTGGATCGCGTCCAGGGTCGTGGCCTCGCCTGCGGCGGTGGGCGTGGTCGAGCCCTCCTGCGCCTGCGCCTGCAGGGCGCCGAGGGTCAGGGTCAGGCCGATGGCCAGGCTCAGATGGTTGCGCTTCATGGATCTCCCCTTGCAAAGCGTCAGGACGGCCGGTCGACCGCTTGCCGGCAGACTATGCCGCGTCCCCGGGGGCGGCACTTGTACCTTGGTACAGGTGTTCGGCGTCGCGCTGGCTGCGGACACTCGCCGGCAATTACCCCGGGATCGCGCATGTCCTTCCTGATCGTGCTCGCCGCGCTGTGTTTCCTGATGCTGGTCGCCTACCGGGGCTACAGCGTGATCCTGTTCGCGCCGGTGGCGGCGCTCGGCGCGGTGCTGCTGACCGACCCGAGCCTGGTGGCGCCGATGTTCACCGGCCTGTTCATGGACAAGATGGTCGGGTTCCTGAAGCTGTATTTCCCGGTGTTCCTGCTCGGCGCGATCTTCGGGAAGCTCATCGAGGTCTCCGGGTTCTCGAAGGCGATCGTCGCGGCGGTGATCCGGCTGTTCGGGCCCGAGCGGGCGATGCTGTCGATCGTGGTGGTGTGCGCGCTGCTGACCTACGGCGGCGTGTCTCTGTTCGTCGTGGTGTTCGCGGTGTACCCGTTCGCGGCCGAACTTTTCCGCCAGTCCGACATCCCCAAGCGGCTGATTCCCGGCACGATCGCGCTGGGCGCGTTCACCTTCACGATGGACGCGCTGCCGGGCACGCCGCAGATCCAGAACATCATTCCCGCCTCGTTCTTCGGCACCGATGCCTGGGCGGCGCCGATCCTGGGCACGCTCGGCGGC
>JAKFCL010000102.1:0-6583 GCA_036676665.1 Arenimonas sp. | reverse complement strand
CTGCCCGGCAGCTACCAGCTCGGCGCGGCGACTGTCGGCTCGGCCGATTCCGGGTTGTTTCCGTGGGTGCGCGAGCGCCTGCGGGTGCTGAGCGCGCCCGACCCGGCCGCCGCGGTGCGCGAATACCGCGCTTTCGAACGCTCCCCCGACGGTGCCGCGCCCGGCGACGCCCGCCGCTACGGGCTGGCGCTGGCACAGATGCGCGCCGGCCAGCCCGACGAGGCCCAGGGGATCCTGCGCGACCTGCTGGCCCGCCACCCGGACGACCTGTGGCTGGAGCTGGGCCTGGCCGAGGCGGCGAGCCTGGGCCGCGACCGCGAGGTCGCCGACCAGCGCTACGACCGCCTGCTCGCCCGCCACCCGGACAACCGCGCGGTGCGGCTCAGTTACGCCCAGTCGCTGTCCGAACGCGGCACGGCCGAGGCGGGCCGCCGCGCCCAGGAAGTGCTGCGGCCGCTGCTGGCCGCCAGCGCCACCGACCCGCTGTTCCAGCGCAGCTTCGCCCGCGCCAGCGAACTGGCCGGCGACCTGGTGCGGGCCGGCGAGGCGTACGCCGAGACCGCGTACCTCAACGGCCGTGCCGTGGACGCCCTGAACCAGCTCGACGCCCTGAAGAACCGCGACGACCTGAGCTATTACCAGCGGGCCCGGATCGAATCGCGGATCGCCGCGATCACCCCGATCGTGCTGGAAATGCGCCGCCAGGGCATCGACGCGCACGAGCAGCGCCCGGACCGCCTGTAACCCTGTCACCGGGCGGTCACAAAATCGTTATCTACTTGCACGCGTCCCTTCCCGGTGACACGGTGACCCAGTGCAGAAACGCATCCTGATCGTCGACGACGAGCCCGCCATCCGCGACATGGTGGCCTACGCCCTTCGCAAGGGCGACTACGAGCCCGTGCATGCCGGCGACGCCCGCGAGGCGCAGACCGCGATCGTCGAGCGGGTGCCCGACCTGATCCTGCTCGACTGGATGCTGCCCGGCACCAGCGGCCTGGAGCTGGCGCGGCGCTGGCGCAAGGACGAGCTGACCCGCGACGTGCCGATCATCATGCTGACCGCCCGGGGCGAGGAGAACGACCGGGTCAGCGGCCTGGAATCGGGCATCGACGACTACGTGGTCAAGCCCTTCTCGGCGCGCGAGCTGCTGGCGCGGATCCGTGCGGTGATGCGCCGCTCCCGCGACGACGAGGACGACGGCTCGGTCACCGTCGGCGGCCTGCGCATCGACGGCGCCGCGCACCGCGTGTTCGCCGGCGCCGACGCCGTGCACGTGGGGCCGACCGAGTACCGCCTGCTGCACTTCTTCATGACCCACGCCGACCGCGTGTACACCCGCACCCAGCTGCTGGACCACGTCTGGGGCGGCAACGTGTACGTCGAGGAGCGCACCGTCGACGTGCACATCCGCCGCCTGCGCAAGGCGCTGGAGCCGTACCGGCTCGACGCGATGGTGCAGACCGTGCGCGGCGCCGGCTACCGCTTCTCGGCGGCCGCCTGAACGGGCGCCGGCGCCGATGACCGTCTCGATGCTGCTCCGGCTCGCGTGGCGGCAGTCGCTGATCCGGCTGACGCTGTTCTACGGCGTCGCGCTGGGCCTGGGGTTGCTGGTCGGCAGGCCGTGGTGGGCCCTGGGACTCGCCACGGCGCTGCTGGCCGGCCGCGCCTACTGGCGGCTGTACCGCGTCCTGCGTTACCTGGACTGGCGCCGGCAACTGCGCACCGTCGACGGCCAGGGCCTGTGGGCGGCGCTGGAGACGCTGATCCACCGGCGGCAGACCGAAAACCGTACCCGCACCCGCCGGCTGGTGCGCCTGCTGCGTGCCTACCGGCAGGCGGCGACGGCGATGCCCGACGGCGCGCTGGTCATCCACCGCCGCGATGGCCGCCTGGTCTGGTTCAACAAGACCGCCCGGCAGCTGCTCGGCCTGCGTTACCCGCAGAGCCTCACCGAGCCGCTGGCGGACGTGTTCGAGAACCAGCCGCGCGTGCGCGAATGGCTGGCGGCCGCCCAGCCCGACGACATCCTGAGCGACATTCCCGGCCCGGCGGATCCGATGCTGCGGCTGAGCCTGCGGCTGATCCCGTACTCGCCGACGCAGTTCCTGGTGGTCGTGCGCGACGTCAGCAAGCTGGTGCGACTCGAGCAGGTGCGCCGCGACTTCGTCGCCAACGTCTCGCACGAACTGCGCACGCCGCTGACGGTGGTGCACGGTTACCTCGACATGATCGAGCCCGAGGAACACCCGGAACTGGCGGTGATGGTCGAGGAGATGCGCCGGCAGTCCGAGCGCATGACCCGGCTGGTCGAGGACCTGCTGACGCTGTCGCGGCTCGAGGCCCAGGACCACCTGCCCGAGGAGCCGCTGGCGATGGCGCCGATGCTGGTGACGCTGCGGCGCGAAGCCGAGGCGCTGAGCCAGGGTCGCCACCAGGTGGTCGTCGAGGACACGGCCGGCTGCGACCTGACCGGCTCGACGAAGGAACTGCACAGCGCCTTCTCCAACCTCGTCAGCAACGCCGTGCGCTACACGCCCACCGGCGGCCGGGTGCTGATCCGCTTCGAGCGCACCGCCGACGGCGGCGCCCGCCTGGCGGTCACCGACAGCGGCTACGGCATTCCCGCCCAGCACCTGCCGCGCATCACCGAACGCTTCTACCGGGTCTCGACCAGCCGCTCGCGCGAATCGGGCGGCACCGGCCTGGGACTGTCGATCGTCAAGCACGTGCTGAGCCTGCACCAGGCCCGCCTGGAGATCGACAGCGAGGTCGGCCGCGGCAGCACCTTCGCCTGCGTGTTCGGGCTGGCGCGCGTGCGGGCCCGGGACGCCCTGCCGGCCGACGCATGACGGCCGACCGCCGCGGCGCGTTAGAGTGGCGGCCTGCCGGCATGCCCGTGCCGCCCCTTCCGCTCCCGACGATGACTCCCGACTCGCCCGCCACCGCCGACCTGCACGCACCCGAGCTCTACCTCAACCGCGAACTGTCGCAGCTGGAGTTCAACACCCGCGTGCTCGCGCAGGCGAAGGATCCCGGCGTGCCGCTGCTCGAACGGCTGCGCTACCTGTGCATCAGCTGCACGAACCTGGACGAGTTCTTCGAGATCCGCGCCGCCACCGTGCGCACCGCGCAGCAGTTCGGCGGCCCGCTGCCGCCCGACGGCATCCCGCCGACGCGGGCGCTGGAGCTGATCCACGACAAGGCCGCCCAGCTCGTCGACGCGCAGTACGACTACTGGAACGAGACGCTGCGGCCGGAACTCAACGCCGCCGGCATCCGCATCCTCGCGCGGGAGGCGTGGAACGCGAAGCAGAAGCGCTGGCTGCACCAGTACTTCCAGGACGAACTGCTGCCGGTGCTGTCGCCGCTGGGCCTGGATCCGGTGCACCCGTTCCCGCGCATCCTCAACAAGTCGCTCAACGTCGTGGTGGTGCTGGAGGGCAAGGACGCGTTCGGCCGCAACGGCGGCATGGCGATCGTGCGGGCACCGCGCTCGCTGCCGCGCATCATCCAGCTGCCGCCGGACGTTTCCGGCGGACCGCACGACTTCGTGTTCCTGTCGGCGGTGCTGACCGCGTTCGTGGACGACCTGTTCACCGGGCTGAAGGTCAAGGGCGCCTACCAGTTCCGGGTGACGCGCAACTCCGAGCTGTTCGTCGACGAGGAGGAAGTGGAAAACCTCGCCAGCGCGCTGAAGGACGAGCTCGCCAGCCGCGGCTTCCGGCCGGCGGTGCGGCTGGAGATCGCCGAGCACTGCCCGAAGCCCATCGTGAAGATCCTGCTGCAGAACTTCGGCCTGACCGAAAACGCCGTCTACCGGATCAACGGCCCCGTGAACCTCAACCGCGTGACCCAGGTGTACGACCTGGTGGACCGTCCGGAACTGAAGTTCCCGCCTTTCAAGCCGGGCGCCGCCGAACTGGACGACGAGGCGCCGTTCCGGACGCTGCGCGCCGGCGACGTGCTGCTGCACCACCCGTACCAGAGTTTCCAGTCGGTGCTCGACCTGCTGCAGTTCGCCGCCAACGATCCCGACGTGCTGGCGATCAAGCAGACGCTCTACCGCACCGGCAAGGACAGCAAGATCATCGAGCACCTGATCACGGCCGCCCGCAACGGCAAGGACGTGACCGTGGTGGTGGAGCTGCGCGCGCGCTTCGACGAGGAGGCCAACATCCGCCTCGCCGACCAGCTGCAGGAGGCCGGCGTGCAGGTGATGTACGGCGTGGTCGGCTACAAGACCCACGCCAAGATGATGCTGATCGTGCGCCGCGAGGGAAAGAAGCTGCAGCGCTACGTGCACCTGGGCACCGGCAACTACCACGCCGGCACCGCCCGGATCTACACCGACATCGGCCTGATGACCGCCGATCCGGACCTCACCGCCGACGTGCACGACATCTTCCAGCAGCTGTCGGGGCTGGCGCCGGCGATCAAGCTGCGCAAGCTGCTGCAATCGCCGTTCACCCTGCACAAGGGCCTGCTCAAGCGCATCGCCCGCGAGGCCGAGCATGCCCGCGCCGGCCGCGGCGGCCACATCATCGCCAAGATGAATGCGCTCAACGAGCCGACGGTGATCCGTGCGCTGTACGACGCCTCGCGCGCCGGCGCCCGCATCGAGCTGATCGTACGTGGCGCCTGCAGCCTTCGCCCGGGGGTGCCGGGGGTGTCGGACAACATCACGGTGCGATCGGTGATCGGGCGCTTCCTCGAGCACAGCCGCGTGTACTGGTTCGGCAATGCCGGCGCGCCGGAGATCTTCTGTTCCAGCGCCGACTGGATGGAACGCAACCTGCTGCGGCGCGTCGAGACCTGCTTCCCGATCCTGACGCCGGTGCTGGCGGCCCGCGTGTTCGACGAGGAGCTGGCGAACTATCTCGCCGACAACCTCGGTGCCTGGCAGCTGCGCGACGACGGCAGCTACGTCCGCGTCACCGCGGCGGACGGCGAGATGCCGCACTCGGCCCAGGGCGCACTGCTCGCCCGCCTGTGCGGGTGAGCCGATGATCGCCGAACTCGAACCGCTGAAGGACGGCGACCTGCTGGCGGCGGTCGACCTGGGCTCCAACAGCTTCCACATGGTCGTGGCGCGCTACGTGCTGGGGCAGCTGCGCATCGTCGACCGCATCAAGGAAACGGTGCGCCTGGCCGAGGGCCTGGACGGCAGCGGCGGCCTCGACCCGGCGGTGATGCCGCGCGCGCTCGAGTGCCTGTCGCGTTTCGGCGAACGGCTGCGCACCGTGCCGCCGCAGCGCGTGCGCGCGATCGCCACCAACAGCGTGCGCGCGCTCAGCAACCCGCAGATGTTCCTGGTGCCGGCCGAGACCGCGCTGGGGCACGGCATCGACGTCGTCGCCGGCCGCGAGGAAGCGCGACTGATCTACCTCGGCGTCGCCCACGGCAGCCCGCCGGCCGAGGGCAAGCGCCGGCTGGTGATGGACATCGGCGGCGGTTCCACCGAGTTCATCATCGGCGAGGGCTTCCAGCCGATCGAGCGCGAGAGCCTGCAGATGGGCAGCATCGCCACGACCCGGCGCTTCTTCGCCGACGGCAAGCTGTCGCGCAAGCGCTGGAAGGACGCGCGCACCGAGATCACCGCCGAGTTCCAGCAGTTCGCCCAGGCCTACCGCGCCCGCGGCTGGCACGACGCCATGGGTTCGTCGGGCACGATCAAGGCGATCTGCGACATCTCGATCGCGCTCAAGCTCACCAAGGCGTCGGTCACCGGCGACAGCCTGGCGGCGATCCGCGAAAAGCTGCTCGAGTTCGACCGGCTCGAGGACATCCGCCTGCCCGGGCTGTCGGCCGAGCGCCGGCCGATCATCGCCGGCGGCCTGCTGGTGCTGGACGCGGCGTTCGCGGTGCTGGACATCGAGCGCATGTACGTCAGCGACTACGCGCTGCGCGAGGGCGTGCTGTACGACCTGGTGGGCCGCGCCAGCGAGACCGACCCGCGCGACGCCTCGATCGCCGCGCTGCGCGACCGCTACGGCGTCGACGGCGACCAGGCCGCGCGGGTCGAAGCCACCGCGCTGATGCTTTTCGACCAGGTGCATGGCCCCCTCGGGCTGGAGGCCGGCGACCGCCGGCTGCTGTCGTGGGCCGCACAGATCCACGAACTGGGCCTGGCGATCGCCCACAGCCAGTACCACCAGCATGGCGCCTACGTGGTGGAGCATTCGGACATCGCCGGCTTCTCCCGCACCGAGCAGCAGATCCTGGCCGCGCTGGTGCGCAACCAGCGCCGCGGCGTGCACGAGCCGAGCTTCGCGAAGCTGCCCGACCGCCTGGTGCCCAACGCGCTGCGCTGCGCGATGCTGCTGCGCCTGTCGGTGCTGCTGCACCGCAGCCACGGCGGCGAGGAACTGCCGGAGCTGCGCGTCGAACTCACCGGCGAGACCTCCGCGGTGCTGCACCTGCCCAAACGCTGGCTCGATGCGCATCCGCTGTCGCGTTCCGACCTGGCCACCGAGCAGGACTACCTGCGCGACATCGGCCGCACGCTGGCGATCCGCACGCACTGACGCGACCGCCGGCGTCATCGCCGCGTCACCGGGCTGTCATCGCCCCGGAACATCGC
>JAKFCL010000101.1:0-2559 GCA_036676665.1 Arenimonas sp. | reverse complement strand
GGCCTCGTAGGCCTCCGGAACCCGGGACGCCGCCGCCGCGATGCTGTAGTCGTACGTCGGCGCGTAGTCGAACTGCACGCCCGACAGCGTGTTGCGCACCACCTTGTCGAGCCGGTCGAGCAGGCCCACCGAGGCGGACGAACTGACGCCGGTCCAGTGGTAGTAGTTGGTCAGGCGGTTGACGTCGCCCGACTCGATCGCGCCGCGCACGCCGGCGATCAGCTCGCCCTGGGTACGCGCGCAGCCCCTGATCGCGAAACCGCCGGTGGCGCCGTGGAGACCCAGCGTCCCCGGCGCGTCGCGCAGGTCGCCGCCACCCGAGCCGCCGTCGTAGGCGATTTCCCCGGCCGGCGTCGCACCGAACGCGGCGCAGCTCTTGTCGGTGAAGATCGTCGTGCCGTCGGCCGCCTCGCAGCGGTTGATCGACTGCGCGCCCGCCGGCGGCGAGGTCGCCGCCAGCGGCGCCAGCAGCAGCGGAATCACGAACAGCGGAAGGGCTCGGTCGTTCATGGGCCGGGTGGCTTTCATGGGCCGGATGATCGGCCCACGATTATGACAGCCGCGACAAGATCGCTTCAGTGGGGCGTGAAACGTTCAGGGTGTAGAAATGCAGTTCCGGGACGCCGGCGTCCAGCAGGCGCCGGCACATCGCCGCGACGATGTCGGCGGCGAACTCGCGCACGCTGTCGGCGTCGTCGCCGTAGGCGGCCATGCGCTTGCCGATCCAGCGCGGGATCTCGGCGCCGCAGGCCTCGGAAAAGCGCCGCAGCTGGCTGAAATTGGAGATCGGCATGATGCCCGGGATGATCGGCACCGCGATGCCGGCGGCGCGGGCGTCGTCGACGAAGCGGAAATAGGCGTCGGCGTTGAAGAAATACTGGGTGATCGCCGAATCGGCCCCCGCATCCACCTTTTGCTTGAAGTGGCGAAGGTCGACCATCGCGTCCTCGGCCTGCGGGTGCGTTTCCGGGTAGCAGCCGACCTCGATGCGGAAGTGGTCGCCGTGCGTCTCGCGGATGAACGCCACCAGCTCCGACGCGTAGCGGAAGTCGCCCATGCGCGCCATGCCCGACGGCAGGTCGCCGCGCAGCGCGACGATGCGGTCGCAGCCCAGCGCGCGGTATTCCGCCAGCAGCTGGGCGATCTCGTCGCGGGTGCCGCCCATGCAGCTGATATGCGGCACGGCGTTCAGGCCCTGGTCCTGGCGCAGCTCGCGCACCGATTCGGACGTGTAGCTCAGGGTCGAACCGCCGGCGCCGAACGTCACCGAGACGAAGCGGGGATCGTGCCGGGCCAGGCGGCGGGCGGTGCGGCCGAGCTGGGCGCGCTGTTCGTCGGTCTTGGGCGGGTAGAACTCGAAACTGATCGGATGCATGGGAGCGGCTGCGCAGGGAGTCCGCGATCACTATATCTCTTGTTCGCGATAAAAGGATAAAGGCGCTGCGCGGGCCTGGCAGGGCGGCAAATGGCCTGTGACATACTCGCGGCGATGCTCCCGAACCCAGCCCCCGACGACCCGGCAGACCCCACGCTGCGCCAGCGTGCCGAGGACCTGCACGAGCGGGCGCTGCTCGGCGGCGCCTTCTACCTCCTGTCGTGGCTTCTCGTGGCCGGCTTCGGCGGCGCCTGGCGCCATCACCCGGGCACCTCGATCGCGCTGTCGGGTGTGTTCCTGGCGCTGTGGGCCGCCCGGCTGGCGATCCGCGACTGGCAGCGCAGGCACCCGGACCGGTCGGCGCAGAGCATGCGCCGGCAGTGGACGGTGCTGCTGCTCACCGCCGGCCTGTGGGGCGTGCTGTCGGGCTGGGCGCTGCTCGATCCCGCGCTCGACGGCGCCCGCACGCTGACCTTCATCGCCACCGTGTCGCTGTCGATGGCGTTCGCGCAGATCTTTTCGGTGAACCCGCGGCTGGCGCTGGCCGGCACGCTGATGGTGTTCCTGCCGATGTTCGGCGTCGTGCTGGTCGAGTCGCGCGAGCCGGGCGTGGCGCTGGTGATGGTGCTCAACCTGGTCTACCTGGTCGCGGTGATCGGCCGCAGCCATCGCGAGTACGAAGGCAAGCTGGCCCTGGACCGCGAACTGCGCGAGCAGCGCGACCGGTTCGCCCGCCAGAGCCGCACCGACGCGCTGACCGGCCTGGCCAACCGCGGCCATTTCCAGACCTGCCTGGAACAGCAGGTGGAAGCCGCGCGCACCGGCCCGGCGCCGCTGGCGCTGCTGATCGCCGACCTGGACCACTTCAAGTCGATCAACGACCGTTTCGGCCATGCCGCCGGCGACCGCTGCCTGCGCGACGTCGCCTTCCTGCTCGCCGAATGTTTCCCCGGCGACGACGTGCTCGTCGCGCGCCTGGGCGGCGAGGAATTCGGCGTGCTGGTCGTCGGCGACGCCGCCGCCGGCGCGGCGCTCGTGGCCGAGACGTTCCGCGCCCGGGTCGGCCGCCTGAAGGTCGCGCTCGGCGACGGCAGCGATTTCGGCCTCACCGTCAGTCTCGGCCTGGCGCAGTTCTCGCCGCAGGCGCATGCCGACGGCGACGCGCTGTACGCGGCCGCCGATGC
>JAKFCL010000100.1:0-1544 GCA_036676665.1 Arenimonas sp. | reverse complement strand
GACACGCGCGGCGGGTATGCTGGGGAAAACCGGAGATCGAACATGCGCATCGCCACTGCCCTCGTGCTGCTCGCCACCGTCGCCGTGTCCGGTTGCGGCACGCTCGGCCGGCTGGACACCCCGGCGGCGGCGAAACGGTCGATCGCCGATTACGACCGGGTGATCGTCGCCGACTTCGCCGCCAACGACACCCGCCCGGCGAAGGATGCCGCCGAGGCAGCCGAACGCGCCGCGGCGATCGAGGCCGGCCGCCGCGCCTTCGCCGCGAAGATCGCCGAAGAGATCCGCGCGACCGGCGCGTTCGCCGAGGTCGCCCAGGCCAAGATGCGTGCCCCGGCGCTGCAGCTCACCGGCAGCGTCGACCAGTGGGAGCCGGGAAACCTCGCCGCGCGGTCGCTGGTCGGCTTCGTCGGCAAGAGCGAGTTCGAGGCGACGGTGGTCATCAGCGACCTGGAGACCGGCGAGGAACTGGGCCGGGTCGTCGCCGACCGCAACAGCTGGCCGCTGCCGATCGGTGCCTCGACCAATCTCGTGCAGTCGGTCGAATTCCTGATGGGCCAGGCCGCGAAGCGGGTCGCCCACGAACTGGCGAAGGCGAAGGGCGTCGAGGTTCCGGCCGCGGCGCCGGCCGCGGCGGAGTGAGCGTCAGTTCCGCTTGACGAGCATGCTCGCGCCGAGTGCGATCAGCGCCAGCGGCCACCACTTGATCAGCGTGCTCCAGATCCGGAATTCCGGGATCAGGTTGTTGGCCAGCAGCAGCACGCCCAGGGCGATCAGGATCAGCGCGGCGACGACGTTGGACTTCATCGGGATACCTCGAGGTCGGAAGCGGTCCGGCCGGCGGCGTTCAGCCGCGGCGCCGGTAGGTGACGAAGAAGCCCTGCAGGTCGCCGTTCTCCTCGTGCGCGCTGACCGCGACCGGCTCGAACCCCTGCGCCGAGAACGCCCGGTGCGCATCGTTGAGTTCGGCCGCCGCGACCCGCTTGCGCAGGCCGAAGGTCACGTCGACGTAGACGGTATGGCCGCTGGCGCCGGCGCGCGCGGCGTCGGCGGCATCGTCGGTGTAGTCGGCCGCGGTGGCGGGCAGCGCGGCGAACGCCAGCGCGGCGGCCAGCAGGACCGGCAGGAACGATCGGGGGGACGTCATGGGCACCTCAGCGGTCGGTCAGCGAACCCAGATGTTCCCGCAAGCGCGCCGCCAGGGCCAGCCGCTCGTCGTCGCCGTGGCGCTGCGGCGTGCCAGAACCCCAGACCGGGCCGGGCCAGGCCGCATCGCCCTCGTCGCGCGCCAGCACATGCACATGCAGCTGCCGGACGATATTGCCGAGCGCGCCGATGTTCAGCTTGTGCGCCGGCGCCCAGGCGCGCAGCAGCCGCCCGGCGAGGTTGATCTCGGCCAGCAGCAGACGCTGGTGGTCTCTGGACAGGTCGATCCATTCCTCGGCGCCGGCGACCCGCGGCACCAGCAGCAGCCAGCGGAAGCGGCGGTCGTCCACCAGCCGCAGCTGCGACAGCGGGCCGTCCGCGAGGAAGACCGAGTCCGC
>JAKFCL010000099.1:0-1962 GCA_036676665.1 Arenimonas sp. | reverse complement strand
GGCGTGGTGATCGCCACCCAGCCGGTGTGCAGGCCGCTGAGCGGATCGAGCTGGCGCGCCTTGACGAAACTGGCGTGCGCCGCGGCCACATGGCCCGCTTCGTATTCGCCCAGGCCCTTCCACAGCCAGGTGTTGGCGTTGCTGGGCTCGCGCGCCAGCGCCCGCTCGATCAGTTCGACCGCGCGCAGGCGGTCGCCACGGTCGGCGGCCAGGCGTGCGCTCACCGCCAGCGCGCCCGGGTGGTCCGGATCCAGCGCCAGCGCCTTCCCGGCGGCGGCCTCGGCCTCGGCCAGCGTGTCGATGCCGTCCGGCTCGGGGGCGTACGCGCGCCAGACGTAGAAGGTGCCGGCCAGCGTCGCCCACGCATCGGCGAAGCGCGGGTCGCGCCGCACCGCGTCCTCCAGCAGCCCGCGCGCGGCGACGAGGTTGGTGCCGCGCTGCACGAACAGCTGGCGCCCGCGCAGGTACTGCTCATAGGCGGGCAGGTCGGCGGTGGGCGCGGCCACCTGCACGTCGCGCACGCCCAGCGAGGTCGCCAGCGCATCGGCCACCGCCTGCGAGATGTCCTGCTGCACCCGGAAGATGTCGCTGAGGCGGCGGTCGTAGGTGTTCGACCACAGCTGCCGTTCCGTCGCCGCGTCCACCAGCTGCACGGTGATGCGCACGTCCTCGCCTTGCCTGCGCACCGAGCCTTCCAGCAGGTGCGCCACGCCCAGGCGCGCGGCGATCTCGCGCGCGCCGGCGGGGTCGTCGCGGAAGGTGAACGACGAACTGCGCGACGTCACCTTCAGCCCGTCGATGCGCGCCAGCACGTTCAGAAGTTCCTCGGCCAGGCCGTCGGCGAAATAGGCGTCGGCCGGATCCGGGCTCAGGTTGGCGAACGGCAGCACCGCGATCGAGTGCGGGTCCGCCGGCGGCGCGGGCGCGGCGGCCGGTGACGGCGGCCGGGTTGCGGCCGCGGCGGCGATGGCCGCGGCGTCGGCCGCCGCCTGCCGCTCGCGCGCGAACGGCAGCAGGAACTGGTGCAGCAGCGACAGGCTCAGAGCCGCCAGCACCAGCACCACCGTGGCCTGGTCGAGGCGGTGGACGGTGCGGGCAGCGCGGGCGTCGTCGACGGCACGGCGCGCCCCTTGCCGCCACGCCAGCACCAGCACGACCCCCAGTCCCAGGCCCATGCCCGCCAGCAGCCAGCGCACCCCGGCCAGCGGCAGGCCGACCGCCGGGAACAGCAGGTTCGCGATCGCCGCCAGCAGCCACGTCAGCGCCAGCCACGCCAGCCCGGCGCGCAGGGCGCTGCGGCGGCGGGGATCGGCCAGCCGGGTCATCGCGTGGCTCCGGCGTCGGCATCGGCACCGCACACCCGCGCCGCATGCGCGTCGCGCGTGCGCACCTTCGCCACCAGCGCGCGGAAGCGCGGCGTGCAGCGCACCGGATCCAGCGCCGGCAGCACCAGCGCCCAGTCGATCGTGTTGCCGTCGCTCAGGGAGATGCGCTCGAGGAACGCCAGCGCTTCGTCGTGCGCGCCCAGCCGCATCAGCGCCGCCGCGACCATGTGGTCCTCGAGCACGTTGTCGCTGCCGGGGTCGACGGTGCTGTTGAACGGCAGCGCCGCGGTCTCCGCGACCACCGCGGCGACGTCGCCGCGGCCGGCCAGCGCGTCGAGCAGGCGGTCGGCGCGGGCGACGCCGGCCGGTCCCTTCTGCGCGGCGAGCCGCCGCAGCGGTTCCCGGGCCGCGTCGAATTCGCCGAGCAGCGCGTGGCCCATCGCCACGTACTGCACGCAGCCGTAGCTTTCGGGCGCCAGCGCGAGGGCGGCCACGCAGCGCTGCACCGCGTCGTGGTCCCGGCCCAGCGCCAGCAGCACCATCGCGTGGTTGTCGGCGATGATCAGCGAGCGCGGATCGAGCGCCGACGCGTGTTCGGCCGCCGCCAGCGCCTCTTCGAGCCGCCCGGACGACATCA
>JAKFCL010000098.1:0-3085 GCA_036676665.1 Arenimonas sp. | reverse complement strand
GCTTCGATGACCGCGAGCCCGACCTTCGACCGGCGACAGATGGATTTCCTGCTGCACGACGTGCAGCGCTGCGAATCGCTGTGCGCGTATCCGCGTCATGCCATCCACTCGCGGGAAACCTTCGACGCCGTGCTCGATGCCGCCGAGGCGCTGGCCCGCCAGCATTTCGCCCCGCACAACCGCGCGGCGGACATCCACGAGCCGGTCTTCGAACACGGCCGCGTGCGCCTGCTGCCGGAGGTGAAGGCGGCACTGGACGCGTTCGCCGACGCCGGCTTCCCGGCGCTGCTGGCCGATGCGGACGAGGGCGGCATGCAACTGCCGTACACCGTCGCGCTGGCGTGCGACGCCGCGTTCGTCGCCGCCAATGTCTCCACGGCCGGTTATGCGCTGCTCGCCCGCGGCGTCGGCAACCTGCTGCAGGCGCACGCGAGCCCGCAGCAGAAGGCGCGCTACCGGCTGCCGATCCTGCAGGGCCGCTTCCTCGGCACGATGTGCCTGAGCGAGCCGCAGGCGGGTTCCTCGCTGGGCGACATCGCCTGCCGCGCCGTGCCGCACGCCGACGGCCACTACCGGCTCAGCGGCGCGAAGATGTGGATCTCCGGCGGCGAACACGATCTGGCGGAGAACATCGTGCACATGGTGCTGGCGCGGTTGCCGGACGCGCCGCCGGGCGTGCGCGGCATCAGCCTGTTCATCGTGCCGAAGTTCCGCGTCGACGACGACGGCGCGATCGGCGCGCGCAACGACGTGCAGCTGGCGGGCGTCAACCACAAGCTCGGCCAGCGCGGCATCGTCAACACCTTCCTGAAGTTCGGCGAGCGCGGCGAGTGCTTCGCCGAGCTGGTCGGCCAGCCGCACCAGGGTCTGGCGCAGATGTTCCACCTGATGAACGAGGCGCGCATCGGCGTCGGCATCGGCGCGATCATGCTCGGCCACGCCGGCTACCTGCATTCGCGCGATTACGCCCGCGAACGCCGCCAGGGCCGCCTGCCCGACCAGAAGGACCCGGCCAGCCCGCCGGTGCCGCTGATCGAACACGCCGACGTGCGCCGCATGCTGCTGCAGCAGAAGGCCTGGAGCGAAGGCGCGATGGGCCTGGCGATGTTCGCGGCCGGGCTGGTGGACGAACAGGCGCAGGCCGCCGACCCGGCGCAGCGGCGCGACGCCGGCCTGCTGCTGGAGCTGCTGACGCCGGTGGTGAAGGGCTGGTCGGCCGAGTGGTGCGGGCGCGGCAACGACCTGGCGATCCAGGTGCTCGGTGGCTACGGCTACACGCGCGAGTTCCCGGTCGAGCAGTACTGGCGCGACAATCGCCTGAACCCGATCCACGAAGGCGCCAACGGCATCCAGGCGATCGACCTGCTCGGACGCAAGGCGGCGCTGGCCGATGGCGCGGCGCTGGCGCTGCTGCAGGCGCGTTTCGCCGCGACCGCCGATGCGGCCGCGCAACTGCCCGACCTGCGCGAACACGCGCAGGCGCTGCGCGACGCCTCGGCGCTGGTGGCCACCACCACGGCGACGTTGATAGCGGCGATGGCGGCGGGCGAAGTGCGCGCGGTGCTGGCCAATGCGCCGCGGTATCTCACCCTGCTCGGGCACGTCGCGATCGCATGGAGCTGGCTGCGCCAGGCGGTCGCCGCGCATGCGCTGGAGGCGGCGGCCGACGCGGATTTCCGGGCCGGCAAGCTGGCGGCGTGCCGCTGGTTCTTCGTGCACGAACTGCCGGCGATCGCGCTGGAGGCGCGCCTGCTGGCGATGCGCGAACCCACCGCCCTGGAGACGCGACCGCAATGGCTGTGACCCCGGCCACGCTGGCGCCCGGCACCGACCCGCCGCGGGGCTACGTGCCGCTGCACGGTTTCGTCAACGCGGCCGGCGCGGTATGCATGGTCGTGTCGGCCCTGGCGCTGGTGGGCTGGGCGATGGACATCAGGCTGCTCAAGTCGCTGCTGCCCGGGCATGCGGCGATGAAGGCCAACACCGCCGTGTCGCTGTTCTGCGCCGGTCTGGCGCTGATCGGCGGCCGCCTGCCGTTGCTTCCGGCCAGGCGGGTGTCGCGGGTGCTCTCGTTGCTGGTGTTCATGACGGGCGCGGCGACGTTGCTCGAATACGCCAGCGGCGCCGACCTCGGGATCGACACGCTGCTGTTCGCCGACCCGGGCGCGCTGGCCGACGGCCGCCCGCCCGGCCGCATGTCGCAGATCAGCGCGCTCGCGTTCGTGCTGATCGGCTGGAAAGGGCTCGAGACGGGCGAAGATGCGCGCGTGTGGCTCGGCCAGTCGCTGGCGCTGGCGGTGGTCGCCATCGGCCTGTTTTCGCTCAGCGCCTACGGTTACGCGATGGGGATGGGCAGCCGCGAGGCGCCGTTCAACCCGATCTCGGTGCACACGGCGTTGCTGCTGCTGCTGCTGGGCCTGGGCTGGCTGGTGGCGCAGCCGCACGTCGGGGTGATGCGCGTGCTGTCGGCGCCCAGCTTCGGCGGCGAACTGGCGCGGCGGACGCTGCTGCCGGCGCTGCTGATCCCGGCGCTGCTCAGTTACGGCGCGCAGCTGCTGCGCGGGGCGAACCTGCTGTCGGACGGCGCGATCATCACCCTGCTCGCGGTGTCGTCGGGCAGCGCGGTCGCGGCGATGATCTGGTGGGCCAGCGCCCTGCTGGACCGCGTCGAAACCCAGCGCCGCGTCGCCCACCAGCTGCGAACCAGCGCCAACACCGACGCCCTCACCGGCCTGGGCAACCGCCGCGCCTTCGACGACGCACTGCGCCGGCTGCTGGAGGCGCGCACCGGCGGCGGTCCGGTGTTCTCGCTGCTGCTGCTCGACCTCGACCACTTCAAGGCCTACAACGACAGCTTCGGCCACCCGGCCGGCGACGAGGCGCTGCGCCAGGCCGGCTTGCTGCTGGGCCACGCGCTGCGGCCCGGCGACGTCGCCTGCCGCTACGGCGGCGAGGAATTCGCGGTGCTGCTGCCCGGGGCCGACGCCCAGGGCGCGATGCGGGTCGCCGAACGCATCGTCATGGACGTGCGCAACGGGCGGTGGACGCATCGCCCGGTGACGGTCAGCGTCGGCGCGACGGCGGT
>JAKFCL010000097.1:0-8823 GCA_036676665.1 Arenimonas sp. | reverse complement strand
TTCCTCTTCGCGAGGTATTCATGACCAAGACCTATCGCCTCGCCGCCGAGCGCATCCGCCCCGTCGCCGTCGGTTACGGCAGCTGCTTCGCCACCGACCGCATCACCGTCGACGGCGCGAAGGTCGGCTACTGTTATCGCGAGGCCCCGGACGACGAGCTCGACAGCGGCTGGCGTTTCTTCGCCGGCGACGAGACCCCGGCGTACATGGACGATGCGGCCAACATCGCCATCCACGACGTCAACACGATCGCCAACTACGACCCCGAGATCACCGCGCTGATCGAGGCGCCGTTCGGCTCGGCGTTCGAGCGCGACGACGCCGGCGCCTTCGTCGCGGTGGACGTCGAGGACGGGCCCGACAACGAGCCCGGGACCGCCTGAGCGGCGCGCGTCGGCGGCGGGTGGCCGCCCGGCCCGCGGACGACGTTTCCCTGCATACCGCCGGACGATCCGGCCACCCGCGGAGCCAGGCCATGACCCAATACCTGATCGAACGCGAGATTCCCGGCGCCGGCAACATGAGCCCGCAGGAACTGCGCGACGCCTCGAAACATTCCAACAGCGTGCTCGCCGGCATGAGCCCCGACATCCAGTGGGTGCACAGCTACGTCGCCGGCGACAAGATCTATTGCGTCTACAACGCGCCCAGCGAAGCGCTGATCCGCGAGCACGCACAGAAGTCGGGTTTCCCGGCCAACCGCATCACCCCCGTCAGCGCCGTCATCGACCCGGCCACGGGCGGCGACTGAAACTCCCACCCCTCCGACAGGGACGTCCGATGAAGAACCCGCTGCTGCTCGCCACCGTTCTGCTGATGCTCGCCGGCTGCCAGGAAGAGGCGTATGTGTCGCCGCCGCCGAAACCGCGCCCGGTGCGCGCGCCCACCGCCGAAGAGCTGGTCGAGCGCGAGGAGAACGCGGCCCGCACGCAGGCGCTGGCGCTGATCGCCAGCGAACAGGCGCACGATCCGCTGGCGCACTGCCTGGCCGCGCCCGACCTGGACGGCAATGCCTGGCTGCCCGGCAGTGCCGCCGGCCGCTGCCAGCTGCTCGCGCCGCCGCCGTTCGACCTGGCCGCGCTGGAGGCCGCGCTGGCGGACGTACCCGGCCGCCTGCGCGTGGAAGCGGCGTACCAGGCCGCGCTCGAGGCGGTGACCCGCTCCCCGACCAACGACACCGCGCTGCACCAGGCGTTCCGTCCTTTCGATGCGTCCGAGGACGCCGCCCGGGTCGCCGCGCGCTGGTTCGAAGTCGCGCCCGACAGCGTGTTCGCGCGGATGGCGCTGGCCCGGCAGCGCACCGAGGCGGCGATCGCCGCACGCGGCAGCGATTTCGCCGCCAACACGCCGCCCGCGGCGATGGCGGCGATGCATCGCATCGCGGCCGAGGCCACGCCGCACCTGCAGGCGGTGATGGATGCCGAGCCGCGGCTGACCCCGGCCTGCGTCGCGGCGATCCGCGTCGCCCGCTTCACCGGCGACGACGCGCTGATGAAGCGCGGCCTCGAAGTCTGCTCGCAGTGGGGGCCGAGTGCGTTCGAGTTCGTGCGCGAGATGGCGTGGACCGCCGACCCGCGCTGGGGCGGCAGCGACGAGGCGCTGGCGCAGGTCGGCGAGTACGCGCGCGGACGGCAGCTGTCGAATCCCATCCTCGGCGCGCTGGTCGGCGAGCCGATGCGCACCCGCGTGACCTTCGTCGACGACATGCCGCCGCCCGAGGCGACGCCGGAAATCGCCGCCGCGGCGCTGGCCGTCGCCCGCACCGTGCCCGATCCGCTGGTGCTGCGCTGGGCCGCCGACAAGCTCGGCGAGATCCGCGCGGTCTGGGGCCGCATCCTGCTGCTGTCGCAGGCGATCCGCTTCGCGCCCAATGATCCGCATACCCGGCTGATGCGCGGCCAGTCGCTGATGTACCAGGACGCGCTCGACGAGGCCGGCCGCGACCTCGGCGCCTCGCTGCGGCTGCGGCCGCTGGACTTCTACACGCTGTCGGTTTGGCAGGAACTCGAATACCGGCGCACGACGCCGGCGGCCGGCCGGGCGTTCGTCGAGCGCGATGGCTGGCATCGCACCCGCACCGACTGCCACATCCAGATCGTCCGCGGCGAAGCGGCGAAGGCGCGCGACTGCAGCGCCGCGCTGCTCGAGCAGGCGCCCGACGACCCGTACGCGTGGTACCTGCGCGCCGAGGCGCTCAAGGGCCGCGACCGCGCCGGCGAACGCGCGGCGCTGGCGCGTTACCTGGAGCTGGCGGTGCCGGGGCACCCGTCGCACGACGTGCTGGTGCCGCAGGTGCGCGCGCGCCTGGCACCGTAGGCCGTTCCGCGGGAGCGGCGGCTCCCGCCGCGCGAAACGTCCTGCCCGTCCGCGAGGGGTTTTCCTACGCTGACGCGCGCGCCCGTCGCCGGGTGCCGCGCGTGGCCCGTTCGCACACTCCGGTGAACGAACGGGATCGCCGATGTCGCAACCGCTGTTCCGCACCGAGGTGCTGCAGGCGCGCCGGCAGCCGTGGCTGGGCGCCGTCTCGCTCGACCAGCCGCCGGCGGCGCGCTGGCTGGCGGCGCTGGCCGCGCTCGCCTGTTTCGGGGTCGCGCTCGGGCTGACGCAGGGCGAATACACGCGGCGCACGCGGGTCGTCGGCCAGCTGGTGCCGAGCCTGGGCGTGTCGAGCGTGACGGCGCCGGTGGCCGGCACGGTGGCGCGGCTGCCGGTGCTGGAGGGCCAGCGTGTGCTCGCCGGCGATCCGGTCGCAGTGATCGCCATTCCGGGCGCCACGCGCCGCGGCGGCACCGGCGAAGCCCTGGCCTCGTCATTGCAGCAGCGGCGGGACGGCCTGCGCGCCACCTACGCCGCGCAGCGGCGACGCCTGCTCGCCGACCTCGACGCCATCGCCCACCAGCGCCGCCTCGTGCTGGCCGAGCTCGCCGGCCTGGACGCCGAGCTGGAAACGCGCCGCCGCCAACAGACGCTGGCGGAGGCCACGCTCTCGCGTTATCGCCGCCTGCAGGCGCAGCATTTCGTCGCCGAACTGCAACTGCAGCAGCAGGAGTCGGCGGCGCTCGAACAGCGGGCCTCGCTGCAGTCGGTCGAGCGGCAGGCGCTGGCGCTGCGCCGGCAGTTGGCGCAGTTCGACCAGGCGGTCGCCGCCGCGCCGGCACAACACGCGCAGCTCGAGGCCGACGAAGCCGGTGCGCTGGCACTGCTGGCGCAGGAGGACACCCAGCTGCTGGCGCGTCGCGAGTCCCTCGTGCAGGCGCCGCTGACCGGCGCGGTCGCGACGCTGCTGGTGCAGCCGGGGCAGGCGGTGCAGGCCAGCCAGCCGCTGCTGTCGCTGCTGCCGGCGGCCAGCACGCTGGAGGCGCATCTGCAGGTGCCGGGGCATGCGATCGGGTTTGTCGCGCCGGGCGATCGCGTGCTGCTGCGCTACGCCGCCTATCCATTCCAGAAGTACGGGCAGCAGCCCGGTCGCGTGCTGCGCGTGTCGGGTGTCGCGATGCCGTCCGCCGATCCGTCCGCCGAGCCGGTGTTCCGCGTCGTCGTGATGCCCGAGCGGCAGTCGATCACCGGTGCGGGCCGCGACCAGGCGCTGCGTGCGGGCCTGCTGCTGGAGGCACACCTGCTGGGTGAACGCCGCCGGCTCTGGGAGTGGGTGCTCGAGCCGCTGCAGACACTGCGGGCCGCGGTCGCGGGCGCCGCGCCTGCCACTCGCGGCGGTGCGAAGGAGGCGGCCGCCGGTGTAGGCGATCGGAGATCGGCCCGCGCGAATCCGCCGTCGGCACGACGCGGCGTTTTCGCCGCAGCGCGCTGCGACGCGGGTTCGCGCGGGTCGGCGCCGTCGCCGGTGCATTCGACGACCGGGTCGACGGACGTCGATGACCGCCTTGCGGCCGACCCGGGTAGGCGTGATGTGTTGAGGCCGCCCGCGATCGGCGGGCGCCATGAAGGAGCGTGTGATGCGTGAACTGACCTCGTTCGAACTCGAGATGGTGGAAGGCGGCAATCCGTTGGTGATCGGCGTCGCGATCGGCGCCGGCGTCATCGCGCTGGCCGGGCTGGCGGTCGTCGCGTACGGCATCAGCGAAGGCTGCAGCGGCTCGATGGAAGTCAACCCCGAAGGCATCAAGGTCGAAGTCACCTGCCCGACGAAGTGACCGCGACACCCTGAACCCGGCGTTGGCTGGCGCCAGCCGACGCCTCCACGGAGGACGGAAGATGAAACAGATCCTGATGCGGTTCCCCGAGCTGGCCGGCTTTTGCCTCGGGCTGCTGGATGCCCTGCCGCGCGCGATCGCCGCGTTCGCGTACGCACCCTCGGCGGCCACGGTGCACGGCCCGCTTCTGCTGGGCAACGTGCACCACGTCAACGGCGTGCGCGCGTTCGGCCTGGATTCGATGGTGTGGTTCGGAATGTCGGGGGCGGTGCTCGCAGCCGGCTATCTGGCGCTGCGCCTCGGCGCGCGGGCGCTGGCCGGGACCAACCCCGCGTTCGTGTTCAGCCGCGCGCTGTTCGGGGCGATGGGCGGCGTGCTCGTGCTCAACGTCGCCGAATCGCTGGCCACCGGCAAGGTCACCAACTATGTCGGCCTGGTGTTCGCCGGGCGCTTCACCGCGATCAATCTCGGCGACCTGCTGCTGTGGCTGTCCCTGCTGGCGCTGTTCCCGGCGATCACCGCCGCCTTCGCGCTGCACGTGCTGGGACGGAACCGCGCCGGATGCGGCTGATCGCCCAGGCGCAGGCGGCCGAATGTGGCCTGGCCTGCCTGGCGATGGTCGCCGACCACCACGGCCATCGCACGGACCTGCCCGAACTTCGGCAGCGCTTCGGCCTGTCGCTGAAGGGCGCGAGCCTGTCGCGCCTGCTGGAGATCGGCCGGGCGCTGGACCTGCAGCCGCGGCCGCTGCGGCTGGAGCCCGCGGACCTCGGCAAGCTGCGGCTGCCCTGCGTGCTGCACTGGGACATGAACCATTTCGTCGTGCTGGCACGCTGGCGTCGTGGCCGCGCCCACGTGTTCGATCCCGGCGGCGGCGAGCGCTGGCTGGAGGCCGGCGAACTGTCGCGGCACTTCACCGGGGTCGCGCTGGAGTTGTCGCCGGGGCCGGGGTTCCGCCGTTGCGCCGCCCCGCCGGCACTCCGGTTGCGGCAGCTGACGGGCCCGGTGCACGGCCTCTGGCACGGGCTCGCGCTGGTGCTGGGGCTGTCGGTGGCCTTGCAGGGCGTCGCGCTGTTGTCGCCGTTCTTCGTCCAGTGGGTCATCGACCAGGCGCTGGTCGCCGCCGACCGCGACCTGCTGGCGCTGCTGGCGATCGCCTTCGCCGGCGCGCTGCTGCTGCAGGTCGGCATCGGCCTGCTGCGCGGCTGGACGGTGCTGCACCTGTCGGCGCGGCTGGGCACGCAATGGGTCGGCAACGTGTTCACGCACCTGCTGCGGCTGCCGATGGCTTATTTCGAGCGGCGCCAGCTCGGCGACGTGGTGTCGCGGCTCGGCGCCGTGCAGGCGCTGCAGCGCAGCCTGACCACGGGCGCGGTCGAGGCCGTGGTCGACGGGCTGATGGCGATCGCGACGCTGGCGATGATGCTCGCGTACGCACCGCCGCTGGCCGCGGTGACGGCCGTGGCCGTCGTGGGTTATCTCGCCGTTCGCGCGACGATGTACGGCCCGCTGCGCCGCGGCACCGCGGACCAGCTGGTCGCCGCCGCGCGGCAGCAGGGCCACCTGCTCGAATCGCTGCGCGGCATGCAGAGCCTGAAGGTTGCCGGCGAGGAGGGCAGCCGGCAGGGCGTGCAGGCCAACCTGATCGTCGACACCGCCAACGCCGAGGTGCGCCTCGGTTGGCTCGGCCTCGGCGCGGCCTCGGCGAACCAGCTGCTGTTCGGCGGCGAGCGGCTGCTCGTGGTCTGGCTGGCGGCGCGCATGGCGCTGGAGGGCGCGTTCACCGTCGGCATGCTGGTCGCCTACCTGGCGTATCGCGACCAGTTCGCCCAGCGGGTGGCGGCGTTCATCGACCGGATGCTCGATTTCCGGATGCTGCGCCTGCACGGCGAACGCCTGGCCGACATCGTGCTGAGCGAACCCGACGACGACGCGCCGGGCCCGGGTGTCGTCGTGCCGGGCGAATCGGGCCTGGTGGTGGATACCCTGGGATTTCGCTACGCCGATGGCGAACCCTGGGTGCTGCGCGACTGCACGTTCCGGATCGGCGAGGGCGAATGCGTGGCGATCGTCGGTGCGTCCGGCGGCGGCAAGTCGACGCTGATGAAGCTGCTGCTGGGCCTGCTGCCACCGGCCGAAGGCGAGATCCGCGTCGACGGCGTGCCGATGGGGCGCATCGGCCGGCGTGGATTCCGGGCGATGGTCGGCGCGGTGATGCAGGACGACCAGCTGTTCGCCGGCTCGCTCGCCGACAACATCGCCTTCGGCGACCCCGAGCCCGACCACGACCGCATCGTCGCCGCGGCGACGCTGGCGGCCGTGCATGCCGACATCGCCGCGCTGCCGATGGGTTACCACAGCCTCGTCGGCGACATGGGCAGTTCGCTGTCGGGCGGGCAGCGGCAGCGGGTGATGCTGGCGCGGGCGCTGTACCGGCAGCCGCGGTTCCTGTTTCTCGACGAGGCCACGAGCCACCTCGACGTCGCCCGCGAAAAGCAGGTCGGCGACGCGATCCGAAGCCTGCGCATCACCCGCCTGATCATCGCCCACCGCCCCGAGACGATCGCCTCGGCCGACCGCGTGCTGGTGCTCGACGGCGGGCGCATCGTCGGCGATCAGCGGCTGATGCGGGCGAAAGAGTCGACACCGTGTCCGGAAACCACCGCGGCGCCGGCCTGACGGCTGCAAACCTCCGTCGCCCGGGCAGTCGCTCCGCCTCAGCCGGTCGTGAACAGCTCCGCCACCCGCGCCCGCAGTGCGGGCACCACCTCGCCCTCGAACCACGGGTTGTGCACGAACCACGCGATGTTGCGCGGGCTCGGGTGCGGCAGCGGGAACACGGCCGGCGCGTACTCGCGCCACGCGGCGACGGTGTCGGTCAGCGTCTTCTTGCGCCGCTCGCCGAGGAAGTACTGCTGCGCGTACTGGCCGACCGCCAGCGTCAGCGCGACGTTCGGCAGCAGCGGCAGCAGCTTCGGATGCCACGTCTCGCGGCACTCGGGTCGCGGCGGCAGGTCGCCCGACGCGCCGCGCCCGGGATAACAGAACCCCATCGGCACGATCGCGACCTTGGCCTCGTCGTAGAACGCGTGCTTGTCCAGCCCGAGCCAGCCGCGCAGGCGCACGCCGCTGGCGTCGTCCCACGGCACGCCGCTGCCGTGCACCAGCGTGCCCGGCGCCTGGCCGGCGATCAGCAGCGTCGCGGTCGCGCTGGCGCGCAGCACCGGCCGCGGCCCGAGCGGCAGGTGCGCCTCGCACAGCCGGCACGCGCGGATTTCCGTCAGCAGGGATTCCAGTTCGGACTGCGGGCGCGCGCCGGCGATCGCGCGGCGGGGTGGGGCGGGGTGCTCGTCGGTCATGGCGCCTCCGGCGGCAGGACCTTGCCGGGATTGAGGATGCCGTCCGGATCGAACAGCGCCTTCATGCCGCGCATCAGCGCCAGCGCGCCGGGATCGAGCGAGCGGCCGAGCAGCTCGCGCTTGACCAGGCCGATGCCGTGTTCGCCGCTGACCAGGCCGCCGAGCGCGATCACAGCGTCGAACACGGCTTCCAGCGCGGCGTCGGCGCGCGCGACCTGGGCGGCATCGGCCGGGTCGTACAGGATGTTGACGTGCAGGTTGCCGTTGCCGGCGTGGCCGAACACGACGATCGGCAGTGACTGCGCCGCGGCCGCCGCGCGCACCGCCGCCACCAGGTCGGGGATGCGCGACACCGGCACCACCACGTCCTCGTTGATCTTGCCGGCGGCGATCGTGCGCAGCGCCGGGCTCAGCGCCTTGCGCGCGGCCCACAGCGCCTCGCGTTCGGCCTCGCTGGCGGCGGCGGCGACGTCCAGGCAGCCCGGGCCCTGCGCGGCGGCGGTCAGCGCGGCGACCGCGTGCGCGAGCACCGCCTCGTCGCCGTCGGCCTCGATCATCAGCAGCGCGCCGGCCGGTGGAATCTGCGCACCACCGACCTCGCGTGCCAGCCGCACGCATTCGCCGTCCATGAACTCGAGCATCGATGGCGTCACCGGCTGCGCCATCAGCCGCGCGACGGCGGCCGCCGCACTGCCGACATCCGCGTACAGCGCCCGCAGCGCGCGCCGCGCCGTCGGCACCGGCGTCAATCGCAAGGTCGCCTCGACGATCAGCGCCAGCGTGCCTTCCGAGCCGATCAGCAGCCGCGACAGGTCGTAGCCGCTGGCGCCCTTGGTGGTCGCCGCGCCGAACCGCACCAACTCGCCGGTGCCGGTGACCGCGGCCAGCGCCAGCACGTTGTCGCGGGTGGCGCCGTACTTCACCGCCCGCGGGCCGCCGGCGCCGCAGGCCAGGTTGCCGCCGATGCTGCAGTAGCCGGCGCTGGTCGGGTCCGGCGGCCAGAACAGCCCGTGCGGCGCCAGCGCCGCCTGCAGGTCGCCGTTGAGCAGCCCCGGCTCGACGACGGCGGCGCGGTCGCCGGGGCGGATCGCCAGGATCCGGTTCATGCGCTCGAACGACACCACCAGCGCGTCCTCGCCCGGCACGCTGGCCCCGGTGGTGTTGGTGCCGCGGCCACGCGCGACGACCGGCACCCGGTATTCGCGGCAGGCCCGCACGATGGCGACGACCTGGTCGGCGGTGGTCGGCAGCGCGACCGCCAGGGGCAGGCCCTGGCGGCGGGAGTTGTCGTAGCCGTAGGCCAGGCGCTCGGA
>JAKFCL010000096.1:0-2792 GCA_036676665.1 Arenimonas sp. | reverse complement strand
TGCCCAGATGCGGGGTACCGGACGTGGTGATGCCGGTCAGGACACGGGTGGCGGGCATGGGGGTCTGCGCTGGAAAACCGGCCGGCAGTTTAACGCGGGCCGGCCGCCAACCCCGTTCCGGGCGCCCGGGCGTTTACCCCGGCGCCCACCACGGAGCCACCGTCATGAACCGCCTCACCGCCCTGCTCGCCACCCTGCTCGCCCTCGCCATCCTGCCCGGCTGCGCCCGCGCCGAGCCGCTGGTGAGCCTGTCCGTGCTCGACCTCGACCGCGGCGAACACCTGCCGCGCTACCCGCACCGCGGCCGCGACTACATCGAAGGCCGCCCCGGCCACCGCTACGCCGTGGTGCTGCAGAACCTCACCGGCGGCCGCGTGCTGGCGGTGGTGTCGGTCGACGGTGTCAATGCGATCAGCGGCCAGACCGCCGGCAGCCAGCAGAGCGGCTACGTGCTCGAGCCCTGGCAGCGGCTGGAAGTGCGCGGCTGGCGCAAGAACCTGTCGGAGATCGCCGAGTTCCACTTCACCTCGCTCGGCGACAGCTACGCGGCACGCACCGGCCGGCCCGGCAACGTCGGCGTGATCGGCGTGGCGGCGTTCCGCGAACGTGTGCGCGTGCCGGAGCCGCCGGTGTACTACTCGCCGTATTCCGGCGCGCCGGGCCCGACCGCGCCGCCCCCGTACGGATACGACCGCGCCGAGGCGCAGGCCGGCGCGTCCAGCGGCAAGGCGCAGGAACGCGCGTCCGCCGATGCCGCCGCGCCGGCGCTGGAATCGTCCGAAGGCCGTCGCGACCTCGGCCGCCTGGCGACGCAGCAGCAGCTCGGCACCGGCCACGGCGAGCGCCGCTGGTCGTCGGCGTCGGTGACGCAGTTCGAACGCCAGAGCCATCGCCCCAACCAGGTCGAGTCGATCTGGTACGACGCCGCCGAAGCGCTCGCCGCCCGCGGCATCCTGCCGCGCTGGCACCACTACGGCCACGACGGCACGCCGGACGCGTTCCCGGTTGGCTTCGCGCCGGATCCGTACTGAGCGCACCTGCAACGAAGAAGGCCGGGCGATGCCCGGCCTTCTTCGTGTCGCGCGGGGGCGGAGGCTCAGTTCCTGGCGTCTTCCGCGGCTTCCTCGAGCTCGCCACCGGCCTTCTTCACGTCCTGGCCGAAGCCGCGGACGGTATTGCAGGCGGACAGGGCGAACGCGGCGACGAGGGCGAGTACGACGAGCTGGATCTGGCGGCTGCGGTTCATCGGGATCTCCGGGAAGGGTGAGCGAAGTCTAGGCGCCCGCGGGGCACTGTCAACGCGGGGCGGCCGGGCAATCAATCCCGCATGAGCGTGGACTTGCCGAACAGGCTTTCGACCAGGTCCACCGCCAGCAGGCCGGTGCGGTTGTGGTCGTCGAACGCCGGGTTGAGCTCGACGATGTCCAGCGAACGCATCCGGCCGGTGTCGGCGATCATCTCCATCACCAGCTGCGCCTCGCGATACGTGGGGCCGCCGGGGATCGTCGTGCCGACGCCGGGGGCGATGCCCGGGTCGAGGAAATCGACGTCGAAGCTGACATGCACATGGGTGTCGTCGTCGATGCCTTCCAGCGCCTCCTCCATCGCCCGCTTCATGCCGACCTCGTCGATGTAGCGCATGTCGTAGACGTCGAGCCCGTATTCCTTGACCAGCTTCTTCTCGCCCGGGTCGACCGAACGGATGCCGATCTGGCGGATGTCGGCCGGCTGCAGCGCCGGCGCGTCGCCGCCCAGGTGCGTCAACGCCTTCGGGCCGCGGCCGCACAGGCAGGCCACCGGCATCCCGTGCACGTTGCCCGACGGCGTCACCTCGCTGGTGTTGAAGTCGGCGTGCGCGTCGAGCCACAGCACGCGCAGCTTCTTGCCGGTGTCGCGGCAGTGCTTCGCCACCGCGGTGATGCTGCCCACGCCCAGGCAGTGGTCGCCGCCGAGCAGCACCGGCAGCCGCCCTTCGCGCAGCTGCAGCGCGAACGCCTCCATCACCGCGCGGTTCCAGTCCACCACCTGTTCCAGGTGGCGGTAACCGTCGTGCGGCGGCTGCCACGGATTGAACGGGCCGGCGAGATTGCCGGTGTCGACGATGTCCAGGCCGCGATCGCGCAGCGCCTCGACCAGCCCGGCGACACGCAGCGCCTCCGGACCCATCGACGCGCCGCGATGGCCGGCGCCGATGTCGGTGGGTGCACCGATCAGGGCGATCTGCGGGAATCGCGGGCTCATTCGGCGTCCTCGGTTTCGGGTTCGCTTCCGGGCATCTGCACCGGGAGTTTTTCTTCCTGCCAGCGCAGCCAGCTGCCGTCGATCTGCCGGACCTGGAACCCTTCGGCCGCCAGCAGGTCCTCGGCGATCGTCGAACGGCGGCCGCTGCGGCAGTACACGAGCACCGGCCGCGCCTTGTCCAGTTCGGCCAGGCGCACGGCGAGCTCGTCGTGCGGGATCAGCACGGCGCCGGGCACATGCCCCGCGGCGAATTCGTCGGCCGAACGTACGTCCAGCACCTGCGGCGGCGAAGCGCCCTCGATCACGGCCAGGGCATCGACCGGCGCCAGCGGCGCCTGCCGCACCAGCGGAACGGGGGCGGCCGCGGGCATCGACGACGCCTCCAGGGCCGGCGCCGGCGCGGCGGCTTCCGTCGCGGAAGCCGGCATCGCGGCGGCCATCAGGACGCCGGCCAGCCCGAGGGCGGCGCGGGCGGAACGGAACCGGGTGTTCATGGCGAGGTCCTCGTGCGGGGCCCGGACATCGCGCCGGGCGGGCCTGCCGACTCCCGG
>JAKFCL010000095.1:0-6079 GCA_036676665.1 Arenimonas sp. | reverse complement strand
GGGCGCTGTCCGACGAATTCGGCCTGGCGGTCGACCTGCAGTCGGCGGCCAGCCAGGAGGAGGCGATCGACGCCGACGGCATCCTGGAGCGCGCGCAGAAGGCCTTCGAGTCGCTGTTCGCCTTCAAGGAGGCCCAGTTGGGCCCGGAGATGATGCGCCACCTCGAAAAGCACCTGATGCTCAACGTTCTGGACCAGAACTGGAAGGAACACCTGGCGCGCATGGACTACCTGCGCCAGGGCATCCACCTGCGCGGTTACGCCCAGAAGCAGCCCAAGCAGGAGTACAAGCGCGAGAGTTTCGAGCTGTTCTCCGAGATGCTCGACAAGGTGAAGCTGCAGGTCGTGTCGCTGCTGGCGCGCGTGCGCATCCGCGACGAGGCCGAAGTGGCGGCGATGGAAGCGGCCGAACGCGCCAAGCTCGAGGCGCAGACGCGGCGGATGCAGTTCCAGCATCCCGAGACCGGTGGTTACGGCGCCGACGAGGAAGCCGCCGAGGCGACCGCGCAGGCGTCCCAGGGCCAGGGCGTGCTGGCGCAGCCGCAGCTGCGCGACGCGCCGAAGGTCGGGCGCAACGAGCCCTGCCCGTGCGGCAGCGGCAAGAAGTACAAGCAATGCCACGGCCGCCTGGACTGAGGCAGGGCCACTGACGGATGCCACCGGGCCGGAGCGATCGCGTCCATGTCGTCGCCGGCGTGCTGCGCGACGTCCGTGGCCGCATCCTGCTGGCGCGGCGGACCGCCGGCCGAGACCTGGCCGGCGCCTGGGAATTCCCGGGTGGCAAGGTCGAGCCGGGCGAGACCGCGCTGCAGGCGCTCGACCGTGAGCTGCACGAGGAGCTCGGGATCCGGGTGCTCGCGGCCGAGCCTTTCATCTCGGTGCCGCAGGCCTATCCGTCCAAGCGGATCGTGCTGGACGTCCACACCGTCACCGCCTACGAGGGCACGCCGCGCGGCCGCGAGCGCCAAGCGCTGGCCTGGGCGCCGCCGGAAAAGCTCTCCAGCTACCCGATGCCGCCGGCCGACCGGCCGGTGGTGGCGGCCCTGCTCGATTCGACCCGCTACCTGATCACCGACGAGCCGCTCGACCGGGCCGTGCTGATGGCCCGGCTGGACCGGGCGCTGGCGGCCGGCGTGCGCCGCATCCAGCTGCGCGACCGCGGGCTCCCGGCCGCAGCGCTGGCGGCGCTGGCCCGGGACGCGGCGATCCTGTGCGGGACCCGGGGCGCCCAGCTGCTGGTCAACGGCGAACCCGGACTGGCGGCCGACCTGGGCATCGGTGTGCACCTGCGGTCGGCGCAGCTGATGGCGCTGTCGGCGCGGCCGCTGCCGCCAGGACTGCCGGTGGCCGCCTCCTGCCACGATGCCGCCGAACTGGCACAGGCGGAGCGCATCGGCGCCGATTTCGCCGTGTTGGGGCCGGTACGCGCCACCGAAAGCCACCCCGGTGCCGCGACGCTGGGCTGGGACCGGTTCTCGCAGTTGCGCGAGGACGTTTCGCTGCCGATCTACGCGCTGGGCGGGATGCGGCCGGCGGACGTCGCCACCGCGCGCCGCCATGGCGGCCAGGGCGTCGCCGGCATCCGCAACCTCTGGCCGCGCTAGGCGGTCCGCCGGTAGAGCGCGTCCAGCCGGGCCACCGACGCGCGCAGGTGCTGCAGCGGCCCGTCGTTGACGATCACGTCGTCGGCGATCGCCAGTCGGCGGGCGCGGCTGGCCTGGGCCGCGATCATGCCCGACGCCAGCGCGGCATCGACGCCGTCGCGGGCCATCAGCCGCTCCCTCTGCACGGGCTCGGGCACGTCGACGACCAGGATCCGGTGCAGCCACGGATAGGCGGCGCGGCCGCCACCCTCGGCCAGCAGGGGGATTGCCGCCACCACATAGGGCCCCGGGGCGGCGGCGCAGGCCGCCTGCAGCCAGCGCCGGATCGGCGGGTGCAGGAGGCCTTCCAGTGCGAGCCGGGCCTGCGGGTCGGCGAAGACGTGCCGGCGCATCGCCGCGCGATCGAGGGTGCCGTCGGCGGCCAGCATGCCGGCGCCGAAGCTTGCGGCGATGTCCGCCAGCGCCGGCTGCCCCGGTTCGACCACCGCGCGGGCAGCGACGTCGGCGTCGGCGACCCGGATGCCGAGCGCCTCGAACGCGCGCGTGGCTTCCGACTTGCCGGACGCCACGCCGCCGGTGACCGCGACAACGACGTCGGCCATCGGCTCAGTCCAGCCGGAACCAGGCCTTGTAGGCCTGCAGGATCTGCGCGCCCCAGAGCAGCTGCACCCAGCCGGCCGCGGCCAGGTAGGGGCCGAAGGGGATCGGCGTCGCCCGGTCGCGGCCGCGCAGTCCGATCCACAGCGAACCGACGATCGCACCGATGAAGGAAGACATCAGCACGATCGGCAGGATCGCCCAGCCGCCGCACCAGGCGCCGAGGGCCGCCAGCAGCTTGAAGTCGCCGAAGCCCATGCCTTCCTTGCCGGTCAGCAACCGGAAGGCCTGGTAGACCGTCCACAGGCTCAGGTAGCCGGCCAGGCCGCCCCAGATCGCCTGCACCGGCGTCACGAACATCGGGATCGTCGCCAGGCCCAGGCCCATCCACAGCAGCGGGTAGGTCAGCTGGTCGGGCAGCAGGGTCGTGCGCAGGTCGATGCCCGACATGGCCACCAGCATCGCGCTGAACACCATCGCCGCCAGGGCCTCCGGGCTCGCGCCGAATCGCCAGGCGCAGGCGGCGAACATCACGCCGGTCAGCAGCTCCACCGCCGGGTACTGCCAGGAAATCGCCATGCCGCAGCCGCGGCAGCGCCCGCGCAGCAGCACGAAACTGAGCAGCGGCAGGTTTTCCCACGGCGCCAGCCTGTGTCCACATTTCGGGCAGGCCGACGACTGCACGACGATGCCCGGAGGGCAGGGCTCGGTCGATTCGGGCAGTTCCAGCATCTCGCGGCTGTCGCGCCGCCAGTGCCATTCAAGCCGCGGCGGCAGCCGCAGGATCACGACATTGAGGAAGCTGCCGACCAGCAGCCCGAACACGAAGGCCAGGCCGAGCGCGAGCCCGGCCGAGGCCTGGAGGGCTTCCAGCATGCGGAGCGGTCAGCCGACCGTCGCGGCTAGCTTGAAGATCGGCAGGTACATGCCGATCACCATGCCGCCGACGAGCACGCCGATCACCACCATGATGAAGGGCTCGATCAGGCTGGCCAGGGCGTCGACGGAGTTGTTGACTTCCTGCTCGTAGAACTCGGCGACCTTGAGCAGCATGGTGTCGAGCGCACCGGCCTCTTCGCCGATTGCGGTCATCTGCACCACCATGTGCGGGAACAGGTTCACCTGCTTCATCGCCACATTGAGCTGGTAGCCGACCGACACGTCCTCGCGCACGCGCTTGAGCGCGTCGTTGTAGACGATGCTGCCGGTGGCGCCGGCCACGGTGTCGAGCGCCTCGACCAGCGGCACGCCGGCCTTGAAGGTCAGCGCCAGCGTACGGGCGAAGCGGGCGATCGCCGACTGGTGCAGGATCTGGCCGATCACCGGCAGTTTCAGCATCAGGCGGTCGACGTTGCGCTCCAGCGCCGGCGAGCGCTTGTAAAGGAACAGGAAGCCGAAGACCGTACCCACTGCGATGCCGAGCACCAGCCACCAGTACGACGTGAGGAACCGCGAAGCGTTGACGATCATCTGGGTGAAGGCGGGCAGCTCGGCGCCGAAGCCCTTGAACACGTCCTCGAACTGAGGAACGACGTAGATCAGCAGAACCGCGCTGACCAGCATCGCCACCGCGATGACGGCGGCGGGGTAGAACAGAGCCTTCTTGATCTTGCCCTTCAGCGCCTCGGTGCGTTCCTTGTAGGTGGCGACCGTGTCGAGCACGATGTCCAGCACGCCGGCGCCTTCGCCGGCTCGGGTCAGGTTCCGGTAGAGCAGGTCGAACTGCACCGGGTGCCGCGCCATCGCCTCGCTGAGCGAGCTGCCGCCGGCGATGTTGTCGCGGATGTCGATCAGCATGTCGCGCATGCGCGGGTTCTTCTGGCCGGTGGCCAGGATCTCGAAGCTCTGCACCATCGGCACGCCGGCCTGGAGCATCGTGGCGATCTGCCGGCTGAAAACCGAGATGTCCTGGGCCGTGATCGACTTGCCGGCCTTGCCGAACAGTGGCTTGCCTTTGGTGCGCACCACCGTCGGGTTGATGCCCTGCTTGCGCAGCTCGGCGCGCAGCATGCTGGCGTTCTTGGCCGAGGTTTCCCCGGTCATCTTGACGCCGCGTTTGTCGGTGCCCTCCCACGTGAAGTTCTCGAGCACGTTGGTGCGAACGGCGGGAGCCTTCGCTGCTGTGGTCGCCATGGCTTAGTCCTTGGTCACGCGGTTGATTTCGGCCAGGCTGGTCACGCCCTGCCGGGCCTTGTAGAGGGCGGATCCGCGCAGGTCGCGCACGCCGGCGGCCAGCGAGGCCTCGGCGATCTGCAGGGCGTTGCCACCCTCCAGGATGATCCTCTGGATGTTCTCGGCCATCGGCATCACCTGGTAGATGCCGACGCGGCCCTTGTAGCCGTCGTTGCAGTCGTCGCAGCCGACCGCTTCGTACAGCGTGATGCCCGCCTTGACTTCCTCGGGCGTGTAGCCCTCGGCGAGCAGGGCGTTGTCGGGCAGGGTGATGGGCTTCTTGCAGGCGTCGTGCAGGCGCCGGGCGAGGCGCTGGGCGATGATGATCGTCACCGACGAGGTGATGTTGTACGGCGCGATGCCCATGTTCATCAGGCGCGACACCGTCTGCGGGGCGTCGTTGGTATGCAGCGTCGACAGCACCAGGTGACCCGTCTGGGCCGCCTTGACGGCGATCTCGGCGGTTTCCAGGTCGCGGATCTCGCCGACCATGATGACGTCCGGGTCCTGGCGCAGGAAGCTGCGCAGCGCGGCCGCGAACGTCATGCCCTTCTTGACGTTCATCTGCACCTGGTTGATGCCCGGGACGCGGATTTCGACCGGGTCCTCGGCGGTGGAGATGTTGCGCTCTTCGGTGTTGAGGATGTTCAGGCCCGTGTACAGCGACACCGTCTTGCCGGAACCCGTGGGACCGGTGACCAGGATCATCCCGTACGGCTTGGACAGCGCGTCCAGATAGAGCTTCTTCTGGTCTTCCTCGTAGCCGAGCTTGTCGATGCCGAGCTTCGCGGCGCTGCCGTCGAGCAGTCGCAGCACCACCTTCTCGCCGAACAGCGTCGGGCAGGTGGAGACGCGGAAGTCCATCTGCTTGGTCTTGGAGATGTTGAGCTTGATGCGGCCGTCCTGCGGCAGCCGGCGTTCGGCGATGTCGAGCTGCGCCATGACCTTCAGGCGCGCCGTGATGCGCGGGTGCAGCTTGACCGGCGCCTTGGCGACGCCGCGCAGGATGCCGTCCATGCGCAGGCGGACGCGGAACTCGGTTTCGTACGGCTCGAAGTGGATGTCCGAGGCGCCGCGCTTGATCGCGTCCAGCAGCACCTTGTTGACGAAGCGCACCACCGGCGTGTCGTCGTTGCCCTTCGTGTCGGCCAGGCTCGACTCGCCGTCGTCTTCGCCGCCGGTGGATTCGAGCGTCTCCAGGCCCTCGGAGTCGCTGTCGTCCATCTTGTCGGTCTGGGTCAGCGCCGTTTCGATGGCCCGGCGCAGCTTGTCCTCGTCGACCAGGATAGGTTCGACGGTGAGGTTGGCCGCGAACTTGATCTCGTCCAGCGCCCGGGTATTGGTCGGGTCGGAGATGCCGACGAACAGGCGGTTGCCCCGCTTGTACAGCGGCAGGGCCTGGTGCTTGGTGATCAGCTCCTCGCTGACCAGCTTGGTCGCGGCCTGGGAGAAGTCGAGCGAGCCGGTGTCGAACAGCGGCATGCCGAACTCGATCGCGTTCGCGCCGGCGATGTGCGCGGAGGTGACCAGTTTCTTCTCGAGCAGGTACAGGTGGACCGGCTTCTTCTGCTTGCCGGACTCGTCCAGGGCCTTGCGCGCGTCGGTTTCGCCCAGGACACCGTCCAGAACGAGGCGCCGGGCGATGCCGGTGATACCCACTAGATTGGCTGTAGCGTTGGCGTTCACTCTTCCTCCCCGAGTCGCGCC
>JAKFCL010000094.1:0-3340 GCA_036676665.1 Arenimonas sp. | reverse complement strand
GCTCGGGGCGTTCGCGATGTTCATCCTGCCGCACCAGTTCCATGTCGCCGTGGTGGAGTGCCGCGACGGCCGCCACGTGCGCACCGCGCGCTGGCTGTTCCCGCTGTACCTGCTGCTGATCGCACTGCCGGTGCTGCCGCTGGCGCGCGCCGGCGAGGCGCTGCTGGGCGGCAGCGTGCCGTCGGACCTGTACGTGCTGGCGCTGCCGTTGTCGCAGGGCCAGCACGCGCTGGCGCTGTTCGCGTTCCTCGGCGGCCTGAGCGCGGCGACCGGGATGGTGGTCGTCAGCACGCTGACGCTGAGCCTGATGATCGGCAACCACTGGTTCGCGCCGGGCCTGTTGCGCGGGGCGTGGTCGCGCAACGACGGCAGCGACCTGCGCGGCAGCGTGCTCGCGCTGCGGCGCGTGGGCATCGTCGCGATCATGCTGCTGGCCTGGGCCTACAGCCGCGTGGTCGCCGGCAGCGAGGCGCTGGCCGATGTTGGCGCGGTGTCGTTCTCGGCGCTGGCGACGCTGGTGCCGGCGCTCGGGTTCGCCGTGTGGCGGCCGCAGACGCCGCCGCGCGCGGCGGTGGCGGGCGTGCTGGCCGGATTCACGGTCTGGTGCTGGGTGATGCTGCTGCCGATGGCGCTGGACTTGCGCGGGATCGCACCGGGATGGCTGCGGCTTGGGCCGTTCGGCTTGGGCTGGCTGTCGTCGGACGGCCTGTTCGGGCTGACCGGCTGGAGCCGGCTCGGCCGCGCGGTCGGCGCCAGCCTGTTCGTGGGCACCGCGGCCACGGTGCTGGTCGCGCTGTGGCGGCGCGAGGCGCCGCGGCGCGCGCGCCGCGGCCTCGATGCGCAGACCCTGCGCGATGCCGGATCGCGCTTCCTCGCCCGCGATCGCGTCGACCAGTTGCTGCACCAGGCCCCCGCCACCGGAGCGGTTCCGGCGCAGACCGAAGCGCAGGTGGAGCGCGAACTGGCTGCGGTGCTCGGGTCGGCCTCGGCGCGCGTGTTGCTGGACGCCGCGCGCCGCGAGGCCGGGCACCTGGACACGGTCGCGGCGATCGTCGGCGAAGCCTCGCGCGACCTGCGCTTCAACCAGCGCGTGCTGGAAGCGGCGCTGGAGAACATGAGCCAAGGCATCAGCGTGGTCGATGCGCAGCTGCGGCTGGTGGCCTGGAACCGTCGTTATGCCGAGCTGTTCGGTTACCCGGAAGCGCTGCTGCAGGTCGGCACGCCGATCGCGCGGCTCGCCGGCTGGGCACTGGAGCGGATGCCGCCCGGCGGCGATCCTGCGCGCGCCCTGCAGCGGCGCCTGGCGCACATGCGCGCCGGCACCCCGCACCTGACCGAACGCGTATTCCCGGATGGCAGCATCGTCGAGATCCGCGGCAACCCGATGCCCGGTGGCGGATTCGTCGCCACCTTCACCGACGTCACCGCGTTCCGCCGCACCGAAACCGCGTTGCTGCAATCCAACGAAACGCTGGAACAGCGCGTGGTCGAGCGCACCAGCGACCTGGAGGTCGCCAAGCGCGAGGCCGAGCGCGCCAACGACGCCAAGAGCCGCTTCCTCGCCGCGATCGGGCACGACCTGCTGCAGCCGCTGCACGCCGCGCACCTGTTCACCGACGCGCTGGCGCGGCAGGTCGCCGGGGCGGCGCAGCGGGAATCCGTGCGCCAGGTCCGCGGCGCGCTGGATTCCACCACCGACCTGATCACGGGCCTGCTCGACATGTCGCGGCTGGAAGCCGGCGGCCTGGTGCCGGAGCCGCGCGCATTCGCACTGGCCGAGGTGCTGGAACCACTGGCTTCCGAATTCCGGGCGCTGGCCGCGGACCGCGGGCTCGCCTTCGAATACGTGCCCACGTCCGCCTGGGTCCGCAGCGATCCGCAACTGCTGCGCCGCGTGCTGCAGAACTTCCTCGCCAATGCGGTGCGTTACACCGCGCATGGCGGGGTGCTGCTGGGCGTGCGCAGGCAGGGTGGCGGCGTGCGCATCGAGGTGCACGACACCGGCATCGGCATTTCCCCGCAGCAGCAGGCGACGATCTTCGAGGAGTTCCGGCGCGGCGACGATGCGCCGGGGCAGGGATTGGGCCTCGGGCTGGCGATCGCCGACCGCATCGCGCACCTGCTCGACGCCCCGCTGCTGCTGCGCAGCCGGGTCGGGGCGGGCACGATCTTCGCGCTGTCGTTGCCGCGCATGCCGTCGCCCGCGATCCCGCCGGCGCCGGCTCCTGCGCGCAGCGGCCTGGCGGGTGCCCGCGTGCTGCTGCTCGACAACGAAGCGCCGGCGCGCGCCGGCCTGCGGCAGTTGCTCGAAGGCATGGGCTGCATCGTCCAGGACGCGGCCGATGGCGATGCCGCGGATGCGGCGATGCGGGCATCGCCGGCGGAATTGTGGCTGTTCGACTACCACCTCGACGGCGGCGACACCGGCGTGGCGGTGCACGGGCGCCTGCGCGACCGGCATGGCGCGCGCCCGGCGGTGATCCTCAGCGCCGATGCCGGCCCGCAGGTGCGCGCCGCCGTGCAGGAGGCGGGCCTGCCGCTGCTGATGAAGCCGTTGAAGCCGCTGGCGTTGAAGTCGGTGCTCGATCGCCTGCTGGCGGCGCGCGGCGTCGCCCGGGCCGTCGACTGAGGACCGCTACAGCGCCTCGTCGATGATCCGTTCCATGCTGCGTTCCACCGCCGCGGCGACCGGGGCGATGCGCGGATCCTGCGACACGAGCTCAAGCAGGGCCGAGGGCGGAAGCATCGCGACCGTGGTCGCCGCGCCGTCCTCGTACACCGAGATGCGGCAGGGCAGGGCCATGTTCAATCCCATGTCGAAGCCCAGGACCTCGCTGGCCTGCTGCGGATTGCACACTTCCAGCACCCGGCATTCGTGCGCGATCGGGTGGCCCTTGTCGGCGAGGATCTGCTTGAAGTCGTAGGAGTGCAGGACGCCGAAACCGTTCGCCTTGGCCGTGTCCTGGATTCGCGCGAACACCTCGTCCACGCTCCTGCTGCTTTGCTTGCGATAGGTTGCCATGGCGTTCTCCGTGGGGGGTCGCAACCGCCCTCGCGGCGGCTCCGACCGGTTCGAGCCTAGTCCGCGGACGGTGGTCGCGGCGTCGACGCCGCGCGGCTGCCGCCGGGCGCCTCAGCGCTCCAGTTGGCGCGCCGGATCGCTCAGTTCCAGCTCGCGCAGCACGACCCCGGCCTGGGTGCGGTTGCGCACGTCCAGGCGCTCGAAGATCGCGGTCAGGTGCGCTTTGACGGTGCGCTCCTGGATGCCGAGGCGGTCGGCGATCTGCTTGTTGAGCAGGCCGTCGGCGACCAGCGCCAGCACCCGGAACTGCTGCGGCGA
>JAKFCL010000093.1:0-3423 GCA_036676665.1 Arenimonas sp. | reverse complement strand
CGGCAGCCATTGCTCGCAGGCCATCACCGTTCGGATCGCGTCGCGCAACTCGTCCAGGCCGGTGCTCTTGGGCAGGTAGCCGGCGGCGCCGTGGTCGAGCGCGCGCCGGATCACGCGCGGATCGTCGTTGGCCGAGACCACTACCACGGCCACGCCCGGGAACTGGGCGCGGATCGCCGCCAGCCCGGCGAGGCCATGGTTGCCGGGCATGTGCAGGTCGAGCAGCACCAGGTCGATGTCGGGCTCGGCCTCGAGCACCGCGAGCACGCCGTCGAGGGAGTCGGCCTCGCGCACCGCGAGGTCGGCGACGGCATCGGCCGCGGCGCCGCGCAGCGCGGCGCGGAACAGTGGATGGTCGTCGGCGATCAGCAGGGTCGGCATTGCGCGGCGGTCGCCAGGCAGGTCACTGCACGGTCCAGCCGCCGTCCACGTCGATGGTGTGCCCGGTGATGTTGCGCGCCGGCGGCGAGATCAGGAACGCGGCGATCCCGGCCAGCTCGTCGAAGCCGATGAACACGCCCTTGGGCATCGGCTTGAGCATCACCTCGCGGACCACCTGCGCCTCCGGGATGCCGCGGGTGCGCGCCTGGTCGGCGATCTGCTTGTCCACCAGCGGCGTTTTCACGTAGGTCGGGCAGATGGTGTTGATGGTGATGTCGGTGTCGGCGGTTTCCAGCGCCAGCACCTTGGAGAAACCGAGCAGGCCGTGCTTGGCGGCGACATACGCGCTCTTGTACGGGCTGGCTACCAGCGAGTGGATCGAGCCGATGTTGACGATGCGGCCGAAGCCGCGCTGGCGCATCCCCGGCAACAGCGCGCGGGTCAGGCGGGCGACGCCGACCAGCATCACCTGCACCAGCAAGTCCCACCTGGCGATCGGGAACTCCTCCAGCGGCGCCACGTGCTGCAGGCCGGCGTTGTTGACCAGCACCTCGACCGGGCGCGAAACCGCGGCCAGTGCCGCGGCGACGCTGTCGTCGGAAGTGACGTCGAGCACCAGCGCCTCGGCCGAGCCGCCCGCGGCCCGGATCCGCGCGGCGACTGCCTCGGCGGCTTCGCGATCGACGTCGGTAACGACGAGGTGGTGGCCGGTCGCGGCCAGTTCTTGGGCGATGCCGGCGCCGATGCCGCTGCCGGCGCCGGTGACGAGGATGCAACGCGTGGCCATGGGTGCCTCGCAGGGTGGGGAAGCGCCTAGCCTAGCAGGGCGCCGATGCCGCCGAGGGCGGACGAAAGTACGATGCCATCGGTGCCGGCGCTTGCTAGGGTGGCGGCATGAACGCCATCCACCATGCCTCCGTCGCCGCCGTTGTCCTTGTACTGGCCGCATGCACCGCGATGCCGCAACGTGCCGCATCGGCGGATGCCGTTCCGGAGAACGCCATGTTCACTTCGCAACGCGCCAGCGACCACCGCGGCGGCGACGACCTGCTGACCGCCGGCCTCGGCCTTGGCGGCCTGCGTGCGGTGGCGCCGCCGGCGTTCGCCGATGCGCGGCATCCCACCGCCGCCGAGTTGCGCCGGCGCGCGATCTGGAGCAACTGGCGCGGCATCGCCGACCTGGCGCCTGGCGGCGGTTACGGCAGCCTCTACGGCACCACGCAGGCGGTGCCGGGACGCGAGTTCTCGGCGCTGGCTCGGGTCCCGGGCGCGGCCCAGCCGCATCGCGTGCTGGTGCAGGTGCCGGACGGCTTCGACAAGGGCAAGCGCTGCGTGGTCGTTGCGCCGGCATCGGGTTCGCGCGGCATCTATGGGGCGATCGCGGTCGCCGGCGCGTGGGGCCTGCCGAAGGGTTGCGCCGTCGCCTATACCGACAAGGGCGCGGGCACGGATTATTTCGACCTGGATGCCGGCATCGGCGTGCGCGTGGATGGCACCAGCGGCGGTGTGGCCGACGGTGGCCTCGCGTTCGCGCCGGAGGTGCCTGCGGGCGCGAAGGGCGTCGCCTTCCGCCACGCGCATTCGCAGGACAACCCCGAGGCCGACTGGGGGCTCCACGTGCAGCAGGCCGCGCAGTACGCACTGCAGGTGCTGGGCGAGGCGCTGCCCGATGCCGCGCCGTTCACCTTCGACAACACCCGGGTGATCGCGGTCGGCATTTCCAACGGCGGCGGCGCGGTGCTGCGCGCGGCTGAGCTGGAAGGCCGCTGGCTGGATGCGGTGGTCGCCGGCGAACCGAACATTTACCTCGAAGCGCCGGGCAGCCGGGCGCTGTACGACTACGCCACCGAAGCGGCCCTGCTGCAGCCCTGCGCGCTGCTGCACCTGGATCCGGCGTCGATGGCGCAGCCGCCGATGCGTGCCACGGTGGATCCGTGGTGGACGCTGCGTTGCGCGACGTTGAAGTCGCTGGGGCTGGTGTCCGGCGAAACCTTGGCCGAGCAGGCGAAATCGGCCTACGACGCGATGCGCGCCACTGGCTGGACCGACGCGGCGATGCGCTCGGGTGCGGCGTCGAGTGGTTTCGACTTGTGGCGCTCGGTGGCGGTGACGTATGCCTCAGCCTACGGCCGCTACGGCGTGGGCGAGCATCCCTGCGGCTACTCGTTCTCCGCGCAGGACGCGGACGTGAGCCTGCGCCCGGCGACCGATGCCGAACGCGCGGCGTGGTGGTCCGACAGCGCCGGCATCCCGCCGGGCAACGGCGTGAACCTGGTCGACACCAAGATGGCGCCACCGGACTTCACCATCGCCGGCCTGCAGTGCCTGCGCGCGCTGTGGGACGGGCAGGGCGCCGACACCGACCGGGTGCGCAAGGGCATTGCCGAAACCCGCGCCGCGCTGCCGCGCGCCGGCCTGCCGGTGATCGTGGTCCATGGCCTCGACGACGGCCTCGTGCCAGCGTCTTTCACCAGCGCACCGTATGTCGCAGCCGCGCGGGCGGCCGGCCGCGAGGTACGCTACTGGCAGGTCCACAATGCCGAGCACTTCGACGCTTTCCTCGGTTTCCCGGACTACGCCGCGCGCTTCGTGCCGATGTTGCCGTACGTCTACGCCGCGCTGGATCGCGTCGATGCCTACCTGGACGGCAAGGGCGCATTACCCGTCGATGCGGTGATCGCGACCACGCCGCGCGGCAGCGCGGCGTTGGGCCCCGGCCATCTCGCGATCCCGCGCTAGGACAAGCCCGGGCCAGGCAACGCCAAGCCAGGCCAGTCCAAAGGGACCTTGTCCTCCCGAGCGCAGCGACGGATCTGCTTTCCCCGCCCGAACCAGATCCCTCGCTGCGCTCGGCACGACAGGCCTGGCATGACAGGCCTGGAAAACAGGCCTAGCCAGCGCAGGCACTTCTTCATATACCCGCAGTTGCCGGCTTCACACCGGCTTTGGCACGCTGTCGCCAATGCCACCCCGGGGCCAGCGATGACCAAGCGCCATTTCTCGATGCTGCGCGAGTTCCAGCTCGCCGACTGGTTCACGCTG